>JARKOL010000391.1 GCA_029975745.1 Myxococcota bacterium | reverse complement strand
ACGGCGTGCCGGATCCGCAGGACGAGTGTCCGGACGACCCGGGACCGAAGGCGCTGCGCGGCTGCCCGGACCGGGACGGCGACGGGATCCTGGACAAGGACGATGCGTGTCCGGACGTGCCGGGCGTGCCCGAGTACAAGGGGTGTCCGCCGCCGCCGCCCAAGATCAAGGTGACCGAGCAGCGGATCGAGTTCGAGGGGACGGTGTTCTTCGACTTCGAGCAGGCGACCATCAAGCCCGAGTCGTACCCGTTGCTGGACGCGCTGGCCCAGACGATGCAGGACCACCCGCGGATTCGCAAGGTTCGGGTGGACGGCCATACGGACAGCATCGGGGAGGATGCGTTCAACCTGGATCTGAGCCGTCGTCGTGCCGCGGCGGTGGCGGCCTACATGGTCGGCAAGGGCGTGGCCGCCGATCGGCTGGCGTCCGAGGGCTTCGGCGAGGCGCGGCCCATCGCGGACAACGGGACCGAGGAGGGGCGTGCCCGGAACCGGCGCGTCGAACTGACGATTTTGGAACTGGAAAAGGCCGCTCCCAGCGGGGACGCGGAGTAGGGTGCCGGGCTTCCCGGGCGGGTCACGGATTCGGGCGGCGGAAATGGCGGCCCATCCAGTAGGCGATCCGGAAGTCCACGGCGGGCAGCAGGGCCGCGCCGCTGCCCCCCCGGTTCGGGATGTAGGGGTTGGAGCGCCAGTGGTAGTTGCTGGGGCCCAGCGTCCGCATCGGCAGCGGCTGGACGCAGACCAGGTCGCAGTTTCGGCCGACGCAGCCCAGCACGGTCAGGGCCGTTCCATCCAGGGCGGTGCATTCGCTGCTGGCGACGGTCGTGTCGTCGCAGTCGCAGACCGCGTCGGGGCAGTTGCGCTTCTCGAAATCCCAGTACGGCGCGTCGGCGTAGTCCCGGAGCGTCGTCATGCCCCGCTCCACCGCGTCGGCCTCGGGTTCGGTCGCCATGGGCCACCAGGCGTTCATGCCGGCCCGGCCCGCGGCGTAGATGAAGTCATAGAAGCTGTAGCCGATC
This sequence comes from Myxococcota bacterium, assembly GCA_029975745.1. Taxonomy (GTDB): domain Bacteria; phylum Myxococcota_A; class UBA9042; order DTJE01; family DTJE01; genus DUVQ01. The sequence continues at coordinate 5,577 of JARKOL010000391.1, read as the reverse complement.
TCGTCGGGCTGGCGGTTCTGGCCGGGCCGGGCGTACATCTGGTCGCGGACCGCCGTGCGCAGCATCGCCAGGACGGCCGGGTCGTCCAGGTACCGGAATGCCAGCCAGATCCCCGTGAACGCCATGTTGTAGTTCGAGAAGTTCGACTTCAGGCCCATGTCCAGCAGCACCCCGGCCTGCTCGGCGACGATCCGGGGAAGCTCCCGCTTCGCAATCAGCTCGTCGCGCAGCCAGGTCGTCAGTTCCGGGTCCTCGGTGACGAAGACCCAGGCCGCCACGATGCCCAGGGCCATCGTCGCATGGAACCCGTTCTCGAAACCCTCCAGGTAGATCTGGCCGTCGATGTTGGCCTCGTTCAGCCAGCCGTGCAGCGTCGTGCGACCGTCGGCGTCGGGGAGTTCCAGGTCGTAGCCGCTGTCGCGGACCACCATGAGCTGGCGCGCCACCGCCAGGGCGTCGGCCCGCAGCCGGTCCTTGAGCGCCGGGTCGAAGGCGGGATCGTCGCGGATGACCTCCCAGACCGATGCGTAGGCCGCGGCCCAGCCGACGTACATGTCGCGGCTGACCGAATCCTCCCAGATCAGGTTCGGGTACTGGCCACCGTCCGAGAAGTCCTCGCGCCAGGTGCCGTTGTTCTTCTCGAGGGGCAGGGGCCTTCCCTCGCCGTCGAACAGCGGCATCGTCGTCGCCTGGCCGTCCCCGGGCAGATCCTTGCGGGCGATTCCCCGGGCAATGACCCCGGGGGCGCCGGTGATCGCCACGACCGTGTGCAGGCCCTCGATCGCTCGCAGCAGGTGGGTCCGTGCCTGGGCGACCTCGTCGCAGGGGTAGCCCTGGTCGCGTAGCACCGCGTAGCGGAACGCATCCGCCGCGGCGCCGACGCCGCCGTACAGGCCGGCGACCTTGTGCTGGCTGGTGACGACCTCGCGGGGCGTCTTGTCGTAGAACCCCTGGAAATCCCAATCGTCGTGTTCGTGCAGCCAGGTCTGGATCGCGTCGCGATCGGCGGTGCTCGCCAGGGCGATGGTGACGTCGGTGTTCAGCCCCATCGCGTCGGCGTTGAACGTCTGCCAGGAGCGCTCGATCCGCCGGGCCTTGGCGTCCAGTTGGGCCTCGAAGCCCGCCTCGCCGGGACCGGGGATCAGGCCGCGCCAGTCGTAGGTCATCGTGCCGCACTCGGGCGGATTGAACGGGGGCGGGCCGGGGTCCGTGGGCGGGACGTCCTGGGGGCCCGGGTCCTGATCGCAGGGACAGTCCAGCGCGTCGATGCCGTCGGGCGTCGCCCCCGGGTCCGGTTCCTGGACCTCGGGCGGGCCGGGGTCCGGTTCGGTCGTGTCCGCGGGCGGCAGCTCGGCGGCGGCGTCGGACAGGACGTCCTGGGGATTCGGTCCCGGGTCGGTGGCATCGGAACCGCCGCCGCACCCCAGGGCCAGGGCGGCGAGCGTTGCCAGCATCAGGGAGAAGTTGCGCACGGGGGGCTCCTTGGGCTGCACCTCGCTGGATTGTGCGACATGGCGGCTTCCGGGTCAAAGGTCGCTGGGCCCCGGGGGACGGATCGGCTATCATGGGCGCCATGAATGACGCGCTTGCCATGGTGCTTGCCGGGGGTCGAGTCGATGCGATGGGGGTCCTGACGGCCCGGCGGTCGATGGCCGCCGTGCCCTTCGGGGGCTTCTATCGGGTCATCGATTTCGTCCTGACGAACCTTTCGGTGTCCCAGATCGAGCCGGTCGGGATCCTGTCCCAGTACCGGCCGTACTCGCTGATGGACCACGTCGGCATCGGCCGACCCTGGGACTACAACGGTCGCAGCCGCGAGTTGATGTTCCTGCCGCCCTTCGAGGCGACCGGCGAGCGGGACTGGTACCGGGGCACCGCCGACGCCGTCTACCAGAACCTGCACGTGCTGGAACGGTACAAGCGTCGCGACGTGGTGGTGCTTTCGGGGGACCATGTCTATCGCATGGACTACCGGCCCGTGCTGGACCAGCATCGGCGGACCGGGGCCGACGTGACGATGGTGTTCCGGCGCATGGACGTGGGGCGTCCCGCGCGTTTCGGGGTGGGCGTCCTGGACGGCGATGGCCGCGTGACGGACTACGCCGAGAAGCCGGCCCAGCCGCAATCGGACCTGGCGTCGATGACGATCTATGTGTTTCGCGCCGAGGTGCTGGCGGAGGCCGTGCGCCGCAACGCCGTCACCGGGCGCACGTTCCATCTGTACGACGAGGTGATTCCCGAACTGGTGCGCGACGGGCGGGTGTTCGGGTACGTCTTCGAGGGGGGCTGGGAGTACCTGCGGCCGCTGTCCGCATGGCACGACGCCCACATGCGACTGATTGGGGACGGGATCGGGGTTCCGATGAACCGCGTGCTGACGAACCTGGAGGGGGCCGGCATCGGGGATGCGCCTCCGGCCTTCATCGCGGCGTCGGCCGAGGTTCGCAACGCCTGGCTGGGGCCCGGGTGCCGCGTGCGCGGCCGGGTGATCAACAGCGTGCTGTTTCCGGGGGTCACGGTCGAGGCCGGGGCCGTCGTCGAGGACTCGGTTCTGTTGAACGATTGCGTCGTGGGGCGTGGGGCGCGCGTGGTCCGATCGGTCCTGGACAAGGCGTGCCTTCTGGGCGAGGCGTCGCGGCTGGACGGGGCGGGGGCGCTGGTGTCCCTGGGCAAGGGGGTCCAGGTGGCACGGGGCGCGATCCTGCCCGCGGGGGCCGAGATCGGTCCGGGCGGAGTGGTGGGCGACGTGCCGGCATTCGACGGGGAGGTCGCGCCTTGAAGACCGAACTGGCCGCGTTGATCCTGGCCGGCGGTCGCGGCAGCCGCCTGAACCTGATCGCGGCGAGGCGCGCCAAGCCGGCCGTGCCTTTCGCCGGGATGTACCGGATCATCGATTTCACCCTGTCCAACGTGATGGCCTCGGGGGTTCGGCACGTGGGTGTTCTGACCCAGTACCGCCCGACGTCGTTGATGGAACACCTGGGGGATGGCGAGTCCTGGGACCTGTCGGGGCGCACCGCGTCGCTGAAGGTGCTGCCGCCCTCCCTGGGGCGCTCCGACTCGGACTGGTACCAGGGAACCGCCGATGCCGTGTGGCAGAACGTGGCCTGGCTGCGCCAGGTGGCCCCGAGGGACGTGCTGATCCTTTCGGGCGACCACGTCTACTCGATGGATTACCGGCCGATGCTGGAGGCGCACCGCGACGCCGGCGCCGACCTGACGATCGCGTCGATGGCCGTGCCCTGGGACCAGACCGACCGCTTTGGCGTCATGGTTTGCGATGACCGAAGGCACGTGACGCGGTTCGTCGAAAAGTCCCCGGAGCGAATCAGCAACGTCGCGAACATGGGGGTCTATATCTTCCGGAGCGACGTGCTGGTCGAGGAGCTTGCCGCGAACTGTCGCGTGGGTCGGCACGACTTCGGCGCGCACGTGATTCCGGGCATGCTGGGGCGGCGCACGGTGTTGGCGCATCCGTTTTCGGGGTACTGGCGGGACGTTGGTACGCTGGATTCGTACTGGTCCGCCAACATGGATGCATTGCAGCCCGAGAGTTCGGGACTGGACCTGTTCGCCTGGCGGGTCCGGACGAACATGGCTGGGCGCGGCCAGATCTATCACCCGCCGGCGCGGCTGGAGGCCGGGGGACAGGTCAGCGACTCGCTGCTGGGACGGGGTTGCGTCATTGCCGGCGAGGTGCGGGACAGCGTCCTTTCGCCCGGCGTTCGGGTGGGACCCGGGGCATGCGTGGTCGGCTCGGTCATTCTGCACGACTGCACGATCGAGGCCGGGGCGCGGGTGATGCGCTGCATCCTGGACAAGGACGTTCGTGTGGGCGCCGGGGCCCAGGTGGGGCGCTCGGACTGCTTCGACGGGGCCAACCAGGCGTTCCCCAGCCACCTTGCCGGGGGCATCACGGTCGTGGGCAAGGGCACGTCGGTACCGGGGGGCATCCGGATCGGGGCCAACGTGCTGGTGGGCCCGGGGCTGCGGGAGGATCGGTTCCAGGGGCGCGACCAGATTCCCGACGAGGCCTCGCTGGACTGAGCCGGCGCGGGAGGGACGGTCAGGGGGGTTGGGCCCCAGATCCTCCATTGCCGCGATTCGGTCGGCCGACCTCGGTCATCGGCTTGACGGTGGATTTGGGTGGGCTCGCTTGGCCCGTCGGCGCTTCCACCAGCGCAGCAGGATCGCGCCAACCACCAGTCCGACGGCCACGGCCACGACGATGTGGCTGAAGCGGCTGGCGGTTTCGGCGGCCCGGCGGATGTCGTCGCCGAACCAGTACCCCAGCAGCACCCACAGCGGGGCCGACACCAGGGCCGCGATGCCGTCGTAGAGCAGGAAGCGCCAGTACGGGAACCCCGCGTGTCCGACCGTGAAGTAGGTGGGGGCGCGCAGGCCGGGCAGAAAGCGGGCGATCATCACGACCACACTGCCCCGCCGGCGCATCATGCGTTCGACCTTCTTGACCTTGGCGGGGGTGACCAGGCGGCGCAGCAGCCGGCTGTCGGCGACGCGACCCCCGATGCGTCGTCCCGCGAAGAAGATGATCGAGTCGCCGGCCAGGATCCCGATCAGGCCCGTGGCCACCATGGTCAGGGTGGTCGGGTGGGTGATCATCGTGACGAAGGTCAGCGGTTCGACCGGCGAGGCCAGCCAGGCCAGGACGCCGCCGGTGACGAGGATGATGTCCTCGGGCATGGGCAGGCCCAGTCCGCACAGGACCAGCACGAACAGCACCAGGACGTGGGCGGCGACCAGCGAGTGGCCGGACAGCAGGGAAACCAGTTCTTCCAGCATCGACGGACTACCCCACCAGAGGACGCCATGGATCCACGTATCCCCTGTCGGCGAGGATGATAACCGCAACCGGGCCGATCCGCGCACGGGAGTCGTCAGAAAATCGACCGCAGGAAACTACGAATCCGAATCGACAGCGGTTTCTTCGGCCGAGAACACGACGCTGGCGACGCGCAGGTCGTCCATTTCCGAGACCCGGAAGCGTCCGCCCGGGATGACGACCGTGTCGCCGATCAGGGGCACGCGCCCCAGTTCGCCGAACACGAAGCCCCCCACGGTGTCGTACGTTTCGGTCGGCAGCCGCAGCCCCAGCCGATCCTCGGCATCGCGCAGCGGCATCGCTCCCTCGATCCGGATCTCGCCGTCCCTCAGGGGCTCGAACAGGATGGCGGGGATCTCGTGCTCGTCGCGGATCTCGCCGACGATCTCCTCGATCAGATCCTCGAGCGTGGCCAGCCCGGCGGTGCCGCCGAACTCGTCCACGATGATGACCATGTTGATCTGCTCCTGGCGCAGTTCCCGAATCAGCGCCTCGACCGGCTTGCTCCAGGGCACGAACCGCGGCTCCCGCATCACGCGCCGCAGATCCGTCACGCCCTGATCGCTGGCGCGCCAGACGTCGCGGGCCAACACGATGCCGACGATGTCGTCCAGGCTCTCGCGGTACACGGGCAGCCGGGTGTGGCCCTCGTTCAGAAGCAGATCCTTGGCGGCCCGGACGCCGCCTTCCAGGGGAACGGCAATCATCTTCGTCCGGGGCGTCATCACCTCGGC
>JARKOL010000390.1 GCA_029975745.1 Myxococcota bacterium | reverse complement strand
GTCAAGGGCGCCATGAAGCACCTGGAACTGGCGGTCGAACGGGATCCGGCGCGTCATCCGGACGCGCATCGGATGCTGGGCATGATCTACCGGGACGAACGGATGAACGGCCCCGCGCGCAAGGCGTTCGAGCGCTTCCTGGAGTACCGTTCGGAAGGTCCGGAGGCCGAGGAAGTCCGCCAGTTGCTGGCCCGGATGCGCCCCTAGGCACCCCGTCTATGCCAGGTCCACGCAGCCCGCTCCCAGGATTTCCTCGAATTTCGGGATCAAGGCGCGACTGGGATCGACGCCCGTGTCGCCTTGCACGCGCAGGTCCATGCTGCCGGTGCCGGCCAGCCGGACGCGGAACTCGATGGGGCAGGGGCCCGGGTTCCCCTGGATCAGGGCGCACAGGCGGTCGATGTCCTGCACCGAAACGCGTTCCAGATCGACGTCCAGGCACAACGCCTTGGCCAGCGACCGCCGCGCGGCCTCCAGGCGCTCGATGCTGTTGACCGCCAGCCGCAGTGACTCGTCGTCCCCCTCGAACTGGACGGTCGCTCGGATCAGCAGCGGCTCGTTCAGATCCGCCACCGCGGCCCACTGCGGATAGGTCTTCTGGTTCACGAAGCAGGGAACCTGGCCGGTGGTGTCCTCGATCGTGATGAACGCGATGCGGCCGGTGTTCGCCTTGGTCGCCTTGTCCTGCTTGTCGACCACGACGCCCGCGATGGTCACGGGCTCGCCGGACGTCCTCTGGGAAACCTCGGCGATCTCGGTCACGGAGGACTGGCGCAGTTCGTCGGCGTAGCTGTCCATCGGGTGTCCGGACAGGTAGTAGCCGGTGGCCTCGCGCTCGTACTCCAGCAACTGGGCGGCGGGCCACTCGGGCTCGGGCGGCGGGCCGGCCGGGGTCACGACGCGTGGCTCCATGTCGAACAGGCCCATCTGACCGGATTCCAGCTCGGCGCGGCGTGCGTTCGCCGCCGAGATCAGGCTGTCCAGATGAAGGGTCATCGCGGCGCGCGTGTGTCCGAAGCAGTCCAGACCGCCGCAGCGGACCAGGGCCTCGATCACGCGCTTGTTGATGCGCCGCAGGTCGATCCTGGCCAGGAAGTCCTGAATGTCCTGGAAGGGACGGTCGCTGCGTGCCGCCACGATGGCCTCGATGGCGGCCTCGCCCACGCCCTTGACGCCCGCCAGCCCGAACCGGATCGCGGCGACCTTGGCGCCGTCCTTGCCCGGGACCTCCTGGACCGTGAAGTCCGACATCGAGTGGTTGACGTCGGGCGGCAGGACGGGAATCCCCATCGAGCGCGCCTCGTGGGCGAAACGCATGACCTTGTTCTTGTCGCCGCTGTCCGCGGTCAGCACCGCGCACAGGAAGTCCGTGGGGTAGTGCGTCTTCAGGTACGCCATCCGGTAGGTGACGTAGGCGTATGCGGCGCTGTGGCTCTTGTTGAAGCCGTACTCGGCGAAGAACGCCATCTTGTCGAACAGGTCGTTGGACACCTGGGGGTCGTGGCCCCGGGCCAGCATCCCCTCCAGGAACGGCGCCCGCTGCGCCGCCAGGACCTCGGCGCTCTTCTTGCCCATGGCCCGGCGCAGCAGGTCGGCGCGGCCCAGGCTGAAGCCGGCCAGGTTCTGGGCGATCAGCATGATCTGTTCCTGGTACAGGATCGTGCCGTAGGTGTCCTGGAGGATCGGCCGGAGCTCGGGCAGGGCGTAGGAGGCCTTCTTCTGGCCGTGCTTGACCGCCACGAACTCGTCGTCCATCTTCGAGCCCAGGGGACCCGGTCGGAAGAGGGCGATGACGGCGGTGATGTCCTCGACCGAGTCGGGTTTGACGCGCTTGACCAGTTCGGTGATGCCGCGGGTTTCCAGCTGGAACACGCCCCCCGTGCCGCCGGCGCACATCAGGTCGAATGTGGCGCGGTCGTCCAGGGGAATGTCCTCGATCCGGAAATCCGGCGAAACGCGCCTTCGGATCGACTGGACCGCGTGGTCGATGACCGTCAGCGCGGTCAGGCCCAGGAAGTCGAACTTGATCAATCCGACGGCGTCCAGGTCCTTCATGCTGTACTGGGTGACCAGCGAACCGTCGTCGTTGACGTACAGCGGCGCGTACTCGTCGATCGCCTGATCGGCGATGACCACGCCCGCCGCGTGCTTTCCAGGCTGGCGGTTGATCCCCTCCAGCTTCAGGCACAGATCCCACAGCATCCGGTTCTGGTCGTCCGACGCGATCAGTTCCTTCAGCTTCGGTTCCTGTTCGATTGCCTTGGCCAGGGTCATGTCCGGCGACGCGGGCACCAGCTTCGCGATCTGGTCGGCCTGCTGGAACGTCATGCCCAGCACCCGGGCCACATCCCGGATGGCCGCCCGGGCCTTCAACGACGCGAACGTGATGATCTGGCAGACCTTTTAGCGGCCGTATTGCCGCGTCACGTAGTCGATCACCTTGTCGCGGCCGGCCATGCAGAAATCGATGTCGAAGTCGGGCGGGTTCACGCGTTCGGGGTTCAGGAAGCGTTCGAACAGCAGGTCGTACCGGATCGGGTCGATATCAGTGATTCCGATGGCGAACGCGACCAGCGACCCGGCGCCGGAACCCCGCCCCGGCCCCACGGGGACGTCGTTCAGGCGCGCCCAGTTGATGAAGTCCCACACGATCAGATAGTAGGCGTCGAAACCCAGCTTGATGATGACGTCCAGCTCCGCGTCCAGGCGCTGCTGGTAGACCGCGACGTCGGGTTCCCGGCCCTCGGCGCGAGCCTTGTCCAGTCGGGCCGCGAGCCGTTCGTTGGACAACCGGCGCAGGTAGTCGCCCGTGGATGCGTCGTCGGGCGTCTTGAAGACCGGGAAGTGATGGACCTTTCGGTTGGTCTGAAGGGTCACGCCGTCGATCATGTCGGCGATGCGGACCGTGTTCGACAGGGCCTCGGGGACGTGGGCGAACGCCTGGGCCATCTCGGCGGGACCGGCCAGGTGGAACCCGGTCAGGGGCAGGTTCCGAATCTGTTCGAGGGACAGGTTGCGCCGCATCTCGATGGCGACAAGCACGGCGTGGGACGCGGCGTCCTCGCGCGTCAGGTAGTGGGCGTTCGACGTGGCCACGGGGGGGATGCCGGTGTCGCGCGCCAGCGCCAGCAGGGCGTCGTTGACGCGGTCCTGCTCGGCCAGCCCGTTGGATTGCATTTCCAGGTAGAACGCGTCCGGTTCGAACAGCGACGCGAACCGTTCCGCGGCCTGGCGCGCGCGACCGGACTCGCCCCGCAGCAGGGCCTGGGCAATCTCGCCGCCCAGGCATCCGGACAGGCCGATCAGGCCGTTCGCGTGCGCGGCCAACTGGGCGTAGGGCACGATGGGCTGGCCGCCCTGGCTGCGACGCGTGCAGGAATCGGACACCAGGGCCCGCAGATTCCGGTAGCCGTCCACCGTGCGTGCCAGCAGGACCAGGTGGTGGGGGGCCTCGTCGTCCGGGGACGCCAGGTTGATCTCGACGCCGAAGATCGGTCGGATGGGGTCCGGATAGGGGTCGGGCTTGTCCTTGTCGGGCGGTGCCGTGGCCGCCTCCAGGAACTGGACGGCGCCGAACAGGTTGCCGTGATCGGTCAGGGCCGCGGCCGTCATCCCCATCTTCTTGACGGCCTGGACGTACGGCTTGATCCGGATGGTCGAGTCCAGAAGGCTCATATGGGAATGTACGTGCAGGTGGACGAAGGACATTTTCCTCTCCGGACTGGGGTCGATCGGTCGGGTGCTCCAGGACGCCGTTCTCGGGGACTTTAGCAGCGGGATGCGACGTTGGGAACCGCCGCACTTTGAACATGGGGTCCGGGCCTCGCGGGGCCGCTTCCCACCTTGCCACGAGAGCGGAATCGTTCTACAAACGCAATCAGCGATCCGGGCTGTCAAGCGAGGGGCGAATGGACATCAATGAACTGGCGCGGCTTCTGGACGACGTGACCGCCGGGCGACGGGGTGCCGAGGCCCTTCAGGAGGCCGCGTCGCGGATGTCCTCGGACGATCTGGTGCAGGCGCTGGCCCACGTCGCATCCCTGGCGCCCCAGGCCGACGAACATCGTGATGTCGCGACCTTGACGCGCCTGGTCGCCGACCTGCTGGTTCGCTGGGCGGCCGTCTCGACCGAGCCCGAGGCCCTGGCCGCGGCCCATGCCGCCCAGGCACTGTACCGCACCGAGCTGGACGACCCGGGTGCGGCCGAGGTCGCCGGTCACCTGGATGCCGTGCTTTCGCTGGACCCGGAAGGCCTGGCGCGCCTGCTGGAAAGCGGGCTGCTGGCGCCGGAGGCCCGCGTGCGGGCCCTGGAAGTCGTGGTGGCCCTGGGGGATGAATCGTTGCGGTCCCGATTCCAGCCCGAGCTGGACGCCGAGCAGGAGCGGGTGCGCGGTGAGGCGCGTCGCGCCGAGTCGGGCATGAGGCTCGAACGGGCGCGGGCGCTGCGGGTCGAAGGGGGGGCTCCCGAGGAGGCGCTGGCGCTGGTCGAGGCGCACCTGGAGGAGGTCGGGGACGATCTCGAGGGCCTGATGGCACTGGCCCAGGTGCTTCTGGCCACCGAAGGGCCCGACACCGCTCGCCGCCGCGTGGCCGAACGGATCGCCGCGCAGCCCGCGGACCTGCGGCCGTCGATGCTGGCCGGGTTGGGCAACGTCCTGCTGCCGGAGTCTCCCGAGGACGCGCTGGCGCTGTTCGACCAGGCGATGGCCGCCGAGATCTCGCGCGAGGCCGTCGCTGGCATGCTGGCCGCCTATGGTGCCCTTTCCCGGGGCGACGAGGCGGTTGCGTTGCTGGAGCGCCTGCGCGGCGAGGTGACGGGGCGTCCGGCCGAACTGCTGGTGCTGCCTGTCCTGGCGCACGCCTACGAGGCGGCCGGACGATCGATTGACACCGAGCGCACATGGCGTCGCGTCCGAGCCATCGACCCGCGGAACCTGGAGGCACTGGCCTTCTACCAGGGGTACCTGCGCGAGCGCGGGGATGACCAGAAACTGTTCACGACGCTCCAGTTCGCGTTGTCGGTGGTGGAAACGGATGCCGAGCGCATCCGGATCGCCCGGGAAATGGCCGTTCTGGCCGAGGAACGGATGCACAACCTGGACCGTGCCATCGAGGCATGGCGGCGCGTGCTGCTGATCGACCCGACCGATGCCCAGGCCGAAACCGCCCTGATCGCGCTGTACGAAAAGACGGGTAAATGGTCGGCCCTGGTCGAGTTCTACAACGACCGGATTCGTCGCCTGCCCGCGGACGCGGCCGACCAGAAGGTCGCGACCCTGTTCCAGTTGATCGCGATCTACCAGGACCCGGATCGACTGCCCAACCCGGACAACGTCCTGGCGACGTACGCCCGCATCGTCGAGGTTTCCCCGACCCACGAGGAGGCACTGGAAACGCTGGCGCGCGGATACACCGATCGGGAGCGCTGGCCGGACCTGCTGAAGGTGCTGCAGAAGAAGGTGCTGGTGACGCAGGACCCCGGGGAGCTGCTGGAGCTGTTCCAGCAGATTGCCGAGATCGCGATCACGCGCATGTCGAACGAGACCCAGGCGATTCCCTTCCTGGAACGCGTGCTGGAACTGGACCCCGAGAACCTGGACGTGGTTCGCAAGCTGAAGCGGATCTACGACCACAAGCACAACCAGGAGCGTCTGTTCGCGATGCACCTGCGCGAACTGGAGATGCTCGAGGGGCCTGCCCGGGAGTCGGTCATGCTGGCCGCCGCGGCGCTGGCGCGGGATCGGCTGTTGCGCCACGACGAGGCGCTGCGGCTGTACGAAACGGTCTATCGTGAAAACAGCGGGTTGCGCGAGGCGCGCGAGAACCTGCACCTGCTGTATTCCCGGCTGGAACGGTGGGCGGACTACGCGAAGTTCCTGATCGAGGAGATCGAGCGTCCGATGCCCCCGAAGCGGCGCATCGAGCTGATGCAGAAGCTGGGCGAGATCCGGATGGACCGCCTGGGGGATCCCGTCGGGGCGCGGGACGTGTTCGAGGAGGTTCTGGTCGAGGAGCCCGGCGACGACATCGCCGCGCGTCGGCTGGAATCGCTGTATCTGGACACCGGCGACCTGGCATCGCTGCTGCGCGTCTATCGTGCGCGCAACGACGTCCGTTCCTTCGTCGCACTGCTGGCCCAGCGCGAGGCACGCGAAACGGACGTCGAGGCGCGTGTCGCCCTCAATCTTTCGATGGCGAAGGTCTGCCGCGAGGATCTGGACGACGGGCCGCGCGCGCTGCGATGCCTGGACCAGGCGTTCTCGCTGGACCCCAGTCTTCGGGACGTGGGACGGGAACTGCTGGATGCCTATGTGGCCGAGGGCAACCGGACGCGCGCCGTCGAGATCCTGCGGGAACTGGCGCTCGGGGCGCCGACGGAGGACGAGCGGCTGGCGCTGTGGACGCGGCGACGCGACCTGCTGGAGGAACTGGGGCGGCCGGGCGAGGCGATGCTGGCCGGCCTGGAGATGTTGCGGCTGGGCAAGGGCGACGTCGCCGATCGCGACACGCTGGACCGGATGCGCGCCGGTGCCGTGGTCGGGGGGCTGTGGCAGGACTTCGCGGCGGTGCTGGAAGAGGTCGCCTCGGCGACCGAGGACGCGGAGTGGCGGCGAGACCTGCTGCTGGAACAGGGGCACGTGTACGAGGAGCGCCTGCTGTTCCACGACGAGGCGCGACAGGCATTGAACCGGGTTCTGGACCTGGACCCGGGCTGCACCGAGGCACTGGATCTGCTGGAGCGGATCTCGCTTCAGCAGGAGGACTTCGTCGAGATGGAGGTGGTCCTGCGACGGCGGGCCGCCGTGGCGGAGAACGGCGAGGAACTGCGCGAGATCCGGTTGCGGCTGGGGCGCCTGTACGAGGATCTGCTGGGCGACGATGTTGCCGCGACGGGGTGCTACCAGGAGATGGTCGAGGCCGACGGGGCCGACCGCGAGGCATTGGCGGGGCTGCACCGGACCCTGGACCGTTCCGAACGCTACCCCGAACTGGCCGAGGTGGTCGCATCCGAGATTGCGTGCAGTCGCAATGCCCGCGAGGCCAATCGCCTGCGGTGCGAACTGGCCGAGATCCGGTCCACCCGGCTGGATGACGATGCCGGCGCCGTCGAGGTGCTGCGCGAGGTGCTGGTCGAGGATCCGGCGAACGCCGAGGCCGTGCGCCAGTTGAAGCGACTGTTCGAGTCCGGGCAGGCGCGCGAGGCCGCGGCCAACGCGCTGGCGCCCCACTACCGCAGCCAGGAGCAGTTCGACGCGTTGTACGGGTTGCTGGAGGCGCGGCTTCCGGACCTGGAGTTGCCGGAGGCGCGGGCGGCTTTGCTGTTGCAGATGGCCGACATTCGCGAGGTCGTCCAGGAGGATCCGGACGGGGCCTTCGGACTGGTGGCGGGCGCGGTGGCGCTGCACCCGACGGACGCCTGGGCCCAGCGCCTGGTCTCGCTGGCCGATTCGACCGGCCGGCACGAGGATGCCGCGCGAGTCCTGGCGCGATGGGTTGGCGTCGCCGCGGAGGGGGCCGACCGCATCGAAGGGGGCGGCCTGGCGGACCCCGAGATCGAGGCCCGGCTGGCCACCCAGCTTGGGCGGTTGTACGGCGACCGGCTGGGGCAGCCGCGCCTGGCAATCCAGTCGTACGAAAAGGCCCTGCTGTTCAGCGACGAGGAAGAGGCGCTGCGGATCGCGCTGCTGGGACTGTACCAGGAGGTCGATGACCACGACGCGGTGCTGGCAACCCTGGAGCAACTGGCCGAGATGGCCGACGAGGACTCGAAGCGGCGCGAACTGCGCCATCGGCGGGCCGGATTCGCCCGGGCCATCGGGCGGACGCAGGTCGCCATCGACACCCTGCGCGGCATGGTGGATTTCCAGGCGGATGCCGAGGCCGAACTCGAGCTGGAGGCGTTGTACCGGGAAACCGAGCGGTTCGAGGATCTGGTGGCGCTGCTGGAGGTTCAGGCCGAGCGCAGCGCGGGCGAGCCGCGCATCGATTCCATGGTGCGTCGGGTCCACGTCCTGCTGGACTCGCTGGCGGCCCCCGACCGGGCGGCCGGGGTCCTGCGACAGGCGCTGGCGGACGCGCCGCATCGCGAAGACGTGCGGACGATCGCCGAGGAACTGGTGTTCCTGACCGAGGGTCCCAGGGATGCCGAGTGCGTCGCTGGGCTCGTCGCCTCGCTGGAGGCGGCGCTGCGGCGCGATCCCGCGGCGCGCGAGCGGCTGGCCGCCGTGCTGGTGGCGCGCGCCGACCTGTCCCAGGGAATGGACGCGTTCCAGGCACTTTCCGAGGCGGCGGGCATCCAGGCCGAGTCGGGGCGCCACGGCGAAGCCTTCGCCAACCTGCTGCGCGCGCTGCGCATCCAGCCCGACGATTCCTCGGTGCTGGATCGCGCCATCCAGGCGGCCGAGGCATCCGGGTCGTCGGCCGAACTGGCCGATGCGCTGGAGGCGCTGGCCGACGAGGCCCCCCACGACGAGTCGCGCATCCGAATCCTTCTGGCCGTGGCCAGGACGGTGCGCGGAGCCCTCGAGGACTATCCCAGGGCCGTGGCGATCTATGACCGCCTGCTGGAGATGTCGCCGGGTTCCGTCGATGTGATGCGCGAGATGGACGCGCTGCTGAAGATCCAGGGGCGGGATGCCGAGCGCGTGCCGCTGTTGACCGAGATGGCGGCCACGGCGTCCGGTCTGGATGAAAAGCGCCTGATCCGACTGGAGATCGGGGAACTTTGCCGGCGAACGGGTGACTTCGACGGCGCATGCATCGCGTACGAGTGGGTGCTGGAGCGGCGTCCCGCCGAGGAGGCGCTGGACGAACCGGCGGTCGAGGCGGCGCAGGCGCTTCTGGAACTGTACGACGCGGGCGGGCGCGCGGATGATGCCGTGGCGTTGCGCCGGCTTCTGGCCGATGTGACGGCGGACGTCGGAACCGCTCGGGATCTGCTGCTGACGGCGGCGGTCTCGCTGGCCGGGCGCGATCCGGCCGAGGCGCTGGTCCTGGTGGAACGGCTGCTGGAAGCGGACCCCATGGACCGCGAGGCCCTCTCGCTGGGGCGTTCGATCGCGGACGCGACCGGCGACCGCGAATTGGCCCTGCGACTGTTGACGATGGAGCTTGCCTGCCCGCTGGACGATTCGGATCGTCTGCGGGTGCTGGCTTGCCGGGCGCAGCTTCGCATGGATCTGGGGGACGCCGAGGGCGCCCTGCGGGACGTGGCCTCGCTGGTCGAGGCGGATCCCGAGAATGTCGTCGCGATCGCCGTGGGCGAGCGCCTGCTGGAAGACCCCTCGGTTGGCGGCCAGGCGGCCGTGCTGCTGGAGGGCTCCGCCGCGTCCGCGGGTCAGGCGGATCTGCGCATCCAGGCGCTGCACGCCATGGTTCGGTTCGTCCAGGACGACGACGAACGTGCCCGGGTGCAGGGGCGCCTGGGTGCCGCGCTGGTTGCGCAGGATCGCATCGACGAGGCGGTCGAGCCGCTGGGGCGCGCCTTCGTGGTCCTGGGGGAGGATCCGGCGGCGTTCGACGCGTTGTTCGAGGCGCTGGAGCTGGCGGAACGGCTGGACGAGCTCGAGTCGTTGACGCGCGAGGCGGCCGAGTCGCGGCCCTCGGAAGAGGCCAGGGCCAGCGTGTATCTGCGGTCCGGGGTGGCCCTGGTCCGCGGCGGTCGCCTGGACGAGGCGGCCCGCGTCCTGGAAGAGGGGGCCGCGGTCGCGCCGGACAACCTGCCCATCCTGGAAACGCTGGTCAACGTGTATCAGAGCGCCGACCGGCCTCGGGACGTGATCGGGGCGCTGCTGCGGATGTCGTCCCTGGTGCTGGCCGGCAACCGGGTCGAGCTGCTGCATCGATGCGGGCTGATTGCGCGCGACGAACTGGGGGATGCCGAGGCGGCCCGCCGGCACCTCGAAGAGGCCTCCGCCGCGGACCCGCTGCACGAGGGGGTTGCCCAGGCGCTGGGAACGCTGCTGGGCGAGCTCCAGGACTACGGCGCCCTGCGGACGCTTCGGGAACGCCAGATCGAGGCCCTGGCGGTTCGTGGCGACGCGGGGGATGCCGGCCAGGTCGCCCAGCTCCGGCGGGACGTGTTGTCCGCGGCGGTGCTGTCGGGCGATGCCGAGGCCGCGGTGGCCGCGGCACTGGGGCTGATGGAAGCCGTCGAGCCGACTCCGGCCGATCTGGATGCCTGCACGGACGTTTACGAGCGTTTTGGTGCCCCGCCCACCCTGTACCGCGCGCGGGCCGAGGCGCTGGACCTGGCGGAGGAGGCGAAGCGCCTGGTGGCGCTGCATCGCAAGGCAGCGTCCATGGAACTGGCGGACCCGACGCCGGATCAGGCCCTGGCGGCCGCGCTCAGGGCCTCCGAGGCCCTGGGGGACGCCGACGTGCAACTGGGGCTGGCGATCGATCTGGTGCGTCGCACCCCCGAGGACGCCGCCGCGCAACGCCGTCTGGCCGATGTCGCCCGCGGCAACGGGCGCGTGCAGGAGGCGCTGGCGCTGCTGGATGCCGCGATCGAGGCGTCCTCGGACGAGGCGGTCGTGTTCGAGATGGCCCGTCTGGGCGCGACCCTGGCGCGGGACGATGCCGCGGATCCCGAGCGGGCCGCGGGCTACCTGTTGCGCGCCACCCGTGCGCGTCCCCTGGACGAACCGACGCGCGATGCCCTGGTGGCGGCCTATTCGGCCCTGGGGCGCCATCGGGACGTGGCCGAGTTGTTCGAGGCGCGAGGGGACGCCGAGGTCGAACCGTCCGTTCGGTGCGCGCTGTACTTCGAGGGCGTGGCCGGGCTGGAGGGGGTCGAGGGCGAGGACGCCCTTCGCGAGCGCCTGCTGACCAAGGTGCTGGATCTGGACCCCGGCAACCTGCGTGCCATCGAGATGCTGGAGGCGCGGGCCCGCGCGGCGGGGGATTTTGCGGGGGTCGCCCGGTGGCTGTCGGTCCGGATCGAGCGGATGGAGCCCATCGAGGCGCGGCGACCGCTGATCATCGAGTTGGCCGAGATCCAGGAACGGTCCTGCAACGATCGGAACGCCGCCATCGCCACGCTGGATCGCTGGCTGGCCGAGGACGGCGCGTTCGATGCCGGCTGGCGGCGCCTGGAGGGGCTGCTGCTGCGGACCCGGCGATATGACGACCTGGCTCGCATGTACGAGCGCGAGGCCGAGGCCGTCGGCGAGCGCGAACTGAAGGTGGCCGCGCTGAAGAAGGCCGCCTCGATCCATGAATCCTACCTGAAGGACCCCGCGTCGGCCGGAGCGCTGCTGCACCGGATCCTGGACGTGGACCCCGGCAATGCGTTCGCGTTCACGCGTCTGACCGAGACCCTGGAAACCACCGGCGACTCGGCCGGACTTGCCGCCCTGTTGCAGGAGCGGCTGCCGGGCCTCACGGACCCGGCCGATCGCGTGGCGCTGCTGGTTCGGCTTGGGGGACTGTTGCACGACGGGGTGGGCGACGTTGCCGGGGCGGTGGGGCATTTCGGCGAGGCACTGGGGCTGGACCCGCATTCGCAGCGTGCCCGCGAGGGACTGAACCGCCTTCTGGACGTTCCCGAGGTCTTCCACGAGGTCTCGCGGATCCTGCACGATGCGTTCGAGGCGGCGGGCGACGCGTCCTCCCTGCGGGGCCTCCTGGCAAGGAGCCTGGAACTCTCGGAAGACCTGGACGAGCAGGTTCGCCTGCTTTCCGAACTGGCGCGGGTGGAGCATTCGCGACTGCACGATCCGGCGGCCGCGTTCGACACGCTCAGTCGGTTGCTGACGCTGGAACCCGGCAACGCCGAGGTTCTGGATCGGCTCGAGTCGGCGGCCGCGGGCGCCCAGCGGTTCGAGGATCTGTATCGGCTGCTGGCCTCCACGGCCCCGGATGCCCGCGACGCCGGGGTGCGCTCGCGGCTGCATCTGGCCGCCGCGCGAATCGCCGAGTCCCGCCTGGACGTGCCCGCGCGGGCGGTCGATCACTACGCGGCGCATCTGCGTGACAACCCGGACGATGGCGAGGTGCTGGAGCGGCTTGAACGGCTGTACGCCGAACTGAATCGCCCCGAGGACCAGGTTCGGGTGCTTCGGGCGCGGATTGCGGTGGCCGGGGACGACGCGTCCCCCGAGTTGCGGCTGGACCTGGCCGACCTGCTGACCGGCGAGTTCGCGGATCCCGTGGCGGCCCTGGACCAGGTGCGGTTGGCCCTGGACGCGGGCGCCGACCCGGCTCGGGCGTTGTCGCTGTTGCGGCGACTTGCCGATTCTCCCGTGGTCGGCCAGGAGGCGCTGGAGCGGATGGTTCGCGTCGCCCAGGAGGCCGGGGATCCCGAGGCGGTGCTCTGGGCGGGCTCCCGAGCCATTGCATCCGCCGGCGATGCGACCGATATCGCCAGCCTGCACGACCTGATGGCATCGACCTCGCAGCAGTTGGGGCTGCGCGATCAGGTCGTCAAGCACCTGGGCGCGGCACTGGTCCTGGTCCCGTCGGACGAAGGCCTGCTGGCGCGGCTGCTGGCCGCGGGGCGGGACCCCGAGTTCGCCCAGGCCGGGTTCGATGCCCTGCGGGCGGCGGCGGCGGCGGCCTCGTGGCCCGAACTCGAAAAGTCGCTGTTGTGGCAGGCGTTCCAGTTGGGGCGGACGGCCGGGGTGGCTGCCGAGTCCATCGAGGCCTGCCTGGTCCGGATTCTGCAAATCGACCCCGCGTCCCGCGATGCCCTGGTGGCGGCCGACCGCTTGTACACCGAGCAGGGGCGCAAGGACCGGCTGGTCGCGGTCCTGGAACAGTTGTCCCGCGTGGACCAGTCGGTCAAGGAACGGCGCGAGGTGCTGCGTCGGCTGGCGGATCTGCACTCCGAGAGCAGCAGTCCCGAGCAGGCGGCGTCGGTCATCGAGGAGGCCGCCAGCCTGTCGCCCGACAACGTCGATCTGCTGCGCAAGCTGGCCGGGTTGCGCAAGGAACAGGGGGACCACGCGGGCCATGCCGATGCGCTGCTGCGGCTGGCCGGCGTGGTCGGCGATTCCGAGGAGCGTCAGTTGCTGCTGCTGGACGCGGCGCGGATCCAGGAGAACAAGCTGGGGGATCTGCACGCGGCGCGCGCATCATTGGAAAGGCTTCGTCGCGAGGACCCGGACAACGGCGCCGCGCTGCTGCGCCTGGAGCGGATCTACGAAAAGCTGGGCGACTACGAACTGCTGGTGCGGATGCTGACGGCGGTGGTCGATGGGGAGGCGCCGGTCGAGGAGCGCGTTCAGGCCGCGATGCGCATCGTATCGATGTACGAGGCGCATCTGGACAATGTGCCCGCGGCCGTCGCGATGGCCCGACGCGCATTCGAACTGGACCCCAGGAACCCGGGAACCGTGGACGAACTGATCCGGCTGTACTACCAGGCCGAGGACTGGTCGGGGCTGGTGTCGGCCCTGCAGCACAAGGCGGCGATCTCCTCGGCCCAGGGCGAACGCGTTGCCCTGCTGCGTCGTGCCGCGGATATCGCGGACTCGCGTCTGGGCGACATTGCGCGCGCCGGCGAGATCGCGTCCAGGATCCACGAGTTCGATGCGTCGGACACCCATGCGCTGCTGTTCACGGCGCGTTGGCTGGAATCCCAGGGGCGCACCGGCGAGGCGCTGATCAAGTTCCGGGCCCTGGTCAACGCGGCCGGGGACTCGGACGACGGCATCGAGGCGCAGGTCGGCCTGGCTCGACTGGGCCTGGCGGTCGGGGACACCGGGAAGGATGTGTCCGACGCCTTGAAGGCAGTGCTGGCGGCCCGTCCGGATCACGTCGAAGCCGCGCGCCTGTTCCGCAGGTTGCTGGCCGAGTCCGGGGACCACGCGGGCCTGGTGCAGTGGCTGCAGCGGGAACTGAAGCAGGCGACCGATGATGGCGAGCGGGCCACGCTGTGCTTCGAGATCGCCGATTTGTACCTGAACCGGCTGGATGATGGGGCCAAGTTCCTGGAATGGGCCGAGGAGGCCTACCGCTTCAAGCCGGACAACCCGCGCGTGGTTGCGGGGATCGTGAACTACCACCTGAGGGCCGGGGATCGGGTTCGGGCCATTCCCTACCTGGAGTGGCTGGTCAACTACCTGGAAGGCAAGCGTCGCCTGCGGGAGCTGCCGCCGTACGCGCACGAACTGGGCAGGGCGCTCGAGGCGAACGGCAACTTCGACAAGGCGATCCAGTATTACCGTCTGTGCCACGAACACGATGCCGCGAACGTGCTGAACGCGATGGCCCTGGCCCGCCTGTTCATGCAAAGGGACGAGCACGACAAGGCGCTGCGGGTGTACCAGCCGTTGATCCTGCGGATGGATGGGCTGAAGGCCGCCGATCGGATCGAGGTCCTGCTGGCGCTGGCGCGCATCCACGTGGCGCGCGACGATCGGCGCAAGGCCCGGCAGTTCGTGATGCGCGTCCTGGCCGAGGAGCCGGACAATCCCGAGGCGCAGGCGATGCTGGAGCGGGGGCTTTAGTCCGGCTCGGGGATGGCGGGTGCTCGCGGGGCGTCTTTTGAGGTGAGGACGGTCGCTTCCCGTCTTGCGTGGGCGGGGTGCGCGTGCTAATTGCGGGCCGTCGATCGCGCCGGGAGGAGGCGATGTTCGGTCAACTGGTCACGCGACTGTTGCCGCTGGTTCCGAAAGGGATCGTTCGGCGGGTCGCCATGCGGTACGTGGCGGGCGAGGATCTGGACGCCGCGGCCCAGGCGGTCCGCAATCTGAATGGGCGCGGTTATCTGGCGACCATGGACATCCTGGGCGAGGATGCGGACTCGGATGCTCATGCCGACCAGACGGTCCAGGGATACGGGGCCGTCCTGGCTCGCATCGCGGCGGACGGTCTGGATTCCAACATCAGCGTGAAGCTGACGCACCTGGGCATTCGGCTGGACCCCGATCGCGCGGGCGAGCGCATCCGGGCGCTGGTGGGCGATGCCAAGGAGCGCGGCAACTTCGTCCGGATCGACATGGAGGACTCGTCGCTGACCCAGGCGACCCTGGATGTCTTCCGGGCGTTGCGGGAAAGTCACGGGAACGTGGGAACGGTCCTCCAGGCGTACCTTCGCCGCACCGAGCAGGATGCGCGCGAACTGGCCGCGGCGGGCGCGAACCTGCGCCTGTGCAAGGGGATCTACCGCGAGCCGGCCGACATCGCGTTCCAGAAGCCCGAGGAAGTGCGCCAGGCCTACCTGCGAACGGCGTCGGTGCTGCTGGACGGGACGACGAACTACACGGCCTTCGCGACGCACGATCGGACGTTGATCGCGGCCCTGGAAGACATGGTCACCCACCGGGCGATTCCCCGGGATCGATTCGAGTTCCAGGCGCTGCTGGGCGTGCCGGTCGAGGATCTGCTGGACGATCTGGTGGCGCGTGGGTTCCGGGTGCGCTGGTACGTGCCCTTCGGTCGCGAGTGGTACGCCTATTCCACGCGGCGCCTGAAGGAAAACCCGAAGATGGCGACGTACATCGTGCGGCAGATGTTCAGCCCGCGGAACCAGTCGGCGTCCTAGCGCAAACTCGCGACGCGGAGGCCAGGCGATGAAGACGGACTTCCTGGTGCTGGGCAGCGGCATTGCCGGACTGTCGTTCGCCCTGGAGGCCGCCGATCGGGGGCGGGTGGTCGTCGCGACCAAGCGCGAGGCCGCGGAATCGAACACGCGCTACGCCCAGGGCGGCATCGCCGGGGCCATGGGCAAGGACGACAGCTTCGAACTGCACAAGGGGGACACCCTGGCCGCGGGCGCCGGCCTGTGCCACGAGGACGTGGTGGACGTCTGCGTCCGCGCGGCGCCCGAGCGGATCCAGTGGCTGGTCGCCCAGGGGGTGTCATTTTCGAAGGTCCCCAGCGATGACGCGGTCGAATACGACTTCGGTCGCGAGGGGGGGCATTCGCGACGGCGCGTGCTGCACGTGGCGGACTTGACCGGGCGCGAGATCGAACAGGTCCTGCTGGCCCGCGTCCAGGCCCACCCCAACGTCACGCTGCTCGAGGACCACCTGGGGCTGGATCTGATCGTGCGCGACGTCGCCGAGCGGCGCCGGGTCGATGGCGCCTTCCTGATGAACCGGGTGGACGGCCGCGTGTTCCCCGTGACCGCGGGCGCGACCATCCTGGCCAGCGGTGGCGCGGGCAAGGTCTACCTGTACACCAGCAATCCGGACGTCGCGACCGGCGACGGCGTGGCCATGGCGTACCGCGCGGGCGCACGGGTCGCGAACATGGAATTCTTCCAGTTCCATCCGACCTGCCTGTATCACCCCAAGGCCAAGTCCTTCCTGTTGTCCGAGGCCCTGCGCGGCGAGGGCGGGATCCTGCGGCGCCTGGACGGCACGCGGTTCATGGAGGGCTACCACCCCCAGTTGGAGCTGGCGCCCCGGGATATCGTGGCGCGCGCCATCGACCACGAAATGAAGACGACGGGCGACGATCACGTCCTGCTGGACATGACGCACCTGGCGGCCGACTTCCTGGAAACCCGGTTTCCCCACCTGCTGGGCACCTGCCTGGGCTTCGGGATCGACATGCGGCGCGAGCCCGTGCCCGTGGTTCCGGCCGCCCACTACATGTGCGGCGGGGTCTGGGCCGACACCGATGGACGGACCTCGCTGCCCGGCCTGTACGCGATCGGCGAGGTCGCCTGTACGGGGCTCCACGGGGCCAACCGTCTGGCGTCGAACTCGCTGCTGGAGGCCCTGGTCTTTGCGCACCGCGCGGTGGTGGAACTGGTCGGGCACCTGGACGCGTTCGACCCGCCCGACGATGTCTCGCCGCCTGCCTGGATGCGGGCCGGCGCTCCGTCGCCGCGCGAGGAAAGCGTCATGGTCAGCCAGGACTGGGACGAGGTCCGGCGGCTGATGTGGAACTACGTCGGCATCGTCCGGTCGAACCGCAGACTTCACGGGGCTCGTCGCCGGCTGGACCTGCTGGGGAGGGAGGTGCGCGAATACCTCCTGTCGACGCCCTTGACGCCGGACATCGTCGAGCTTCGCAACCTGTCGCTGGTGGCGCAACTGATCGTGGAAAGCGCCCTGGCTCGCCAGGAAACGCGCGGTCTGCACTTCAACGTCGACTATCCGCACCTGGATGATCGGCGGTTCCAGTCGGACACGATCCTGTGGGCCGGCGAACGTCCGACGGTCGTCTTCTGAACGGGCTCTGGGCGATGGCCTGGGCGGGCCCGACCGGGCGTCAGCGGGACTTTCCTTCCTCGCGCAACTGAAGCAATTGTTTGGCGTTGCGAGCGATGAACCCGGGCACGTCCTTGGACTGCGCCAGGTGCTTGACGTCGCGATTCAGCAGGGTCCTCAGGAAGGTCATCGCCTGGTTGGGAGGGCACTTGGGATTGCCCGCCAGGGCATGGCGGACGGCGTAGTTCTTCGTCCAGTCGCGGTTGAAGGCGATCGAGCGGATGATCTCCTCGTTCAGATTGCGCGACCGGGCGTAGAGGATGACTTCCTTGTCGTTCAGGCGGGGACTCTTCAGCACGGACATGTAGACCAGCCGACGGGTGTCGCGGATCAGCAGGGCACGAACCTCGCCACTGCCCAGCAGCGCCGCGCGGACCTTCTGGGCGATCGACATGCGGGCCACCTTCTTCCACAGAGCCGCCGCCTTGTCGGCTTCCGGCTCGGCATCCGGCTCCAACTCCTCGGGGGCCTCCACGTCCTCCTGTTCGGCCATCAGGCCACTGAACGACTCCTCGTCCAGGCCCTCCTCGGTGATCTCCTCGCCCAGGACGATCGTGGTGACCGGTCGTCCGTCCTCGGGCGGCGACTCGGGTGCCTCGGGCTCCTCCGGCGGGGGCTCCTCGGGAAGCGGGGCCATCTCCTCGCCGACCGGGGCCACGAATGCCTGCTTGGCCTTCAGCCGCCGCGCCGCGTCGGGACCCAGGATCGACTCGACGATCTCCAGATACCCCGGGATGTGCGACAGGTCGATGCCCATGCGAACCGCGTTCTCGAGCACGATGCTGACCGTGCCCATGCGGGTTTCGCTGTTGTAGTACAGGCCTTCGACGATGCGCGGAAACCGGCTGATCCGGGCCTGGTTGGCGGCGATCTGGTCCAGGACGGGCCCCTTCGCGCTGCCCGCGATGAACGCGACCGTCTCGTCCGCGGTCGTGCGGTTGGCGATGACCAGTTCCAGCAGGCCCTGCCGCTGGCCGTGGGCCCGGGCCAGCCGATCCAGCACGCCCGGATTCGTGTGGATTCGCACCGCCTGGGACAGGACGTTCCAGGGGACGTTGTCGATGCTTTCCCGCGCGGATCGCGCCACGTCCTCGTTGCGGTCGGACGAAAGGAACGCCAGCACGGCCAGCAGGTCCACCGGCTCCATGGGGACCACGGCCCGGGCGATCGTCAGGCGGCGCTCGGTCGGCGCCTCGGGGCCCACGGCGGCCTGGACCGCGTAGGGCAGGGACTCGAGCGGGATGGGGACGATATCGACGCGAATCATGCGGGGCTCCACCGGACAATACGGGGGTGATCGTCGCCCTTGCGGGCCGGGAAGACAAGAGGGGGAACGCCGATCCTATTCTTCCTCTTCTTCCAGCTTCGCTTCGGCGATCAGCTTCTCGGCCAGGTTCGGCGGCAGTTCCTCGTAGTGGTCGAACGCGCTGGTGAACGTGCCCCGGTCCGAGGTCATCGAGCGCAGGTCCGTCGCGTACGTCTGGCACTCGGCCATCGGCACGTGGGCCTTGACGATCTGGATGCGACCCTTGGCGTCGGTGCCGGTGATGCGGCCACGGCGCGAGCTGACGTCGCCCATGATGTCACCCAGGCACTCGTCGGGAATCGAGATGGTCAGTTCCATGATCGGTTCCAGGATGATCGGCTTGCACAGTTTGAAGGCCGCCTTGAAGCCGCGGGAACCGGCCATTTCGAACGACCGGGCGTCGGAATCGACGTCGTGGTACTTGCCGTCGATCAGCTTGACCTTGAAGTCGACGACGGGGTAGCCGGACACGACGCCGCGGTTGATCGAATCGCGAATGCCCTTCTCGACCGCCGGAATGAACTGGCGCGGAATCGAGCCGCCGAAGATCGCGTCCTCGAACACGAAGCCGGTGCCGCGGGGCGTGGGCTCCATGTCGATGTAGCAGACGCCGAACTGGCCGCGACCGCCGGACTGTTTCTTGTGCTTGCCTTCGACGTTCTTCGCCGTGCCCCGGATCGTTTCGCGATAGGGGATGTGGGGCAGCTTCATGTCCACATCGACGTTGAACTTCTTCTTCAGCTTCTCGACCGCGGTCTGGATGTGCGACTGGCCCAGGCCGTGCAGCAGGAACTCCTTGGATTCGTCGTCGCGGGACTGGGTGAGGCCGATGTCCTCCTCGACCAGGCGCTGGACGGCGGCGGACACCTTGTCCTCGTCGCCCTGGCTCTTCGGCTTGATGGCGTAGGTGATGCACGGCTGCGGCAGCGGCAGCGTGACCAGTTCGCCGGCCTTCTCGTCGGCGGCCAGGCTGTGGCCGCTGCGGGTGTCCTTCAGCTTGACGACCGAAACGATGTCGCCGACGTTGACGCCGGTCACGGTTTCCTGCTTCTTGCCCAGCAGCTTCGACAGCACGCCGAAGCGCTCGCGGGTGCCCGTCGAGACGTTGACGAACTGGCCGTCGGGGGCCAGCGCGCCGGACAGCACACGCAGGATGCTGATCTTGCCCTGCTGCGGGTCCATGATCGTCTTGAACACGTAGCCATAGAAGGGCCCGGCCGCGGACACCGCCAGCGATTCCTCGGCGTCGCTCTTGCGCAGCTTGAACCCGATCCGGTCCAGCGGCGTCGGGCCGTGGTTCGCCAGAAGGTCCATCAGCACGTCCACGCCGGCGCCGGTGGCCGCGTTGACCGCCAGCACAGGAACGACCCCGCCGGACTTCAGGCCCTTGCTGAGGCAGCCCTTCAGTTCGTCCAGGGACAGCGCCTCGCCGTCCAGGTACTTCATCATCAGCTCGTCGTCGCTCTCGGCGACGGCG
>JARKOL010000381.1 GCA_029975745.1 Myxococcota bacterium | reverse complement strand
CCAGCGCCGCGACGACCGCGGCCAGAACAATCCCGCCGACCACCCAGGCAACCACCGGAATCCCACGTTTCGGGGCAGGCCCCACAGGTGCCGCGACATGCGCCCCACCCGGCTCAGAGGGGCCCGACATCGGAGGCGGCGGCTGGAAGGGCAGTTCCTCGATCACGGTGGCGCCAACCGCCGCGCCGGTCCGGGTGGGCGCGGAGCCGCCGGCCGCACGCGACGCCAGCCCGTACTCGACCACACCCCCGGCCTCGACCCGCTCGATATCGGCCAGGAACTCGCCTGCGGTCGCGTACCGATGCTCCATCTCCTTCTGCGTGGCTCGCAGGACGATCTGGTCCAGCGACCGCGGCAGATCGGGACGCAGACTGGACGGCAACGGGACCGAACCCTCGATGTGCGACCGCGCCATCTCGTAGTCCGACAGCGTCGTCTGGCAGAACGGCAGGCGCCCCGTCAGCATCTCGAACAGCAGGATGCCCAGGGCATACAGATCGGACCGCTCGTCCACCGCCCGACCCAGATGCTGCTCGGGCGCCATGTAGGCTGGGGTCCCCATGCGCGCACCCGCACGGGTCAGACCCGATGCGCCGCCCAGGAATCCCGCCAGCCCGAAGTCCATCACCTTGACAACCTCCTGGCTGCCCAGATGAACGACCATCGCATTCGACGACTTCAGGTCCCGGTGCAGGATGCCCTTTTCGTGCGCGAAGCCGACGGCCTGAAGAATGGTCTTGAAATGCCCCAGCACCTTGGGAACGGCCATCGGTCCCGGCTGGCGCGCCAGGAAGGCGTCCAGGGTCTCGCCGTGCATCATCTCCATGACGACGGCGAACGGCTCGGCCACGTAGTCAAGCACGGTGACGATGTTCGGGTGGGCCTGAAGCGACACCAGCACCTGGAGCTCTCGCTGGAACCGTTCGACCACCTTGGTGTTGCCCACCAGGGCCGGACTGATCACCTTGATGGCCACCTCGCGTTGCATCCGGGGATCCAGCCCCCGATACACCTGCCCCATCCCGCCTTCGCCCAGCAGCTCCAGAAGCTGGTAATGCCCAATGGTCGAACCCGACATGACGACGGCCTCCCTCGCCTTCGAAGAACAACTCGCGAACTGTGCCGCGAAGTCTAGCCCCCGGCAGCATGAGGGTCAATCCGGCCGCCGCCTGTGCTACCCTTTGCCGTCGCCGACGAGCACATCCGGCATTCCAGAGGGGAGAGCAAGGCCACTTGAACGTTCACGCACCGCACTCGTGCCGCACCGCTCCACGGGGATTCGCCTCCTGGCGCCTGGCCTCGCTGCTGCTGCTGACCGTCATCGCGTTTCCGGCGTCCGGTGGGACGCATCCCATGCCGACCGTTCCCAAGGGCCTTCCAGACCCGGGCCACTGGCGCGGATTGCACATCAAGGCCCCCACCCACAAGTCGATGGCCGATACCCTGCGACTGTGTCGAGAGTACCTGCCGGACCTGGGCATCAACGTCCTGATCGTCGAGGTGAACTACCGCTTTCGTTTCCAGTCGCACCCCGAACTCAGCGAAGGGGACCTGACGTTTGACGACGCGCGCCAACTGGTCTCGGTTTGCCGGCAGCACGGCATCCGGGTGATCCCCCAGTTCCAGACCCTGGGACACCAGAGCTGGGGAACCCACAAGAACGCATTGCTGGCGCGATACCCCCATCTGGACGAGTCCGCCCACGAGCGGCACCGGAAGATCCAGTCGCGCAGCTGGTGTCCGTTGCACCCGGAAA
The DNA here is from genome assembly GCA_029975745.1 of Myxococcota bacterium. Classification (GTDB taxonomy): domain Bacteria; phylum Myxococcota_A; class UBA9042; order DTJE01; family DTJE01; genus DUVQ01. The sequence goes on along the minus strand of JARKOL010000381.1, from coordinate 4,327 downwards.
CCAACCCCATCGTCTTCCGCCTGATGGATGAACTGATCGACGCCTTCCAGACCCCCATCCTGCACGTCGGGCTGGACGAGGTGAAGGAGATCGGCCGCTGCGTCCGGTGTCGCGACCACGCCCCCGCCGACCTGTTCGCCAGGGCCGTCGGCGATATGCACGCCCACCTGACATCCCGTGGCGTCCGCATGATGATGTGGGCCGACGGCCTGCTGGACGCGGCCGCCATGATGGGCAGAAGCACCGAGGCCACCGCGTCCGGCACCCATGCCGCCATCGATCGAATCCCCAGGGACATCCTCCTGTGCCCCTGGCACTATCTGCCGGCCAGGTCCTACCCGTCGATCGCCTACCTGTTGGAGCAGGGCTTCCTGATATGGCCGTCATCGTGGCGCTCGCTACCCGCCGCGCAGGCGCTGCTGGACGCCACCCGCGCCGCCAGGACTCCGAAGGCACTGGGGATGCTGTTCACCTGCTGGACCTGCGGCAAGGGGGCTCCCGGACTGCTGAAGGCCTTGCGCGGCCTCCCCCCCAAGGGAAGCTTCGACCAGGACTCGCGGCAGGTGCTGGCGGTCCTTCGCTCCCTGGCGCGACAGGTCGGGCCCGCCAGCAGCGACGGGTCGCGTCCCGGACTGTCCGTCGCGACTCCTGCCGAGGAATCGCAGACGCAGGAGGACTGAAGTCCATGCATCCGCAGCCGGACCATCCCCCGAAGACTGCCGTCCCTGTCCGTCCCCCCCTCCCGTGGTGGGGTGTGGCCGCGTTCCTGTGCCTGCCCGTGGCCGGGTTCGCGCGAACGCCCGCCACGTCCGATGCCGCAATCCAGGAGGCCTTGGCCCCGCTGGCGACATTGTCCAGGGAGGCGGTCGAAACCGGCATGACCCCCGGGGTCGTCATCGCCGCGGGGCGGGACGGGAGGATCCTGTACACCCACATCGAGGGCTTCGATTCGCTCGAGACCGCGGACCGCTCCGCCCCCGAACAATGGATCTTCGACCTCGCATCGGTCACCAAGCCGGTGGCCACGGCACTGGCCGTCATGGTGCTGGTCCAGGACGGCCGCCTGGCCCTGGACGTCCCGGTTTCCCGATACCTGAAGGAGTTTCGCGCCGCCGACAAGGCAGGAATCACGGTCGAACACCTGCTGCGCCACACATCGGGACTGCCCGCCGTGGTCAGCGTCGAGGGGACGTCGCGAAGGACCGCCGCCCTGATCGAGCGAATCGCCGCGTTGTCCTTGCGATTCCCTTCGGGCACGCGCCATCTGTACAGCGACACCGGATACATCCTGCTGGGCCTTCTGGTCGAGCGCGTCTCGGGCATGCCTCTGGATCAGTTCGCGCGAAGCCGGATCTTCGAACCCCTCCGGATGCACGACACCCGCTTCGTCCCGGACGACGCCCCCCTGCTGCCGCCCGCGGTCCAGGATCGGTGCGTGCCGACCGATCCCGCGGGCTTTCGGGACCCGGAGCTGCGCTGTCGCGTCCACGATCCCCGAGCCCGAAGGATGGGCGGTGTCGCGGGCCATGCCGGGGTGTTCTCGACCGCTGCCGACCTGGCGCGGCTGGCCGGCGCCCTGACCGCGGCTGGAGGAACCACGCCGTTGCGCCCCGAAGTGCGGGACCGGATGTTCCGGGCAGGCGCGGGTTCGGCTCGCCCGTGGGGCCTGGGCTGGGGGCTGCCTGACCCCGGCGAAACGCGCCCGGGGCACGGTTGGCCGCCAGGCGGCGTCTGGCACCTGGGATTCACGGGGATCCTTCTGTGGCTGGACCCCGGCACCGGCGCATTCCTGGTGGTCCTGGGAGATCGAGTGGCGGTCCGACCCATCGGGGACCTGATGAAACTGCGACGCCAGGCCGCCTGGGTCGTCCACCGGGCCTTCGCATCGGACGCAACGCCGCGAGGTGCCGCGACACCCAGCGAGGCCGCAACACCCGGGGACTCCCGGACGCCTGACGATGCGACGGGGGGCGTGCGAACCGGACTGGACCGCCTGGCTGCGGGCGAATGGCCGCCGGAACTGGCGGGCGCCAAGGTGGCCCTGATCACCAACCACACCGGGCGCGACGCCCAGGGACGAAGCGCCATGGAGCTGCTGCACGAGTCCGGCGTCGTCGAGCTGGTCTCGATCCTGACGCCGGAACACGGCCTGGACGGCAGCCAGGACCGCCACGTGCCCGACGACGACAAGCGCTGGCGCGACATTCCCGTCCACAGCCTGTTCGGTCCGCGCCGCTCGCCGGATGCCGTCGTCCTGCACGGCGCCGAGGCCATCGTCTTCGACGTCCAGGATGCCGGCGCCCGCTTCTATACCTACGTCAGCACCATGGTGAACGCGCTTCGCTTCGCCGCCGAGAACGGCCTGCGCTTCGTGGTCCTGGACAGGCCGAATCCCATCGGCGGGGTCGCCGTCGAGGGGCCGCTGGCCGACAAGAACGCGCTGGACTTCGTCGGAGCGTTGCGCATCCCGATCCGCCATGGCATGACGGTCGGCGAACTGGCCAGGTTCGCGGTCGATCAGTTGAAACTGGGAGTGCGCCTGGTGGTCGTGCCGATGGACGGCTGGCAGCGCACGATGCTGTTCGACGACACGGGGCTGCCGTGGATCGCCCCGTCGCCCAACCTCCGAACACCGCATCAGGCGCTGCTGTACCCGGGCATCGGCCTGCTGGAAACGACGAACCTGTCGGTCGGCAGGGGCACCGACACCCCGTTCGAGGTGGTCGGCGCACCCTGGATCGACGAGCACCTCATGGTGCGTGCGCTTCGTGCCAAGCGCCTGCCGGGCATCACCTTCGAACCCACCACCTTCGTCCCTCGGTCCAGCAAGTTCCGCAACGAGTCGTGTCGCGGCGTGCGCATGCGCGTCACGAGCGCCGCAACGTTCAAGCCGGTACAAACGGGCCTCGCGATCGCCGAGGTGTTGCTGTCCCTGCATGGAACCCAGTGGCAGACCGGCAGATTGGGCCGGTTGCTGAAGAACGCGCAGGTGCTTTCCGCACTGCGGCGCGGTGCGAAGCTCGGCGAAATGGCCCGATTGATGGCGGCGGACGAGCGGGCCTTTGCCGCCCTCCGGGAACCATACCTGATCTACATGCCGCCCGAGCGCGCCAGTCGAACCCCCCGGTGATCCCCAAGGCCCGAGGCCACGTCGCTGAAACGATTGCCCGCCCGCGCGGCCACGTGACCCGCTCGCCACGACCCGCCACGACATGCCTTGCGGTCCGTGCCGGCGCCCAACAGGGGACTGCCGTCGGACGGGAAGTCGCGAGCATCCTCGATGAAGTCGTCCTCGACCCACTCCCAGACGTTGCCGGCCAGATCGCACACGCCATGCGCCGAATTCCCCGACGGTCGCGAGCACACGGGCCAGGTCGCGTTCCGCTGGCACCCCTTGGCACTGTCGTCGCCGATGACGGCCAGGTCGCAGTTGGCGGTCCTGCCTCCCCATGGATAGTGCTGGTCCCGGCCCCCGCTGCGCGCGGCGTATTCCCATTCCGCCTCGGTCGGCAGGCGGGCACCGGCCCACGACGCGAACTGCTTGGCCTGGTGCCAATCAATGCACACCACCGGATGATCGGGTTCCAGGAAGCGCGGCGACAGATTGCCCCTTCGGATCTTCCATGACCCCCCTTCCCACTGGCCGATCCAGCATCGGCCGTCGTGCGCATGAATCGGCTCGCACCGACCCGCTTGCACGCACTCGTTGTACTGTCGAACCGTGACCTCGGTTCGGGACAACTGGAACGGCGCCAGATGCACCAGGCCCCCGCTCCCCAAGGCGCTGCGGAAACTGCCTCCTGGAATCGAGACCCAGTCGATTCCAGCGCCCCCGGCCGACGAACGCGGCGCGGGAACGGGCGGGGGTGCCGCCGATGGCACGCCCTCGTCCGCCTGGGTCCCCCTCGGATTGGCGGCCTCTTCCTGGAGGGTCGGCTCGGGGGCCGCCGACGAACGCAGGGTCGCCACCAGAGCCACGCCCACCAGCAATACGGCACCCGCCCCCGCCCCCAGCAGCCACATGCCCCTGCCGCGTCGCGTCCCCCTCGCGAGTTCGGGCACGGGCGTCACGACGTTGTCCACAGCCGGAGGCATCGCCTCGATCACGGTCGCTCCCGCCGCCCTTCGTCCCACCCCCACCCCAGGGAAGGAGGCGGCGTGCGAACCCGACCGGGCCACCGCATCGCTGAATTCCGCCAGGAAGGCGCCCGCGTCGGGGAAACGCTGTCGCGAGTCGAACGCCATCGCACGCCGTATCGGTTCGTCAAGTCCGGCGGGAACGCCCGGGATCAGGCTGGCCAGGCGCGGCGGCTCCATGGCCGACAGG
>JARKOL010000370.1 GCA_029975745.1 Myxococcota bacterium | reverse complement strand
GCGCTAGGGCCCCGTCGTGGCCGCCGCACGCCAGGCCCTTCTGCAAGGGCTCGGGCGCCGTCGTGGCCGGCGCAGTCCAGGGCCTTCGGCAAGGGCTGGGGCGCCGTCGTGGCCGGCGCAGTCCAGGGCCTTCGGCAAGGGCTGGGGCGCCGTCGTGGCCGGCGCAGTCCAGGGCCTTCGGTGCGGGCCTGACGCGCAGCGTCCCTGGAGTGCTGCGCCCACGGCGCAGCCTTCGCCCCTGGACTCCCCGCGGCCATGCCCAATGGCGTCGCTTCGTGGTCGGGACGCGATCGCGTCAGACAGCCTTCTTCAGGGCGGGAGTCTTGCGCGCGGCGGGCTTGCGAGCCGGTGACTTGCGGACCGCCGTCTTGCGGGTGCGGGTCGTCTGGATGCCGGCAGCGTCCGTCGAGGTCACCATCGACAGGTCGTACTTCTGCATGACGCCCAGGATAGCGGCCTGCAACTCCTCCCAGACGGGGTGCATCCGGCACACCTTCTCGAAGCCGCACTCGCCGGGATAGGCCAGGCAGTTGTTGACCGCCAGCGGGCCCTCCATGGCCAGCAGGACCTGCGCCAGCCGGATGTCCTTCGCCGGCTTGCCCAGGCGATAGCCGCCCGTCTTGCCGCACGCCGAATGGACCATGCCGGCCTGGGTCAGGTGCTGCATCACCTTCGCCAGGAACTGGATCGGCATCTGCTCGGCCTCGGCGATCTCCTGGATCGAAAACCAGCGCTCCTCGGTCCTGGACGCCAGGAATCGCAGGGCGCGAAACGCGTACTCGGTGGCTCTGGTCAGCCGCATCGGTCCCCCCGGGCCTCGAAATCCTGCCGCACCCTAGCGTTTTTCAGGGCACGCAACAAACACTTTCGGTGCATTCTCGGACAAAAGTCACCGGAATGCGACCTATTTGCGGGTCGCACCCCCCGGCGGCGTCAGCGCGTGTTGTAGTTCGGGGGTTCCTCGGTGATCTGGACGTCGTGAACATGGGACTCGCGCAGCCCCGAATCCGTGATCCGCACGAACACCGCACGTTCGCGCAAGGCCGCCAGGTTCTCGGTGCCGCTGTAGCCCATGCCCGACCGCAGGCCCCCCAGCATCTGGTACACGACCTTGGCCAGCGGTCCCTTGAACGGCACGCGGCCCTCGATGCCCTCGGGCACCAGCTTTTCGGGCTCGAAATCGTCCTGGAAATAGCGGTCCTTGG
>JARKOL010000335.1 GCA_029975745.1 Myxococcota bacterium | reverse complement strand
GGCGTGGCCGCAGCACTCCACGGACGCTTCGCGTCAGGACCGCGCCGGGTGCCGTGTCGCACCCGGGATCCATACTGCGATCCGGCACGCAGTCGGGGGGTCTCATGCGGGTTTCGGTATTCACGATGAAGCTGGATCGGGCAACCGGATCGTTCGACACCGGGGCGCTGGACGCCTTCCACAAGGGGCGCGAGGTTCTGGAGGTCGGCGAACATTTCTTCATTCACGAACAGGTTCCCACACTGGCCCTGGTGATCCGGTACCGGGATGCCGATCCCGCGCGGGTGCCGCGGCCTGATTCCCCACCCCGCAAGGACTGGCGTGCCGAACTGGAGCCCCAGGCCCAGGCGCTGTACGACGAACTGCGAACGTGGCGTCACCGGCGCTCGAAACACGAGGGGATGCCCCCCTTCCTGATTCTGGGCAACCGGGAACTTGCCGCCATCGCGGCCACCCGGCCGGACTCGCAGGCGGGGCTGCGGGCAATCGACGGCATCGGCGCGGCCAAGGTGGCGCGCTGGGGCCAGCAGATCCTGGACGTGGTGACGGCCTTCGGCGACCGGCCGTGGCCCGACCCCGCTCCGCCGAATGTCCCCGAACCGAATGACCCCGGGCCGAATGAACCCGTACCGAATGAACTCGTACCGGAGGTGCCGGATGCGCCAGGATGAACTGCCGATCTTCGTCCTGTGGGAATCGGTGCTGGGGGAAGTCCTGGATCGCACCGCCCGATTTCCGAAATCGGTGCGATTCACGTTCGGCCAACGGATCGACGGCCTGGCGCTGGACCTGCTGCAGGATCTGGTGCGTGCCCGCTACCAGGCCGACAAGGGGACTGCCCTGACCCGGGCGTCGCTGTGCCTGGAGCAACTGCGGGTGCTGTGTCGCGTGGCCCACGCCCGAGGCCACCTGGACCCCAGGTCGTTCGAGTTCCTGGCCCGTCGCTTCGACGAGGCCGGCCGAATGCTGGGGGGATGGTTGAAGTGGGGGCGCTCGTCAGGCGCAGCCGACGGCAAGGCGGAGGCCGGGACGTGAGCGCGGGCATGTCGCTGTTCCAGCAGGTGGTCGCGTTCGATGCGCTGGTCGCCGCCGAGGCGCGCGCCTTCCAGGGCGCGCGAACGAACCGCGAGGCCATGGCCTTCCGGTTCTCGCGCGAGCCCGAGTGCCTGCGGCTGCAGCGGGAGCTGCTGGACGGCACCTACCGTCCGTGTCCCTATCGAACCTTCTCGATCCTGGACCCGAAACCCCGGACGATTTCCGCGGCTGCGTTCCGGGACCGGGTCGTTCACCACGCGTTGTGTGCCGTGCTGTCCCCCATCTTCGAGCGGCATGCCATCTTTCATTCCTACGCCTGTCGCGTCGGCAAGGGATCCCATCGCGCCGTGGACCAGGTGCGTCGCTGGACCCGCAGGTTTCCGTACTTCCTGAAGATGGACATCCGAAAGTACTTCGAGACGGTGCCGCACGTTCGGCTGAAGCAGGCGCTGGCGCGGGTGGTGCCGGATCAAGACGTGCTGGATCTGGCGGGCGTGTTCATCGATCACGGTGCGCCGGGCTCGCCGCCGGCCTGCCCCTCACGCCCGTCGGGCCCCGTCTTCGCCCCCGACCCCGTCAGCACGTCCGCGACGCCACGTCGGCGGCGTCGATCAGCCCGCGCACGATGGAACGGAAGTGGTCGCCGCGCTGCTCGAAGCCGGTGTAGCGGTCGAAGGACGACGCCCCGGGCGACAGCAGCACGACGCCGTCCGGCCGGGCCAGTTCCAGCGCCACCCGCACGGCGTCCTGCATGTCGCTCGCCCGCCGGATCGGCGCCCGCCCCGAAAACGCCCCCTGCATGCGCTCGGCCGATTCGCCGACCAGCACCACCGCGGCGCAGTGCCGACCGATCGCCTCGGCCATCGGGTCCAGCGGCAGGTGCTTTTCGTGCCCGCCGGCGATCAGCACGACGGGCGTGTCGAACGCCTGGAGGCCCGTGACGGCGGCGTGGGGATTCGTCGCCTTGGAATCGTTGAAGAATCGCACGCCGTGCAGCGTGCCGACCGGCTCGATCCGGTGGGGCAGTCCCCGGTACGAGCCCAGCCCCATGGCCAGCGCCCGGGCCGGGGCCCCGAACGCCGCGGCGGCGGCCAGCGCCAGCAGCGCGTTTTCGGTGTTGTGGGCGCCCGGCAGCGCCAGGTCCGCCCGGGGACACAACGGCGTCGCGGTGCCCCCCGAGGCCAGCACGAAGTTTCCGCCGTCCAGGAAGGCGCCGTCCGCCACCGGATGCCGCTGGGACACGTCCACGACCCGCTGGCCGTTTCCAGGCACCCGCGCGTGCTCCGGCCGCAGCCAGCCCGCCAGGATCGGGTCGTCCAGGTTGCGCACGAAGGTGTCGCCGACGGCCTGGGACGCGACGACCCGCGCCTTGGCGGCGACGTAGGCGTCCATGTCGCCGTGGTGCTCCAGGTGGTCCTGGGCCAGGTTGGTGACCAGCGCGACCTGGGGCCGGAACCGCGACGTGGTGATCAACTGGAAGCAACTGACCTCGGCCACCGCGACCGTGTCCGGCGTGGCGTCGGCCAGCAGGTCGCACAGGGCGTTGCCCAGGTTGCCGGCGGCGATCGCGTCGTGCCCGGCGGCCTTCAGCAGATGGGCCAGCATCGTCGTCACGGTGGACTTGCCGTCGGTGCCCGTCACGGCCAGCGTCGTTCCCGGGAACAGCCGGAAGAACAGCTCGACCTCGCCCATCACCGCGTCCGCCACCCGGTAGGCCCGGCGGAACACCGGCGCGAACGGGGGGATGCCCGGGGACAGGATCGCGATGTCGCCGGGGCGGATGACCTCGGCCCCGAAGCGGCACTCGACGGCCGGGTCCAGGCCCGCCACCGCCGCGCGCAGGGCCGGCGTGTCCCGCCCGTCGGACAGCACCACGTCCGCCCCCCGGGCCGCCAGCGCCGCGGCGGCCGCCAGCCCGCTGCGTCCCATGCCGACGACCGAGAACGTGCGGCCCGCGACCTTCATGGCGCCTCCACCAGGATTGCGTCCCGACGGCGCGCGACGTAGCCGTCCGCCAGCCGGAACAGGTCGTCGCCGCCGAAGAAGATCACGGTGTCGTCCGGTCGCACCGCGTCCAGCAGCGCCGGGACGATCCCGTCCATGTCGGGCACGTGGATCACCTGGGCGCCGGCATCGCGGATGCGCCCGATCAGCCATGCCGTATCGACGCCGGGGATCGGCACCTCGCCGGCCGTGTACATTTCGGTGATGACGGACAGGTCGGCCCCCCGGAAGGCGTCGCGGTATTCGTTGTGCAGGTAGTGGATCATGGTGAAGCGGTACGGCTTGAACACGGTGACGATCCGCCCCGTCGCGAACGCCCGGGCGCCGTCGATCACCGCCCGGATGCCCACGGGGTGCGAGGTGTAGTCCTTGACGACGAAGCCGGGGCCCACGGGCACCACGGTGAACCGGTTCTCCAGCCCCCGGAACGCCGGCAGCGCGGCGCGGGCGACGTCGGGATTCACGCCTTCCTCCAGGACCACCGACAGCGCGGCGGCGGCGTTCATCGCGTTGTAGGCGCCGGGCAGGGACATCGCGAACGTCCCCAGGTCGCCGGTCGGGCCGGCCAGCCGGAACGTCGAGCCCATGCCGGCCATCGCCAGGTCGGACACGCGGTAGGTCGCGTCGGGCGCCGTGCCGAACGTGATCGCGCGGCGGCCGGACTGGCGCAGCACGGTGGCCACGTTCGCGTCGTCGGCGAATCCGTGCAGGGCCGGGGGGGCGTCGGGGGCGGCCAGATAGTCGGTGAACGTGTCCAGCAGGCCGTCCAGGTCCTTGTAGTGGTTCAGGTGGTCCGCGTCCAGGTTGACCAGGACCAGGCGGTCGGGGTGGGTATCGACCACCGAACCGTCGGATTCGTCCAGTTCCGCGACGAACAGCGGGGCGTCGGACGCCCGGGCGTTCGTGTCGAAGTCGATCAGGCGGGCGCCGATGGCGAAGGCCGGTCGGTGTCCCGCGCGGTCCAGAAGCCACGTGATCATCGAGGCGACCGAGCCCTTGCCGTTGGTGCCGGTGACGCCGATCGTGCGCCGGCCGGCCATCAGGGCGTCCAGCACACGGGACCGGTGGACGACGGGCAGGCCGGCCTGGTGCGCCGCGCGCAGTTCCGGATTGGTGTCCGGGATCGCGGTGGACACGACGACCAGGTCGGCACCGTCCAGGTTCGCGGCGGCATGGCCGATGGACACCCGGGCGCCTTCGCGCGCCAGGGCCTGGGTGATCGAGGATTCGCGGACGTCGGACCCGGACACCCGGATCCCCCGGGCCAGGACCAGGCGGGCCACGGCGCTGACCCCGATGCCGCCGATGCCCAGGAAGTGGACGTGGGCGTACCGCCCCAGGTCCAGTCGATCCGCGCGTGTCACGATGCCGTTCCCCCGCCAGGGTGCCTGCGCCTTCATTACCACATCCGGGGCCGCTTTGGGGAGGCGCCCCGGCCGGGAAACGGGCCGCCTCGAGGGCCCGCCCGCGCGTCGTGCCGGCTACCGGGTCTCGACCTCCCGGATCAGATCCTGGACCATCCGGATCACGGCGGGGTCCACGGCCTGCAGCGCGACCAGTTCCAGCGCCTGGCGGGCCCGGGGACCTCCGATGTCCGCCATCGCCCGCAGCGCCGTGTGCCAGACCTGGGGGCGCGGCGACACGGCCAGCGTTCCCAGTCCGGGCAGGGCCTGGGGATCGCCCAGTCGGCCCAGGGTGCCGATCGCCCGCAGCACGACGTCGGGTGCCGGATGGGCCAGCAGCGCGACCAGTGCCGGGACCGCCGCGCGCACCCGCCGGTCGCCGGCCAGTTCGATCGCGGTCAGCAGCACCTGGCGGTCGGTCGCGTCGCCCGCGGCCAGGGTCCGCGTCAGGGCCTCGTCGTCGCCGCGCGCCAGCCGGTGCCGGGCCAGCGCGACGTCCAGCGCGTCGCCGATGGCCGCGGTCGTCGAGACCAGGCGTCGCCAGGGGCCGTCCTCCCGGGGGGCGTGTCCGGCCAGCGCCATGCCGTCGAACACCTCGGCGGGGCGCTTGGCGTGCGGGAACTCCAGTGCCAGCGCCACGTGCGTGCCGGTGGTGCCGTCGGACGGGCTGCCGCACCCGGCGGCCAGGTGCAGGCGGGGCGTCTCGTCACCCAGCGTCCGGTGGGGCGCCGCCAGCGCCAGCAGCAGGCCCGCCAGGATCGGGCACTCGCCGGCGTCCGGAGCGGACAGGTCCTGCCAGGTGAAGGCGCCTGGCGTGACGGGGGGCGTGGGCGCCGGCGGGCGCCTGCACCCGGTCGCCGGGGCGCATCCGATTCCGATCAGGAACGCCAGTCCCCACAGTGCGGATCCCGGGGGTGGCAGTCGGGGCGTTGCCATGAGGGCATTCTACAACCCCAGGAACACCATGGCGATGCCTGCCAGCAGCACGACGGCGCCGGCCAGCGCGTGGCTGAAGCGTTCCAGGGGGCCCAGGTTCATTCGCCGCAGCCCGTGCCATCCGCCGGCCACCAGCAGCGCCATGACGGCCAGCGTGGCGATGCCGTAGCCCAGGGCCACGGCCACCGCGCCGCCCCAGTCGCCGCGCGCCGCGTCCGCGAAGAACAGCGGGATCAGCGGCTCGCACGGTCCCAGCACGAACACCAGGAACAGCACCCAGGGCGTCAGTTGCCGCCATGGGGTCACCGGCTCGGTCGGGGGGGGGGCATGCGGGTGCTGGTGGCCTCCCACCGTCCCGTGCCCGGCCCGCGATTCGTGGTCGTGGGGATGGCGGTGTACCGTGCCGTCCGGGTGCAGGTGAACGTGGCGGTGCGGCCCGTGGCGCAGCGCGCGCCAGGTGCCCCACGCCGTGTACACCAGCCCGAAGACCAGCAGGCTCCAGCCCGCCAGTTCGCCCCGCTGTGCCTCCAGGGCCTCCAGGTCGCCCAGCGCGGCCCCCGCCGCTGCCCCCGCCAGCCCCAGCACCACGCTGGAGGCGACGTGGCCGACGCCGCACGCCATGGCCAGCGCCAGCGTCCGGCCCAGGCCCCAGTGGCGTGCCCGGCCGATCACCAGGAACGGCAGGTAGTGGTCGGGTCCCAGCAGGGTGTGCAGGACGCCGACTCCGACGGCCACGGCGAACGTTGCTTCCATCAGCGGGTCTCGCAGTGTCCCTCGCCGTCGATGTGGCCGAGGGTGGTGGTCATATGGGACACGTATTCCCACAGATTGTCGATGTCCAGGCTGCCGACCCCGTAATGTTCCAGGGCCAGGATGCCGTACGCCGCCATTTCGGCCTGGGTCACCTGGCCGTCCTGGTCCGCGTCGGCGTTCGCCAGATCCTGGAACCGCAGGCTGGGCTCGTCGCTGACCGCCGAATCGTAGAACAGGTGATCCCCGTGGATCGTGATCTGGACGACCGCCTCGCCGCCGTCGGCGACGGCGCCCTCGGAGTGGCACGGGTCGTACGTCGTGGTCGTCGAAACTCCCCACTGGAACGACACGGCCCGTTCGCCCTTCGTCGCCGTGCCCTCGACCAGGATCGACCAGCCGGCAGCGGCCATTCGCGCGATGTCGGCCTGGGCGGCGTTGCCCGACGTCGCGGCGGCGGTCACCGGGGCGATCGTGTAGGCGGCGTGTCCGTAGTCGCCCGCCGGGACCACGGCCTGGGCGATGACCAGCGGACCGGTGGTGGCCGCCAGGTCAAAGACCCGGAAGGCGGGCTCGTCGATCGCGGGGTCGCGTCCCTCCCGGGCGACTCGGACGTTGCCCAGGTTGATCAGAAAGCGGTCGAACGTCACCGACCAGCCGTCGGCGAACTCGTCGGCGCCGATGCCCTCCTCGATGAACTCCTCGCCCCAGAGCTCGACCTTCAGGGTGCCGGTGCCGCCGTCGTCGTCGGACTCGCATCCGGTCACGGCCAGCGCGCTGGTCAGGGCCAGGATCGACAGGAACTTCAATGTCTTGCCGGTGTTCATGGCGCCTCCTTGTCAGGGTCCTGATGGACCGCGATTCCCCAGTGGTCGTGGCGGATCAGGGTCTTGGCCAGCACGTTGTGGGCCGGCGGGCCGGGCGCGATGGCGATCGAGCCGTCCCCGTCCGTGTCCAGCGCGCCGAAATCCAGTCCGTCGAACAGGGTGTCCCCCTCGGACGGGTCGATCGTGTACAGGGTCAGGACCAGGGCCGCGTCCATGCCGGGCCGCACCTTCATGTCGAACGGGCCGCCGACCATCATCGTGCCGGGGGCGACATCCAGGACCGCCGTGAACGCGATGTCGATCCCGTCGCGCCAGGCGGTTCCCGCCAGGAACGCCGTGTGGCCGATCAGGGGATCGTCCGCCTCCAGCCCGTCGGCGGGACCGGCCGTGCGAAACGCCAGGTTCATCCCGTGGTAGTCGCCCTCCAGCAGCGTCGCGGTGCCCAGGGTGCTGCCGTCGATCACGTCCACCAGGAATGCGCCGTCCAGGGATCCGGTCACCTGGCCCCCGGCCTGGTGGCCTGGATGGGCGATGGCCGTCGGGACCAGCAGGTCGGCCAGGCCGCGCCAGGGGGCGGGCCGGCGTGGCGAGGTGGGGCGCAGCGCGGCGTGGGTCTCGCCCTCGATGGTGAATTCCAGATCGGCCAAGGCGACCCTCGCCTGGGTCAGCGTGATCGCCCAGCCCAGGTTGTTGACGCAGGGCTGGATGCCGTCCGGCCCCGCCGTCACCGGCAGCAGAACCTGGGCCGGCTCGCTGCCCTCGGGGCCGCAGGCGTGCAGCCCGGCCAGCATCGCAACCAGCACTGGTCCCAGGATCCTGGGGGCCCTCCCCGGGGCGGCCCTCTCGAACGGCGTCATGGGATGCCTCCTTGCGTCACAGGAACACCGTGAACATCATCCGAGCCGTCGTGGGCCGGGCCGCCGTGTAGTGGATGACCGGGATCACGCTGCGCGTGCGTTCCCGATCGAACCAGGAGGCGTAGTGATAGGCCCCGTCCATCGCCCGGGCGCCGGTGGCGTTCTGGACGGCCAGGACCACGTCGTAGCGGTCCTCGCGCCATCCCAGGCGCAGGTCCAGCAGGGCATACCCCGAGGCCGACGCGCCGTTGGCCAGGTTTCGACGGCCCGACCAGCCCAGTTCGGCGCCGCCATGGACGCCCCGGTCCCGGCCCAGGTCTGCGTGGACCCGGCCCGACCAGGCGGCTGACCCGGGCACCGGCCGGCCGGACCGGACGAACCGCGCGTCGCACCAGGTCGCGTCGGCGTGCAGGCGCAGCCAGGGCAGCGGGGATGCCGTGACCGAGGCCTCGATCCCCAGGCGCCGCGTGCTGTTCTGCTCCAGGTTCATGTTGCTGACGTGATCGAACACGATCTCGCGGTCGATCCATGTGCCGAAGCCGGTCGCCCGCACCTCGACGGCGCCGGGCAGCCGGACGGCGATGCCCGCCTCGGCGGCGTCGGCCACGGCGATGATCGGGCGACCTCCGCGATAGGTGGACAGCGTCGCATCCTCGACCGAGCCGCGGGCCGGCGCCGTGATCGCCCGGGGCTCGGGCGTGCGGAATCCGCGTCCGTAGTCCGCGAACACCGTGACGCGAGCGTGCGCCGGGAACGCCAGGGCGATGCGGGGCGAAACGGTTCCCAGCACGCGGTCGGCGCGTCGCCCCGCCAGGCGGTCCTCGACCTGGTACACCAGCACGTCGCCGCGCACCGACGGCTGGAGTTCGAGCCAGCGCCAGGGCTGCAGCCGGACGCCCGCGAACGCGTGCAGCCCGTGGATCCGGGCCGCCAGGTCGCGGTCGGTGCGCCACGGGGCGCCCTGGCGCGTCAGAGCCCGCTCGGACTGGGTCGTCATGTCGAAACGCCATCCGGCTCCGGCAAGGAACGCCACGGGAAACGCCAGCGGCAGCGGGTGCCGCATCGTGGCGGAAACCCCCGCGAAGCCGGCGGTCTGGTCCTGGCGGCGCAAGTCGCCGACGTCCCCGTTGACCAGATGGCCCGTGTAGTCGTCATCCAGCGTCAGCCCGCGAACACCGCCCCAGGCCGCGGCCTCGAAGGTGGTGCCGGGGCCGTCGCGTTCCAGGGTCAGGCCGGCCAGCGCTCGCCAGGACGCCCCGCGACCGCCGGCCTCGTAGGTGTCCAGGAACCCCATGGCCCCCGACCGATAGTCTTCCAGCCGCACGGCCCCCGGCGACCGCCAGCGCGCCCCCTGGCCGCCGCCCAGCAAGCCCAGGCGCAGACGGGGCCCAAGCGCCCAGCTCCACGCCCCCTGGGCGGCGCCGCGCACGGCCTCGCGATCGGGCCCCCAGCCCGGGTCGGACACCACCTCGCCGGCCACGAACGCGTCTCGGGGCGCGTCGGGCGGCGCCAGGATCCCGGCCAGCCGCACCCGCCCATGGTGGGACGCGTCCAGCCGCACCAAGCCCGGCCGCAGCGCGTCGGGCAGGCCGGTCTGGATCCGGATCGTGCCCGCGGTCGCGAAGTCCCCCTGCTGGGGCAGGAACGGTCCCTTCTCCACGTGAATGGCGCGGATGGCCTCGGGGACGATGCCGTACAGATCGACGTAGCCGTGGCCGTGGACGTTGCCGCGCTCGTTCAACGGCACCGGGCCCAGGCGCACCTCGACGTCGGCGCCGTGGACCGCGTCGAAGCCGCGCAGGAACCACTGGTGGGCCTTGCCCTCGGCGCCGTGCTGGACGATGCGCATCCCGGGGACCAGCGCCATCGTCTCGCTGGCCGACGCGGGCTGGGCCGCCTCGACCCGGCGCCGCGGGATGGCTTCGGCGCCCCCGGACAGCGGCGGTTCCTGGACGCGGATCACCGTCTCGCCGCATACCTCGGGCAGGGACGTGGCGGTGTCGCCGACCGCATCGACGGACCTCGTGGGCTGGGACGGGGCGGTGTCGCCGACCTCGTCGGCCGGCGTGGACCCCGGAATCCCGGACGCCGCCCCGTGGGACGCCCAGGTCATCCCCAACACCACGACGGCGATCGTCAGCCCCCCGCGCATGGGAGGCACCCTACCACGGCGGGTATTATGATTGCAACGAACGTGATACCAGAATGAACGAGAAACCCGCATCGACGCCGCGGCCCGGCGGTCTGTCCAGCCGGACGGGTCCGAGTCCGCACAGCGGGAGGTTCGTGGTATGCTTCTCGCCAAGGGAGGAGCTGGATATGCGCTATGTGACGGTGCAGGTGCTGGTGACGGCGGCGTTATTGGGGGGGCTGGGCGGCTGCCTGCTGCCGGAACGCGGCGATGATTGTTTCAAGGAAGGGCGCGCGTGCCCGACGGGGTACCTCTGCGTCGCGGCGTCCGAATCCCGATCGTTCTGCGTCCTGGGCTCCCAGGGGGACGATGTCCCCTCCGCGGACCTTCCGGACGCCACGGATCCCGGGGACGCCGGCACCGGGACGGATGCGGACGACCCCGCCGACCCGGGATGCACCCAGCCTCGCCTGGTCGGCACCTACGACCTGACCAGCACGTTCGACATGGTTTCCGGCCTTCATCCCGCCGTCGCGACGGTGCTGAACTTGGTGTTCGGACTGATCCAGAATCCGACGGGATCGCTCCTGCTGCTGATGTGTGGCGACACCCCTTGCGGGGCCCCGGGGGGCGGTCTTTGTGACTACCTGTTCACCGATCCCGACAATCCTTCCCTGGCCTCACTGGCGACGGTCGTGACCATCGCGTCCGCGATCATCGATGCGAACCTGTCGGCGCTTCTGGCGGACGCCTGTCCCGCGGCCGACCCCGCGGTGTGCGCGAACACGGTCCAGATCGCCGGGGATGTGGGGTTGAGCCTCCGGAAGTTCCAGTTCCGCTCGACGATGACCTGCACCAAGGAAGCGGACCCGGACGGGCTGCTGGCGATGGGGGACTGCCGCGAGGTCTGGCACACCGTGGTCCTGAGGTGGACGCTGGGCAAGGACTGTGATCCGCTGGACGACGACCAGTGCGGCGCCGTGGCGTTGTCGATGTCGGCGGTTCCGGGCATCGGGAACGCCGTCGCGGCCAACATCGAGGCCCAGTTGGTGCCCGGCAAGCCCGGGTACGGCCTGGCGATCTTGAAGCATTCGCTGGGCCTGAAGTACGGGGCGCTGGCCAGCTTCGCGATCGAGAGGATCCATCTGCCGCAGATCTTCGGCAACGGCGAGGATGGGCTGCCCGCGGTCGATTCCTACGAGGATCTGTTCGGGGCGCTGCTGGGGGGCAGGGCATGTCTTCTCCAGGCGAACTGCTGTTCGGAGTTCGCGAAGACGGTCGTTGCCCAGACGGGCACCCTGCCGGGGCTGACGGCGTCCCTGATCGAGGGGGCGTGCGAAGCGTTGATTCAGACCGGCGGCGCGTGCCTCCGGGACCTGCTGATCGGCCTGGACGCCACGCCGCAGAGCTTCCAGGTCGGAACCCCCGCCGGGGCCCCCTGTCCGTTGCAGGACAACGATCAGGACACGCGATTCGACGGGCTGGGGACCCGGGAGGCGCCGTGCGCCTGGGATGCCCAGGTGACGCTGGGCGGGTCGTCGTTCAATCCGGACGCCGGCTTCTGGGGGGTGCGGCAGTAGTCCTACCGCTCGTCCGGGGGCTGGACGCGGGTGTCCAGGTCGGCGGTGACGGGGAAGTGGTCCGAGGGCCACAGGCCGTCCTGGCTGGTCTGGATGACGGCGGCGCCCACGCCCTTGAACCCGTTCGGTGTCCGCAGGATCCAGTCGATGCGCGCACCCGTGGAGGTGCCCTTGAACCCGTGGTACGTGCCTGATTCCGGCGTTTCGGTTTCGATCCACAGGTCGATCAGGTTGCCGGTGACCTCGTCAAACGTCTCGGCCCCCGTCAGGATCCGCCAGGCCGCGCCGTCGGGGCCGGTGTTGAAGTCCCCGGTCAGGAATGCGGGCGTGTCCCCGGCCACCTGGGCCATCGTGCGCGCGGTCAGGGCCGCCGATCGCTGGGGAATCTCGTCCTCCCGGATGTAGTCCCAGTGGGTGTTGAACGCCACCCATTCCCGGTCGTCGCCCAGGTGCCGCAGTCGCGCCCACGTCAGGATCCGGGGGTACGCCTGGGCGTCCGAGAACTTGCTGCCGAAGACCTCCGGGGTATCGCTGAGCGTGATCGTCGCCGTGTCGGTCACCTCGAAGATGTCCCGCCGGTACATGACGGCGCAGAACTCGTCGAAATCCGATTCGGCCCGTGAAATCCCGACCCACGCGTACTCGGGCAGGCGCGCCACCAGATCCTCCAACTGGAACCACCAGGCTTCCTGGACCCCGATCACCTGGGGGGCCTCGTCCCGGATCACCTGCGCGGCCAGGTCCACCCGGTTCTCCCAGGCGTTGTCGCCCAGGTCGCCGAATGCCGTCCGAAGGTTGAAGGACATCACCCGCAGGATCTCCACCTCCGGGACTGTCCCGGCGTCCTCGCCCCCGCCCGCGTCGTCGGCGTCCGAGGTCGCGTCCTGTCCCCCGTCCACCGAGGGTCCGTCGTCGGTCGGGGCATCCGCGGCGTCCTGGTCCGTTGCGTCCACGGGGGGCGCGTCCGTGCCGGCCTCGCCGGTCGCGTCGATTCCCTGGCCCGGATCCCCCGCGACGCCGTCGTCCGGTGCGCCCCCGCCCGGGTCCGTCGCGACGTCGGTTGCCGCGTCCGAAACCCAGGCATCGGCCGACGTGCCGCTTCCGCCGCACGCCACCAGAGCCGCCAACCCCATTGTCCAGACCCAGGCGCGTCCCGTCATCGCTTCGCCTCCTTCGACACCCGGTGCCGACCCGATGCAGGCCCAATTCTATGGAAGAATCGCTGGAATGGCAGGATTCGTTTCCGGCGTGGTGACCGCCGGGACGAGCGCCCTGCATTCGTGTGCCGACCTGGCATCTGTGCGGGTTCGGCGTGTAGCATCGGCATTCCCTATGCGGACGTCCCGTGTCGGCGTTCTCGGAACATTTTGATATCACACGTGTATCGATTCCGTGGCGGCATGGCATGTTTCCTGCGACCCGACAGGGCGGTTTTGCGTGGGGAGGCCTGGCATGCCAGTCCAGATCAGGCGGTGGGTGGACCTGGAGATGTTTCGTGACATGGGTACGGCGGATCTGGAGGCCCTGGCCAGATGTCTGCGTCGCGTCGAGGTGCCGGTCGGCGGCACCCTGTTTCGCCGTGGCGAGCGGACCCGGACGATGTTCGCGATTGTCGAAGGGACGGTCGAGATCCTGGAAGCGCGCCCGGACGGGCGCAATGTGTCGCTGGTCATCCTGGGCCCGGGCGAGGTGATGGGCGAGGTCGCTCTGCTGGACGGCGGGATCCGCCAGGCGGTCGCGATCGCGCGGTCCCCGACGGTGTGCGTGACCCTGGATGCCGAGGGCCTGGCGCGCCTGCTGCACGAGTGTCCCGAAACGGCCCGGAAGCTGATGCTGGTCATGGCGGAGAACCTGGCCACACGCCTGGGGCGGGCCGGGGCCAAGGCCAATGACGTGGCGGCGGGACTGGCCCGCGGCGGCCCGCGTGGCGCCGTGGTGCCGGAGGTCCGCAAGTCGCTTCTGGGCCGTCTGTTCGGATTGTGATTGGGTTGGGAACCTGGGAGGTGGGTCATGCAGGAGGAACTGATTCGAATGATGCCGAGGCTGGCGCTGTTTTCCGGCCTGGGCGAGGAGGAGGTCCGGGAGGTTTCGCGGTACATGCATCCGCGCGCCGTGCCCACGGGTCAGTTGGTGGCGTTGGCGGGACAGTCGCTGCCGGGGGCCGGGGTGCTGGTTCGCGGCCGGCTGGAACTGGTGACGTCGAAGCCGCGTCGTCGATTGGCCACGGTGGAGCCGGGCGAGACGTTCGGCCTGACGGCCCTGCTGTCGGACGAGGCCCAGTCGCTGGACTGTCGCGCCGTGTGCCCCTCGGTCGTGCTGACGCTGCACCGCGAGGACTTCCTGAAACTGGTCAAGAGCCAGGGAGTCCTGGGCGTTCACCTGATCAATCAGGTGCTTCGTCTGTTCGCGCGCCAGTTGCGATCCATTGACGAGATGCTGGATCAACTGGAGGCATCGGGAGTCCGGTCGGAGGACGCCGCGGTCGGGGCCGCGTCGGTCCAGGTCGCCGTCAACGAATCCAGCCGACACGCACCGGTCCGCCGTCGGGCGCGTCCCAGCCACCGCAGCGGCGAGGCAGGGGATCAGCTTCTGGACATGATCCAGGAATACTCCGCGAAGGCCGGTCTGGACGATCTGGACAATGTGCGCGTCGTGCGCACGGGATTCCAGCGCCTCAATGACGGCACGGTTGCCTCGCTGCGCTTTCGATAGTCGCGTGCTGCACGCCGAATCGGCGCGCGTGCAGACGCAGCACTTGGCTGTCTGCCCCCCGAAAGGTTCACTGGCGGCTATAAATACCGGAAACAAAAGGGAGAAAAAGTTCGTTTGCGTGTTTGATGAACCAGGCACGCTTCATGCTCAATAGGATACGAGCGGACGGAGAATTCCGATCCGGTTTGAGGCTGGCGCAAAGGGGGAGGGCCTATATGACATGACGGCGGTGCCATTCCATGGAGTCTTGTACTGGGTGTTCCTGATGGTGTTTCTATGACAAACAAAGAGGAGATCAAGATGAAGAAGTTCATGGGTTCGGTTGCGGTTCTGGCGATGGCGTGCTCGTTCCTGTGGGTGGGTCGTGCTCATGCCGAGCTGGTCGGCACGGTCAACCTGTCCGGCGAAGTCGAGACGGTCACGGAACTCGAAGTCGCGGATGCCAGCGACGCCAACCCGGGCGCCACGACGTCCTACACGACGCTGGACCTGGGCGCGGGCGAGAGCGACACCATCGTGGCCTACGTCCACGAGAAGTGCAACTCGCAGGCCGGCTACACGGTGACCGTGGCGTCCGCGAACGCGGTTGCCGACCTGGACGGGAACCTGTACCTGAAGGGCGCGGTGGGCACCAACCCGCACCTGATCGCCTACACGCTGAAGTACGCCGATGTCGCCGTCGTGATGGAGGACGGCGAGGGCCTGGTGACGGACGCGACGGCGGCGAACGTGGACTTCCCCGAGTTCACCTCGAAGTCCCTGAAGATCACCATCGCGGATGACGGCGACGAGGCCACGAACTCCGGCGCCGCCGGCGACAACTACCTGGCGTCGCTGTTCGCCGACGTCTACTCCGACGTGCTGACGTTCACCATCGCGGCGAACGAGTAGCCACCGTCCGGGCCCCCCCATATCCCGGGGGCGGGTCCGCGGCACCCTACGCCGCGGGCCCGCATCCGGGGGAGGGGCCGGGAACCCGGGATTCCATCCTGATTGAGAACTGGGGGGGCTGACGTGAGAACGAGCGCATGGTGCCTGCTGACCTTGCTGCTTCTGCTGCCTTGGGTGCCCCGTGACGCCGGGGCCTTGACCATTTCGCCCATCCGGCTGGATCTGGCGCCATCGGGGCGCGGCGCGACGGGCACCTTCCTGATCCGAAACAAGGCGGCGGTCCGCGTGGCGGTGGAACTGTCCATGGCGCGCCGCATCTCGGACGTGGACGGCAAGGAAACGAACCCTCCCGTCGAGGAGGGCTTCCTGCTGTATCCGCAACAGGTCGTTCTGGACCCGGGCGAGGCGCGCCGCGTGCGCGTGAGTTGGGTCGGCGACCGGAATCCACGACAGGAGCTGCCGTTTCGGCTGATCTGCGAGCAGCTTCCGGTCGATCTGGTCGCCACCTCCACCGAGGGTGTGGGTGCGCACGTGCGGCTGATGATGCGCTACCTGGCCTCGGTCTACGTGGTGCCCAAGGGCGCGCGCCATGCGGTGGTCGTGGACGAGGCGCATTCCGAGGTCGGGCCCGACGGGGCTCCCCGGCTGGTCCTGGTGCTGGACAACCTGGGCAATCGCCATGCGTTGATGCGGAACCCGGTCGTCCGGGTGTCGTCAGGCCCCATCGGCAAGGAAGCCGGAGGGGCGGCCGTGCTGGCGCTGGAGGGACCCGACCTGCGCGGACTGCTTGGCGAGAATCTTCTGGCGGGCCAGCGGCGGAAATTCGTGCTGCCCTGGCCGGCCGCCTTGGCACCCGGCAAGGTCCACGCCGAGATTGACGTCGAGAAGAAGCGATGAACGAATCGGACCCCGCGCACGAGGAAGGGGGAGGCCGTCGTCGGAGGCGCAGGCGGTACTGGGCGCTGCTGCTCGTGGCGATCCTGCTGCTTCTGGGGCTTCAGCTTCTGTGTTCACGGCTGACGCGTGAGCCCCCGGCACCGGCCCAGGGCGGGATTCATCCCGATGCCGTCGTCGAGGCCCCGGTTGCCGCCGGAGCCCCGGTCGCCGCCGCAGCCCCGGTCGGCGCCGCAGCCCCAGTCGGCGCCGCAGGTCCAGTCGCCGCCGCAGCTCCGGAGGTCCCCGGCGATCCCTCCAGGCCGGCTCGTCCTCTGGCGCCCGTGGCGTCGTCCCTGCCGGCGACGTCGGGCATCCTTGGGGGCGCGGAGCCCCCCCCACCCACGTCCCGGCTTCCGATCGCCACCCGGACCCCCGGGGCCCGCTCGGACGTCAAGGCCCCGATCGAGGGACGGCGTCGGGTACCGCCCACGCTGGCAAGCCCGAAGAGGCAGGCCCAGTCATCGGGCGAGCGTGGCGCCCCCCGTGTGCAAGCGGCCGCACCCGTTCCCCGCGTCGCGGCGGATCGGGGCGCGCGGGTGTCCCGGGCCCGCCAGGCGCAGCGGGGGATGTCGGGTCCCAGGTCGGTCGTCGATGTTCCGGAGGCGAGGAGCGGGACGGAAGGTGGAGCGGCGACCGCTCCGCCCATGAACGGACGGGGCCCCGAGCCGCCGCCGGACGCGGCCGACATGCACCGTGACGCCCTGCACGAGCGGGCCTTTGGGGGCCGCCCGCGACGCGAGGTCCACGCCGTTCACGCCACGATCCTGGCCGACGGCACCGATCGGGGGCCGGTCCTGCTGCTGCTGAACGGGGCGGGGGCCCAGAACCCGCGCCTGGACGGCACGGCACTCCTGGAGCAGGTCGGGGATCGCCTGGCGCCGGAGGTCGAGAAGCGCCTGCGGCTGGCCATGGACGACGAGGGATTCCTGGAACTGGAGGATCTGCGCGCCGAGGGGCTGGAGGTCGGCTTCGACGAGGCCGAACTGTCGGTTCTTCTGGGGATTCCCGCGGCGCTGCGACGGACCGACGTCACCGTGATGCGGCGGCGAAACCTGCCCGAGGGCCTGGAGGACGCGTTGCGGCCCAGTCCCGTCAGTGGCTACGTGAATCTTCGGGGGGGGATGGGGTTCGTTCAGCGCGACCCCGAGGGGGCAAGCCCCCACCGCGAGCCCGTCCGGGCCACGGCCGACGGCGCTCTGAACGTCCTGGGATGGGTGCTGGAATCCGAGGCGCGCTACGGCGAAGACAGTCGCGATCCCTGGATGCTCAATGGGGTTCGCCTGGTCAAGGACCACCCGGGCACCATGCTGCGGTTCACCCTGGGCGACCTGGCGCCGCCGTATCGCGGGCATCTGCAGGGGCGACCGATGGGCGGGTTCTCGGTGGCACGCAACTTCGCGCTGCAGCCGTACCGGGTGACCCACCCCATCAGTCGGTACGAGTTCTTCCTGGAACGTCGTTCCCAGGTCCACGTGTGGGTGGGGGAACGCCTGGTCCAGACGCTGCAACTGGACGCGGGACGCCACGATCTGCGGGATCTGCCGCTGGTCAGCGGGATCAACGACGTTCGACTGCAGGTGATCGACGAGGTCGGTCGCGAGGAGATGCTGGAATTCGATGCGGTGTCCTACGCGGAACTGCTGGAGCCCGGGTTGCAGCAGTTCGCCTACAGCATCGGGTTTCCGTCGCGCCAGACCGGGGCGCTTCGAGAGTACAAGTGGGAGCGGCCGATGCTGCTGGCATTCCACCGGGTGGGCGTCCTGGACTCGCTGACGCTGGGGACGTACTTGCAGGCGGATTTCGGTCGGGCGGTGGCGGGCATCGAGGGGCTTTGGGCCAGCCCGATCGGCCTGTGGGGATTCGACGTCGCTGCCGGCAGCGTGCGCCAGATTGCCCGCAGCTACGCGCTGAGCCTGCGGTATCGCAACCTGCCGACCGCCGGCAGCCGGCGGAACCAACGGGCCTGGAGCGCCAGTTTCGAGGTGGTGGGGCCGGGGTTCGTCCATCCCGGGGGCGGCGACGAGCGTCCCTACCGGCTGGGGGTGTCCGCCTCCTATGGACAGCGGTTGTTCTGGGGCATCCACGGTGCTGTTGGAGGTGCCTATCGCCTGTCAGGGATGGACCCGCGTCATTCCTACAACGCGGACCTGACCCTTTCCCGCAGGCTGTGGCGCGGCGCCCATCTCAGCGTCACCGGTTCCCAGCGGGGAAACAGTTCGGGCGTCTCGGACCAGCGGGTGGTCGTCAATCTTGTGTGGCAGCTTCCCGGCAACCACACGCTGTCCGATTCCTTCGATTCGCTGGCGATGGCGAATCGCCTGTCCTGGAACTATGGCTCGCCCCGCGATGTCCAGGCCGTGCGGGCCTGGGGCGATGCGATCCAGACGGCGGACGGCGGGCGACTGGGCAGCGGCGTCAGCTACACCGGCTATCGTGGCGAGGCCCGCTACACCCAGAACGTGGCCTTCCCGGACCTGGGCCTGCGGGGCCACCTCTCGGCGGGCACCGCGCTGGTGTTCGCGCAGGGCGTCTTCGGGGTGTCGCGGCCGGTGGGGGACAGTTTCGCCATGGTGGTGCCCACCGACAAGCGTCTGTTCGGGCGGTCCATCCGGATCAATGACCGTGGGGGACATGCGGGGGCCAAGGTGGACGTCCTGGGGCCGGGTATCCTGGCCGGGATGCGGTCCTATCACCTGAATCGGCTGGAGCTGGATGTGCCGGATCTGCCTTTCGGACACGACGTCGGCCAGACCCGGTTCACGCTGTTGCCGACCTATCGCAGCGGCTACCTGTTCCGGCTGGGCGTGACCACGACGGTCTTCGTCACCGGCATCCTGGTCGATTCCCTGGGGGATCCCATCTCGCTGAAGGGGGGCGTGGTCGTGGCGGTGGCGGACAACGATGCCGAGCCGACCCTGATGTTCACGAACCGGCAGGGCCGATTCTCGCTGGACGGCCTGCAGCCGGGCACCTACGAACTTCGCCTGATCACCGAGGACGCGCCCGGGATGCGGTTCGAGATTCCGGAGGATCGGGAAGGCCTGTTCGACATCGGAACGCTGCGGATGCCGCCATTCGAGGCGCGGATTCGACAGGAGCGCAGCGCGGGCCTCACTCGGCCGTGACCGCGGTGATCGTGATGTTGTCTTCGTAGCTGCCGGCAATCTTCCCCGACACCGACCCGATGGTCACGTTGACCGGATGGCGGACGCCGCCGACCTCGGTCACGCCGACACCCGAGGCGACCTCGACGGGCTGGGTACCGGACAGATCCTGGACGAGCCCGTCCACGGTCAGGGCGTACGCGACCGTCGTGTTGTCCCGGGCCTGCGCCCCCTCCAGTTTCAGGCGTCCCTGGTTCTCGGACACCATCGTGACCGTGTAGCCGGCGTTGCTGCGGACCATCAGGTCGAAACCCAGGGATTCGCCGAGTTCCAGGACTCCGAAATCCAGGGATTGGCTGGTGTCCGTCGCGTCGAATTCGTGGCCCGTGTCCGCAAGCGACATCTCGATGTCCTGGGCCAGCGTCGTCGAGAGGCTCATCCCGGTGGCGGCCACCAGCGTGTGTTCCCCGTCCAGCTCGCCCTGGTACAACGTGACCGTCACCGTGTCGCCATAGACGCCGGCGGACCGCACCTGGTGCGCCGGAATGACCACGTGGCAGGTCAGGAGACGTGGGGACGCGTCGGCCGGGCTCACGTTTCCGGCCAGTACGTCCAGGGGCATCGTGGCATCGGCCAGCTCCTTCAGAACACCCGTCTGGTTGGCTTGCGAGTAGATCTGGTAGGGCAGGGTGTTGCTTCCGGAGGTCATGCGCCGGTCGTAGTCGTTGGCGCCCCCCCGGCTGACGGTCACGAAGAACGGGCACGAGTCGCCTGCCTGGTGGGTGACCTCGATCTCGACCGCCTGGGTCGATGCCGATCCCAGGAAGAAGTCGTAGGTCATCACCACGCCCTGCACGTCCAGGCCCAGCGTGCATGCGGCACGTGCCGCGCCCGGCGCCAGAACACCCAGGAATGCGACCGCGATCCACCAATGTCTGCGCGTCATTCAGGCTCCTCCAGGGGCTATGAGTCCTGTCGATCGGTCGGGAACGTGATGTCGTGTTCCCTCATCCGGGTGTGGAAGGTCCGAAGGGGCATGTTCAGCAGTCGCGCCGCCTCCTGTCGGATTCCTCGCGTCGCCTCCAGTGCCTCCAGGATGCGGTGGCGTTCCAGGCGCCGCACCTCCTCCTGGATGCCCTGGTATCGGGTCCAGTCCGGCTGCTCCATCGCGGTCCAGGGGGCGGCGGGCGCTTCGGCGTCCTCCTCCTGGACGAGTGGGGCGGCCGAATCCGGGGCGTACCCCTCGATCTCGTCGGGCAGCATGGACGCTTCGATCTGGGTTCCGTCCACCGTGGCCGCCAGGTACTCCATGATGTTGCGCAGCTCGCGGACGTTGCCCGGCCAGGGGTACTGCAGCAGTCGTCGCGTGGCGCCCAGCGACATTGAGATCGGGGGGCGCCCCAACTGGTCGCAGGCGCGGTCCAGGAAGACCCGTGCCAGCAGGGGGATCTCGACGGTGCGCCTTCGCAGCGGGGGCACGTTGATCCGCGCCGAGTTCAGGCGAAACAGCAGATCGTTGCGGAAGAGCCCCGCCGTGACGTCGGCGGCGAGGTTCCGGTTCGTGGCCGCGATCCACCGCACGTCGATGGCCCGCTCGCGCACCGAACCCAGACGGCTGACGCGTCGCGTGTCGATGACCCGAAGCAGTTTCGCCTGGATCCGGGGGCTGCACTCGCCGATCTCGTCCAGGAACACGGTGCCGCCGTCCGCGGCCTCCAGCAGGCCGGGCTTGGACTGTCCGGCGCCGGTGAAGGCCTCGGCATCGTGCCCGAACAACTCGTTCTCGACCAGGGTTTCGACGATGGCCGCGCAGTTGATGGTGACCAGGGGCTGGCCACTGCGCCGCGACTGCTGGTGCAACGCGAAGGCCACCACCTCCTTCCCCACGCCGGTCTCGCCCTGAATCAGGACGGGCAACTCGGTCCGCGCAAGCCGATCCACCGTGTCGAACACCCGGCGCATCACCGGATCCAGGAAATGGGCCCGGTGGTTCGCGACCTGGACGGTGCGCACCAGCAGGCGGGAGCGCGTGTCGGCGGGTGTCGCCCTGGGCGGCAAAGCCCGCGCGGCGAGGTCCAGCAGCGCACCGGCATCCTGGGCGTCGCAGGGAAAGCGGGCGATGCCGATTTGCGTGCGCGGGGACAGCGGGGCCAGCGCGGTCGTGATGCGGTGGCAGGATGCCTGGTCTCCGGGGGACCCCGGCATCAGGACCAGCACGTCGGTCCCACCGTCCCAGCCCACGTTGTCCGTGTCGCGGAGCGTTGCGCACAGGGCCTCGACGGCGCGTCCGGCCAGCACGGGGTCATCCTCGCAATCCAGGCGGATCGCCACGACGGCCAACGGCCCCCGGTTCAGGCGGCGCGCGGCCAGCTCCTGGTCCAGCCGTGCCCGCAACTCGGCCACATCCAGCACGTGGACCCGCAGGGGGACGGGCGGTGCATGGAACGTCATCGTCGATGAGCCGATCGAGATCACGTCCCCCGAGACCAGGGGCGTCTGGCCGCGCAGCCGCTGGAGGTTGACCAGGATCGGGTGGTGGCCGGCTGCCGGGACCAGCGTGCTGACATCGTGTTCGGTGCGAATCACCGCATGTCGATGGGCCACGGCAGGGTCGTCAATGCGGATGGTTGCGCCGCTGCCCGAGCCGATCGTGTGCTCCGGGTGGTCGCCAAGTCCGATGACCTTCATCGTCTCGCTCCCGACCACCAGAAGCCGGGGCCGCTCGCTCGTGCCGGCCGGGTCGGGCGGTCGCCGCGCTCGCGATGCCTGCGACGATTCGTCGCGGGACCTCGGGAATGTCAGTGTCCGGGGCGCCTCGTGTCCCGCGTGTCCCTGGGACACCAGTCCCACGTGTCCCGGGACACTCCTGCATGCCGAATCCCGGGCCGGCCCGATAGCCTCGGGTCGCGCATTGCATGGGAACGAAGAGCCCACGACCCTGAGGGTCGGGGGGATCGAGTCGGCCACCTTGTTCCTCCGTCAACGGCGGCGCGGTCTCGCGCCGGCGGGCGCAGTACCCAAGCAGGTTCCGTGCCGCATGGGGCCGGGGAGGCCTCGTGAGGAAACGTGCCGCCGGCAAGGGGGTTTCATGCGAGGGCGCGCCGCCTGGGGGGGCAAAGTGCGATGCAGGAACGGCAGCCGTGCCAGGTCGGCACGCGCAATCGTCACGAGATGCCGTATTCCTTGAGTTTCGTGTGGAAGGTCCGCAGGGGCATGCCCAGCAGCCTGGCGGCCTCCATGCGCACGCTTCCCGTCGCCATCAGCGCCTCGCGGATCCTGCGTTCCTCCAGCCTGCGGACCTCGTCGTAAAGCCCCGGATATTCGGACCATCCTCCCGGTCGCGACAGGGGTGCCGAGGTCAATGCGGCGAGCCCGGGGGGCGTCCCCTCCTCGGGTGTTCGGGACGCCGCCAGGATCTCCGGCGGCAGGTGCTGCTCCTCGATCTCGGGGCCGTCGGTGGTCGCGGCCAGATACTCCATCAGGCTGCGCAACTCGCGGACGTTGCCGGGCCACGAGTACTCGACCAGTCGCCAGTTGACGACCAGGCTGATGGCGGGGGCGGCACGCCCCGAACGGAGGCATGCCCGCTCCAGGAAGGTGCGAGCCAGAAGCGGAATCTCGACCCGCCGTGATCGCAGCGGCGGCACCTGCACGGACGCCGCGTTCAGGCGGAACAGCAGGTCGCTTCGGAACCGGCCCTCGGCAACCTCCCGTTTCAGGTCCCGATTGGTCGCGGCGACCCACCGGACGTCGATGCGGCGTTCCTTGACCGACCCAAGGCGGCTGACGCGGCGGGTCTCGAGGACGCGCAGCAGCTTGGCCTGGATCTGCGGCGAGCACTCGCCAATCTCGTCCAGGAACACCGTGCCTCCCGATGCGGACTCCAGGAGGCCCTGCTTGGTCTTGCCCGCCCCGGTGAACGCGCCGGGCTCGTGTCCGAACAGTTCGTTTTCGACCAGGGTGTCCGCGATCGCCGCGCAGTTCAGCGTGACCAGGGGCTTGTCCCTGCGGGGGGACCATTCGTGCAGCGTGTGGGCGATCAGGTCCTTTCCAACGCCGGTTTCCCCCTGGATCAGGACGGGCAGGTCCGTCGTGGACAGGCATTCCAGCGAGTCGAACAACTGGCGCATCGCCGGGTCCATGAAGTGGACCACGTGTTCCCCGACCTGCAGTGTCCGGACCATCGGGCTCGATTGCGGCGCGTGGAGTTGCGCCATCGGCCGCATGTTCTGATGCGACAGGGCCAGCAATGTCTTCACGTTGGTGGCGTCGTTCGGGAACACGGCGACGCCCACGGCATCCACGGGAGCGCACTTGTGTACACCCTGGCAGAGGCGTTCGCAGACCTGCTCCGGGGCCTCCTGCGCCAGCCAGACGGCGATCCGCACGTGGCTGGTGCCGTCCCAGCCCACGAGCGCGTCGTCATCCAGAAGGGCGCCCATCTCTTCAAAGACCTGCGGCCCCAGGGCCCCGGTTCGTTCCCGGGCCAGGTCCATGGACACCATCAGGACCCGCGCCCCGGTGGCGTGTCCGACATCGAGCCTCCGCTCCAGTCGCTGCCGGAATGCCTCCAGGTCCAGCAGTTCGTGCCACAGCGACCTGGGGATGTCGTGATAGGTCAACGTCATCGAGCCGATGGACACCAGATCGCCGTCGGACAGGGCCACCTGCCCCTCGACGAAGCGCAGGTTGACCAGCATCGGGCAGTCGATGCTGACCGGAACGATGGTCGCCTTGCCGTCCGGGCGGAACTTCAGGATCGCGTGCTGTCGGGCCACGGCCGGATCGATCAGGCGGATGTCGGCCGCCGGGTCGGAACCCACGACATGGCTGGCCTTGGCGGCCAGCTCCACCGTGCGCAGCGTACCCTGTCCGACGATCAGGAAGCAGGCGCGCCCCCGCGGCGCACCCTGGGCGCAATCTCCGGGGATCCGGGCAATCTCCGAACCGCGTCGAGACATCGCGGCGCCTTTCCGCTGGTCACGCCCTTCGGCGCGAGGTGCATTCCGGTCCGGGCAGCCTGTCTGGCGCGGCGCCCATCCTCCCGAGTGGACTTGCAATATGCGGGCCAGTGTCGCGGTGGGGCCAGGACCACAAGGGGTTGCCACGGCCCGGCCCACAGGCTCCCCCCCGCCGTCTTGCGGGAGTGTGCCGATTCGGCACGCCGTTCTGGCGTGCATGCCCGGGTGGCGTGCGGGGCGCGCACTTCCCGCCGTGGCGTCGAACAGGCGGTGTCCCAAGAAGGGGGGCGGGCGAGGCCATGACCCCCCGGGATTCCGGACCTGCCCTGTGTTTTGAACTTGCACGGATATTGCATTGTTCGAGTAGAATCCGGGGCGGTCGCCTTGAAGTCCCGACCGCCGCGCAGTCCCAGCGACGGGGATCAGGCCCCAGGCCTGGTTGGAGGAGCGATGGCCCGTAACGAATTGCGCCCGCACGACGCCCGCTTCGAGTATCTGCGGGACTATCCGATCCTGTACGTGGACGACGAGGAACCGAATCTGCTGGTCTTTCGGGGCTCCTTCGGGGACGAGTTCGATGTCGTGACCGCGCCGTCGGGCGAAGCCGGCCTGCGCATCCTGGGCGAGCGGCGCATCGCGGTGCTGCTGACGGACCAGCGCATGCGCGACATGAGCGGCGTCGAGTTGTGCGAAACCGCCCGCGAGCGCTTCCCCAACGTGATCCGGATCCTGGTCACGGCCTACTCGGACCACCAGACGGCGATCGACGCCATCAACCGCAGCGGCGTGTCGCGCTACCTGGCCAAGCCCTGGCGCCTGGACGACGTGCGACTGGTGCTGCGCGAGGCCGTGGATCGTGCCCATCTCGAGCACATGGTGCGCACGCTCCAGTCCGAGATCCTGGATCGCGAGCGCATCGCCACCCTGGCGGCCATGCGGGCGCGCCTGCTCCACGACATGGCCAACGTGAACATCGCCATCGAGGGTTCGGCCCAGCGCCTGGAGGGACTGGTCCCGTCCCTGGAGGACGGCCTGGACCCGGATCTGTTCGTGCAGGTGCGGGATGCCGTCGCCAACCTGCGCATGGCGGTGGATCACATGACCACCCTGCATCGCAAGCGCGTCCAGTCCACGCGTCTGGCGGCCGCCTCCAAGTGCTACAGGCCGGTCATCGAGATCCTCGAGTCCGTTCGCGAGATGACCCGGTCCGAGGTGTCCCACGTGGCCCGCCTGGTGCTGTCGTGCCCGGAGGACCTGGTCGTCTGGGCGGACCAGACGGACATCAGCCGCATTCTGATGAATCTGCTGACCAACGCGGCGTACGCGATTGAAACTACCGGACGTCGGGACGGCGAGATTCGCATCCGAGCCACCGCCGAGGGGGCCTCCGTGCTGCTGGAGGTCTCGGACAACGGTCCCGGTGTCCCCCACCGGCTGGCCGGGCGGATCTTCGAACCGGCGTTCACGACCCGGCCCGAGCGGGGAGGCAGCGGGTTGGGGCTGGCCATCTGTCGCGAGTTGGCGCTGGCGAACGACGGCACGGTGGAGTTGGTCGAGCCTCTCCGGAACGCGAAGGACGGGCCCGCCGGGGCGGTCTTCCAGGTGCGCCTACCCGCGCATCCCCCCCGGTCCGCCTGAACCCGGATTCCATCCCGGCGCAGCGACGCCATTGAACCGGAGGACCGAAGATGGGACTTCACTGGACCCCCGCCACCTCTCGACTCCAGGCGCCCCCCAAGGACCGGGGCCTGGCGCTGCCCCGAACGCTTCTTGCCCTGCCGGCTCGGCCGCTCGCCGACCTGGAGGACGCCGCCTCGGGCTGGCGGGTGAACGCCGGCAAGGCCGGCCTGGTGGCGACCCTGGATGGCGAGGAGGATCCCCGCCTGGTGCTTCGGGTGGCGCCCGCCGCCGTGGACCTGTCACAGTCGGGGCCTCAACCGCGTCGTGGACGGGTCAGTCGCGAACTGGTTCTTGCCCTGGACAACTACCTGTTGGGCCCGGTTCCGGTGGATGTGCGTCCCGCCGCGCCGCTGAGCCCCCTGCCTGACGTGCCCGGCGGGGGCCCCAGACTGACGGCGCGCTTCCGCGAGGGGCTGCCACTGTCCTTCGCCAGGGATCTGCACGTCCTGCTCGAGGAACTGCGTCATCGAGGCTGCCTGGCCCCGGCCCTGGCCGCGGCGCCGGTCGTCGAGACGGTGGCGGATCCCGTCCGGGTGCTTGAGATCCTGCGCGCCCTGGTTGCCGAGGCCGGAGAGGGGATGCTGTTGTCGCGGAATACGCCCCCCGTTCCGGTGCGTGTGCTGCCCCCGTGTCCCGGAGACGCTCGCCCCCTGCGGGTACACCTGATGGGCCCCTGTCCCCTGGGGCCCACGGTCCTCCGGCTCCAGGGCCACGTGTCCGCCTTCGACATTCCGGTCGTGAACCCCCGGGTCGATGGGGACGGTCTGTCGCTGGGCCTTCCGACGACGTTGCGCCGCATTCGCCACCGCGAGTCCCGCAGGGTTCGCGTGACCGGGGGCTGGGAGGTCGCCTTCCAGCATCCCTACTGGCCCGGAAGGGTGGTGCGGCGTCCCGTGCGCGACGTCTCGGTCCACGGCCTGTCCTTCTGGACCCCCCCGCCGACGACCTGCTGATTCCGGGCCTGGCCATCGATTCGTTGTGCCTGTTCCACGACGAAACGCCCCGGCTGGCCCTTCCCGCGCGGGTGCGTCGCATGTCCCCGGACTTCGGGGGCGAGGGCATGGTGGCCGGCGTTCGCCTGGAACCCGCCGACGAGGCCATCGCCGGGCAGTGGCGGGATCTGGTGCAGGAGATCATGAACCCCGCCGCCCGGACCCGGGGAACCCCCGCCGAGGACTCCTGGGCGCTGTTCCAGGAGTCGGGCTACTTCTCGCTCTCGGGGTGCAGCCCCGAGGACTTCGCCCGGAAGGGGCGGGACTTCGAGCGTGCGACGCGTCGCATGGACGCCGCCCCGGACCTGGGCTGCCAGTCGGTGGTTCCCTCGGAGCGCGGGGCCGAGTGTTCGTCCGCCGTCCACCGCCTGTACACGGGAACGTACTTCGCCGGGCAGTTGGCCAAGCGAAAGGGGGCTCTGCCCGGATGGAGCAGTCGTCAGATCCTGCGTGACGGCCACATGCGGATGTACGAACACCTGCAGCACGACCCCGACATGCGGTGGATCCTGGTGTACCTGCACGAGTCCACCAAGTGGACCCAGACGGCCTACCGGGACTTCCCAAAGCCGCACATCTCCAGCGGGGACGCGTGGCAGCACCCGATCGACGCCTGGGTGGGGCGGTGCGATTCCCCCGGTCGTGGTCGGACGCGGGGTCTCCAGATCGCGCCCATCGCCCCCCAGGAGCGACCGCTGCTGACCCGGTCGGCCGAGGCCAGTCGCTGCGCGGCGTACGTCGATGCGATGGAACTGGGCGTCGCGCGCCAGGATCTTGCCGAACTCAGGGGTCGATGGTCGCGTGCCGGGATGGCGCGCGAACGGGAGATTCGCGTGGCGCGCGTGGGGGGCCAGGCGGTGGCGGCCGTCCTGCTGGAAAGCGCCGAGCCCGGCCTGCACCTGTTCGACATGTACGATACGGTGCGCCTGTACGAACTGGTGCCCGGTGGTGCCGCGTTCTATGGCGACCTGCTGCACGAGGCCGCGGCCTGGTACCGCGAGCGCGGAAGGGCGTCCTTCGTGTACATCCGGGAGGATCAGGACGACGTCCATGCGCGGGCCGCGGGCCTGCAGTCCCTGGGAGGCGCCTTGCTGTTGCTGATGTCGCGGCGGATCCTGCCGGACTTCCTGGAAGTGGTTCGCGAGATGACCGCGCCGGCAGGCGTGTCGCTGGAGGAGGGCCGCCATGCCCACGTCCCGGCCGCGTGAGGTTTCCTGCCTGGGCCTCACGTTCATCTATGATTTCATGAAGGCGCGGGGCGTGCCCCGGATCCGCCTGCAGGAGGGGTTGCCGTACCCGCCGAAGTACCTGGACAATCGTCTGAACTGGATCGACTTCCAGACGATGTGCGCGATCGAGCAGCGCCTGGAGGCGATCTTTCCCGGCGAGCCCGACCTGCACCTCCAGATCGGCCGCACGTTGGGTCAATCCAGTCGAAGCTTCGGGTTCGTCCGGGTGCTGATGCGATCCGTCGCGTCCCCCTTCCAGATGTACGGCCAGTTGACCCACACGCTGCCCCGCTTCCTGTTCCGGTTCTGCCACCCCACCTTCGAACTGGCGGCTCCCGGTCACATCCGCGCCCGGTATCGGTTCGAGTCCGGCTATGGGCCCACGAAGGCGTTCCTGCAGACGGTCCAGGGCATCCTGATGTCCATCCCCACGATGATGGGGCTGCCGGAGGCCTCCGTGACCCTGCGGATGGAGTCGCCGCAGGTCGCCGTCTACGACATCCTCCTCCAGGAGCGCTTCGGTCCCGTGGATCGGCTCCGGATCGCGGCGCGCAGCGTCCTGGGCGTCTCGCGGATGCTGCTGCGGAACCTGCCGGATGCGGCCAGCGAACTGGAGGAAACGAATCGGCTGCTGCTGGACAAGGTCGAGGATCTGACCGAGGCCCAGGACGAACTGAAGCGGCGGGTGCGGGATCTGTCCATCCTGAACTCGCTGGCGCGGGTGTCGGCCAGCGAACTGGATCTGGAACGCCTGGTGACGAATGCGGCCGCGGTGGTCTCGGACCAGTTGGGGGAGATTCCGGTCGCCGTCCTGCTGTGCGACGGGGCCAGTGGGCAATGCCGGGCGGCGGCGGTCACCCGAGCTCTTCCGAACGAGGTTTCGGAGCTGATGGCGCGGGTGCGGGCCTGGGTGACGGCCGGGATGAAGGGCGAGGGCACGGGAGCCCTGCGAATGGTCTCGCTGGATCGGTGGACGGTGCTGCCCCTGCTCAGCAAGGAGCGTCTGCTGGGGATGCTGGCCATGGACACGGGACCGTCGGCCGATTTCGACGCCATGCTGCTGGGGGCCATCGCGGACGCCCTGGCCGTGGCCGTGGACAATGCCCTTTCGGTGAACGTGATCCGGGATCTGCGGGATCACCTGGAGCTGCGTGTCCAGGAACGCACGGCCGAACTGGAGCAGGCTCGGGGCCAACTCGAGGACACGGTGGCTCGCCTGGAGCAGTCGGACCGTGCGCGCCGGGAGTTCTTCACCAATGTCAGTCACGAACTGAAGACGCCCCTGACGCTGATCCTGGCTCCGATGGACGAGTTGGAGGCGCGTCTCGGGGCCCATTGCTCCTCCGAGGACGCCGCATCCCTGCGGATGGTTCGGGAGAACGCCCTTTCCCTGCTGCGCCTGGTGAACGAGATCCTGGACTTCGCCCGGCTGGACGAGGGGCGCGTCCCCGTGAATCCCACCGAGATCCTGCTGGGCGCCTTCGTCGCGGAGATCACGGACTACCTGAAGCCCCTGGCCGACCGCCGGAATGTGCGTCTGGCTTGTTCCAGGCCGCGACGCGAGATCCTGGCCAGGCTGGACCCGAAGCTGCTTCGGCGCGCCCTGGGAAACCTGATCGTGAACGCCATCAAGTACGTCGATCCGGGCGACCAGGTCACCGTGCGCCTGGGGCTTCGCAAGGGCCAGATTCTGATCGAGGTGGAGGACACGGGACCGGGCATCCCCGAGCGGGAACGGTCGCGCATCTTCGAGCGCTTCCAGAGGGCCAGCGATGCCCGGGGGCGCGTCGTGGAGGGCAGCGGCATCGGGCTGGCCATGGTCCGGGACATCGCCACGCTGCACGGGGGCCGGGTGGAACTGGACAGCGAGGAAGGACGGGGGTCCGTCTTTCGACTGTGCCTGCCCAGGAACTTCGCGGGTGTCTCGGTCCGGCCGAGCGGTCGTGGGGGCAAGGCGTCGGCCGACCTTTCCGACGTGGTGCTGGGGCTGGACGTGTCGCCCCAGGAACTGGGCGCCGAGGTGTCGGATGGGGGCGCATCGGGGTTCGATGAGGCGCGCCCAGGTCTGGCGGGACGAATCCTGCTGGTCGAGGACAACCCCCAGATGCGGGCGCTGCTTCTGCGAGTGCTGTCGCGCCGCTTTCAGGTCTGGACCTGTCCGGACGGTGTCGAAGGCCTGGAACTGGCTCGACGGGAACTGCCGGACGTCATCGTGTCGGACGTCATGATGCCCCGCATGGACGGCTTCGAGATGTGCCGCCGCCTGAAGGGTGACCCGATCACCCGGGGTATTCCGGTCATTCTGCTGACGGCGCGGCACGGGACCGAGGCCGTGGTCGAGGGATTCAAGGCGGGGGCGGACGATTTCGTCGTCAAACCCTTCTCGATGCCCGAGCTTCTGGCCCGGGTGGACGCGCACTTCCGCATTCGTGCCCTGACCCTGAGCCTGGTGCGCAGCGAGCAGCAGGCCAGCCTGGGCGTCGTATCGGCGGGCATCGCGCACGAGGTGCTGAATCCGGTCAATGCCATCGTGAACTCGGTGCCGCCCCTGCGCAGGAACGTCGCCCGGATGGGCAGGGGGGGGCGGCACGCGGCCGATGTGGCTGCCTGCGAGGCCCTGCTGGCGGCGGTCGAGCAGTCTGGCGAGCGGATCCACCGCATCGTCGATGCCTTCCGGCGGGTGACTCGACCCGGCGAGGGACGGCTGGACATGCAGGTGGCGCGCCCCGGCGACGTGGTGGACGCGGTGCTCGACATCCTGCAGTACCGACTGCACTCGGAGCCGAACCTGCGGCTCCACCACCGATACGACTGGAACGAACACGTCCTGTGCCACGCGGATCTGCTGGGCCAGGTGGTCATGAATCTGGTGGGCAATGCCATGGACGCGCTGGGACCGACCGGCGGCAACGTCTGGGTCACCACCGCGCTCGTGGGGGATCAGGTGCAGATTCGGGTTCGAGACGACGGCCCGGGGGTGCCCCCGAAGGTCCGCAAGGGGATCTTCACGCCCTTCTTCACGACCAAGGCTCCGGGGGTCGGCACGGGCCTGGGGCTGGCGATCTCGCGAGAGATCATGGCGCTGCATCGAGGGACACTGGAGCTGGTTCCCTCGTCCGGCGAGCGGGGGGCCGAGTTCCTGGCCAGCCTGCCGTGCGTGATTCCCAGGGACCGCGGGGTGTCCGTCGGTTCCTAACAATGGAGGTTCCCGATGAACCAGGACGTGTTCCAGAACCTGAACGCCCTTTCGACGCGGGTGCCCGAAGGCACCGTGTCCGCGGCGACCGTGATGGATCCCGGGACCGAAGCCGGTCGCAGGATGCTGGAGGAGCTGCTGTCCTCCGGTCGGGTGGCGCGCGTGCGGGACACGTTCGCGGAGCAGTTGGCGGACCTGGCCGAATCCAGGGAGCCTTCGAAGCGGTTCGGGGCCGCCGACCGCCAGGCGGCAGTGGCGCAGTGGCTGGAGGGGCGGGATCCGGCCGGGTGCGGAACGTGGGTCTTCCTTCCGTGGTCCGGAGACCTGGTCCACCTGCTGTCGCCCTCGGACTTCGCGGAACTGCGCACGAACCGGAATCGCTACAAGATCAACGCCCACGAGCAGGCACGCCTGGGCCGGGCGCGCATCGGCATCATCGGCCAGTCGGTGGGCAACGCCGTGGCGCTGACCCTGGCGCTGGAGGGCATCGGCGGCGAACTGCGGCTGGCGGACCCGGACACTCTGGGGGTGTCCAATCTGAATCGGTTGCGGGCCGGGGTGTCGGATCTGGGGTGCAACAAGGCGGTTCTGGCCGCGCGGCAGATCGCGGCGTTGAACCCCTTCCTGCCCGTTCGCGTCTTTCCGGTGCGCATCGACGACGACACGCTGGACACCTTCCTGCTGGACGGCGGGAAGCTGGACCTCCTGTTCGACGAGTGCGACGACCTGGCAACCAAGGTGCGGTGTCGCGAGCGGGCGCGGGAGCTGGGGATTCCCGTCCTGATGTCCACCGACGATCGGGGCATGATGGACGTCGAGCGCTTCGACCTGGAACCGGAACGGCCCCTGTTCCACGGCCTGGCCGGGGAGCTGGACTCGGCGGCAATGCGCGGGCTTCAGGGGGCCGACAAGGTCCCGTACGTCCTGCGCATTCTGGGCGAGGAAAACCTGTCCCCGCGGACGCTTGCGTCGCTGGTCGAGATGGACGAGACCCTGACCAGCTTCCCCCAGGTCGCGTCCGAGGTGGCCCTGGGCGGGGCGCAGGGGGCGCACGTGGCCCGTCGGGTCCTGCTGGACGAGTTGCGCGAGTCCGGGCGCTGGTACATGGATCTGGACGAAATCCTGTGCGACGGCGCCGGCGTGGCGATGCCGGACGACGCGCCGCCGCTGGACGTCATGGCCTGCGACGAGGCGCTCCAGGTTCCGGCCGTCGGGCCGCTGGTGCGGTCGGCGACGCTGTCGCACGAGGCGGTTCGGTCGCTGGTGTCCTATGCGATTCTGGCTCCCTCGCCCCACAATGGACAGGCTTGGCGGTTCGGATACCGGGACGGGCGGCTTCAGTGCCGCCGGGATCCCGCGCGGTCCGGGGGCATCCTGGACTTCGGCCATGGCGCGGCCCACCTGGCCCTGGGAGCCGCGGCCGAGAACATCGTGGAAGCCGCGGCGGGCCTGGGTTTCGAGGCGACGGTGGTGCCGTTTCCGGACCCGTCCGACCCGCTGCTGGCCTGCGAGATCGCCTTCGAGGCTCGGCGCAGCGGGCAGGCGTCACCCCGGCTGGCGGCCGTGCCCGAGCGGGCCACGAACCGGCGACGAGGGCCGAGGGTGGCGCTGGATTCGGGGGACGCGGCGGCCCTGGAGGCGGCGGTTGCGGCCCACGGCGCTCGCCTGCAGTGGATCACGGCCCCGGATGCCCTGGAGGAGGCCGGCCAGATCCTGGGGGCCGGCGACCGCGTGGCGTATCTGTCGAAGGATCTGCATGCCGAGCTGATGGACGGAGTCCGGTGGAGCCCCGAGGAGGTGCTGCGGACCCGGGACGGCATCGACGTCGCGACGCTCGAGATGTCGGCCGCCGATGTGGCGGGCCTGCGGGTGGTGTCCCGGTGGTCGGCCATGCGCCTGGTCGGGATGATGGGCAGCGGGCGCGTGCTGGAGCAGGTCTCGCGCAAGGCGGTGGCGTCCGCGTCGGCCCTGGGCCTGGTCACGATGCCCGGCACCGACCCGACGGCATTCGTGCGCGGGGGGCAGGCCATGGAGGCCGCCTGGCTCGAGGCCACGGTTCGCGGCCTGGCCTTCCACCCTCTGGCGATGATGCCGTACCTCTTCGCGCATGTGGAGCGGGGCACCGGAGAGGGCTTCACCGAGACCGAGCAGGCCACCTTGCGCTCGTTGCGGCAGCGCTATCGGGCCCTGTTCGACGTCCCCGAAGGCTGGTGCGAGCCCATCCTGTTCCGCCTGGCGGGCGGCGTGCCGGCGCCCAGCGCCAGGGCGCTGCGTCGTCCGGTGGACGAGGTTCTGGACGGCTAGGATTCCCGGGTCGGGAAGGCCGGATTTGAACCGGCGACATCCTGCTCCCAAAGCAGGCGCGCTACCAGGCTGCGCTACTCCCCGAGCGACAACGCGGCGGAATTCTAGCCTTGAACGGTCGCATTCTCAAGCCGGATCGGGGCCCACGTCATCCACCGCCCTCGCCGCGTTCCACTCCTTGCGCAGGATGCCGCGGACGATCAGGTCCTCGGGGCGGCCCCACTGGCGGACGTGGGCGCGCAGCCGGCCTTCCCGTACCATGCCGACCTTTTCCAGCACGCGGCCCGACGCGGGATTGCGCACGAAGTGGTGCGCGAACACGCGGTCCAGATCCAGCGTTTCGAAGGCGAAATG
The DNA here is from genome assembly GCA_029975745.1 of Myxococcota bacterium. GTDB lineage: Bacteria > Myxococcota_A > UBA9042 > DTJE01 > DTJE01 > DUVQ01. Next base: position 4,927 of record JARKOL010000335.1, on the reverse strand, counting down.
CAGCACCGCCCGGACGGCCTCGGTGGCCAGACCCAGGCCCCAGAATGGTCGTCCCAGCCAGTACCCCAACTCGGCGTGACGATGTCGCGCATCGATGCCGGCCAGTCCGATCGCGCCCATCAGCGTGCCGTCGGCCCGGGCCGTGATGGCGAACACGGCCTCGCGTCCCTCGCGCCAGGCCCGGCCGTGCATCGCGATCCATTCCTCGGCCAGGCCGTCCGGATAGGGATGCGGGATGTTCAGCGCGGTGTCCGCGACCTCGAAGTCGCCGGCCCACTTCGTCACGTCCGGGGCATCCCGCGGCGTCATCGGCCGCAGCACCAGCCGCGCCGTTCGCAAGACCGGCGGCGTATCGAGCGTGTCGCCCATGGGGCCTCCCGGGGCTGGCTACTCGCCGTGGCGCGTCTTGAAGTCGCGCCCGACCCAGTTGCGCGCCAGCAGCAGCATCACGGTCGATGAGCATGCGATCAGGCCGTAGATCAGCCACATCGTCTCGGTGTTCAGCAGTTCGGGCGGCGTGCCCGCCGGGCAGTACCTTTCCAGGAAGTAGCCCGAGAACAGCGGCGTGATCACCTTGGTCAGGAACCAGGGGAACTGCGCGACGCCCATGTAGGCGCCGGTGCGTCCCTCGGGCGCGATCTCGGCGGCGTACTGCAGGAAGCGCGGCTGCCACATCGCCTCGCCGATGGTCATCAGGATCAGGAAGCCGAACAGGGTCAGCGGCGACGGCCCCAGCGCCAGCAGGAAGGTCGGCAGCGCCATCACGGCCGTGCCCAGCACCATCATCGAATAGACGTTGCGTCGCCAGGTCAGCGCGGTGACGACGGGCACCAGGATGAAGATCAGCAACGGGTTGAAGTTCGTGGCGACCTCGAAGTTCTGGCCGATCCAGGTGCCCTGGTAGGCGCGGTTCACGTACATCGGCAGGGTCAGCCAGTTGTGCGCGAACAGCGTCTGGACCGGGATCAGGCAGAACACGAAGAAGCTGAACTTGGCATCGGCCAGAGGATGGTTCCTCAGCCACTGCCAGGCGCGCGTCGCCAGGCTTCCAGCGGGGATCGTCGCGGTGGGCGCGGGGACCGCGTTCGCGGCCTCCTTTCCATTGGATGCGGCGGCGGCGGCCTTCTGGGCGGCCTCGGCCTTGGCCAGGGCGTCCCGTTCGACCTTTCGCGTCAGCACCAGGAACGTCGCCAGCAGTCCCGCGGCCGTCAGCGCGGTGTAGACCCAGTACACGCCCGGAATCCCCAGGCCCAGGTACTGCTTGTCCCGCAGCAGGAACGCGAACGACGGCAGCCATCCGCCCAGATTCATCAGCGCGTACAGCATCGCGAAGCCCATCGAGGCCGTCTGGGGCGTCGTGAACTTCCGCACGCCCGCGTATGCCGCGGGCTGGTACATGCCGTAGCCCAGCACGATCAGCAGGATGCCGACCAGCGCCATCAGATGCACCGGCGAACCCAGACCCTCGGGCCCGAAGCCCAGGGCCGGGCCCAGCGCGATCACGGCGCGCCCGACCAGCATCAGCAGCAGCGCCAAGAGGATCGCGGTCCGCACGCCCCACTTGTCCGCCAGGCCGCCGAACAGGAACATGCTGAACGTGATGCCGAAGGTCAGCACGCCCACGTTGATCCCGGCCGCCCGGTCGTCCAGGCCCACGGATTCGTTGAAGAACATGGCCAGGTAGCCCAGCATTCCGAAGTAGACCAGGCCCTCCAGGAAATAGGACAGGTTGATGCCCCAAAGCGCCCTGGGGGCGCGGACCAGATCGACGAACGGCTGGGTGATCTCTTGCCACCAAGGCCCCTTCGGGGCGTCGGGGGTGCCTGCTGCCATGGGGTCCTCCCGGGTTGCTTGTCGGCCGCCTGGCGGCCGGCGCCAAGCGTATCACGGACGCGGATCCGCGGTATCATCCCCACGATGCCCGAAGTCGCGAGGTTGTTCGTGAGCCCAGTCGCCCCTCCCGGTTCGCGGCCAGGTCGGCGCCCCCCCAGGCCCCTGGCCCTGATCCTGGCCCTGCCGTTGCTTCTGTCCCCGGTCGCCTGCTCCGACCGGACCCCGCCGCCGGTTGCCCAGCCGGCGTCGCCCTTGGCGTCCGTGGGCGTCGGCGAGTCCGTTCCACAGGTTCCGCGCATGGACGCCGCCCAGGCCGCCGATCTGGTCGCGCTGTCGCTGGCCTGCGTCGATCGCGAGTATCCGAACAAGCCGGGCAGCGTGCTGGACGGGGACGATACGGTGGTGCCGCCCCGGCAGCGGACGCCCGCATTCTTCGGGTGCTTCGACTGGCACTCGGCCGTCCACGGACACTGGACGATGGCCGCGCTGCTGCGCCGCTTCCCGGAAATGTCCTCGGCCTCCGCGGTTCGCGCCGCCCTGGGCAACAGCTTGTCGCCGGACCGGATCGCCGCCGAGGTGGCCTTCTTCGAGTTGCCGCGCAACCGGACCTTCGAGCGACCGTACGGCTGGGCGTGGCTGCTGCGCCTGGCCACCGAACTGCACGGATGGGACGACTCGGACGCCCGTCGTTGGGGGCCCGCCCTGGCGCCGCTGGTCGATCACCTGGCGGCGCGAACGATCGACTACCTGGACCGGCTGTCGGTGCCGTGCCGCGAGGGCACGCACCAGAACACCGCCTTTGCCCTGGCGCACGTCCTGGATTACGCGCTTGCCGTGGGGGACGCGGATCGCGTCGCCCGGATCCAGGCGCGGGCTCGCGATTTCTACCTGGGCGACCGGAACTGCCCCATTGCCTACGAGCCGTCGGGCGAGGATTTCGTGTCGCCCTGTCTGGCCGAGGCCGACCTGATGCGGCGTGTCCTGGCGCCGGAGGCGTTCGTGCGGTGGCTGGACTCGTTCCTGCCCTCCCCGGACGCCGACGCCTTCGCGCCCCTGCGCGGGCCCGCCGAGGTCCGGGACGCGCACGACCCCCGGATCGGTCACCTGATCGGCCTGTCGTTCCATCGGGCGTGGACCCTGATCGGGGTGGCCGGCGCCCTGCCCGCGACGGACGCGCGCCGGGCCGTCTTCCGGGAACTGGCGGCCCTTCACCTGGCGTCCGGCCTGCAGCAGATGGGCGACAGCGGGTATGGGGGCGAGCACTGGCTGGCGTCGTTCGCGCTGTTCGCGCGGCTGGCGGTGGACCAGGACGGCTAGCGGCGGCGGGGCGGCGGCTTGGGTGCCGCGGGCGCGGCCACGGGGGCTTCGGCCCGCACGGCGGCCGGCGGAACGTTCGCCGCCACCGCCTGGGCGGCGGGGCCGCTGACCTCCAGGCGAATCTTGCCGGTGTAGTTCAGCCACTTGATGGTCATCGTGCTTTCCAGGTGCATTCGACCCGCCCGCTCGAAGGCCAGGCCGTCGGTCACGGACAGGGTGCCGGGGCTGGACAGCGCCGTGAACCGGCACGCCTTCTGCTCGATGAAGCGCAGGCGCCCCCGCGCGTCGTGCTTGACCACGAAGCGGCACGTCTCGCCCGAGAACGCGTGCGTCAGCGTCATTCGGGTCAGGCCGTCCGGGTCCCGCTGGACCGAGGCAAAGACCTTGGTGAACAGCAGGTTCTTGGGGGCGGGGTTGTGCGGCGTGGCCTTCAGCACGTGGACCTTGCCTCGCAGGACGGCATCCCCGGCCCGTGGGCCCGAGTCGGCGGCGGCCGGTGCGGCGAACAGCAGGGTCAGCGCGAGGACCGCGGGAAGGGCGTTCGTGCGTGTCATGTCGTCACCTCCTGGGATGCGTGCCGGGAATGTCCGGGCGGCGTCACCGGGGGCCATCGACGACAGGAACGGTCGGATATTTCGGGCGGACGCCTACATCATCCAGAGGGTGGCCACGCCCGCGCACAGCAACGGGATGGCGAAGTTGTCGTCCAGGCGGTCGCAAGCCAGTTCGGTCAGCGTTCCGGCAAGGGCGACCGTGCTCAGCATGGCCGCCGCACGCCAGGGCGCCATCGCGGGCCCGGCAATCGCGAACAGGATGCCGCCGACCAGCAGCGCCATGGCGAAGAACGCGGCCGTGCCCAGGATGCTCTTGGCGCCGAACAGCTTGACGCGTCCCCAGCGCTTGCCCACCAGCGTCGCGGCGGGGTCGGCGAAGGCCAGCGTCAGCACCCCCAGTTCCGCCGCGAACTGGGGCATGATCAGGACGACCAGGAAGACCGACATGCTGTACCAGGAGGCCGAGTTCGGGCGGTTGCGCTCCCAGGGGCGGATGATGTGCTTGAAGGGCAGCGTCAACGCCCAGTTGAGCCGCGGGTGAATGCGCCGCATCAGTTCCATCAGCACCACGCAGGCCGCCAGGATGCCGGTGATCCCGACCGCCCAGGCGTGCGTCAGGAACAACTCGTACATCAGGACACCGAACAGCCCCATGCCCACGTGGAACAGGTTGCGCCGGTAGTTGGTCGGCTTCAGCGGCCGCAGTTCGACCGGCTTCGCCGCGGCGCCCAGTTCGGCGCGATGCGAGCGCCGGTATCTGCGGATGCGGCGTCGCAGTTCCTCGTACTGCTCGGACATCACGCCGGCCAGTTCCTTCAGGCGCCGCGCGTTGTCGCATTCGGCCAGGGTTCCCGCGTACTCGTTCAGGCTTTCGTACAGGCGTTCCAGGGTGGGAGTGACCACCTCGGCTCGGGTCATCGCCGCCGTGCTGGCCAGGCGGACGCGCTCGGCCAGGTCATGGCACTGGTTCATGACGGCCTGGCGCCAGGCCCCGTCGTATAGCCGGGGCCGCTGCACGCTGGAGGTCAGGTCGTACAGGTCGTCCGCCAGGTCGTGGAGGAACTCGTTGATCTGCAGGGCTTGGTTCCAGGCAAGGTTCATCTTGGCTCCGACACGTTTCGATCCGTCGCGGATCCACCAGGTCCAAGGGGGTACTATTGGACCACATTCACGGGGTGAACGCCAAGGAGTCCGAGGCGATGGGCGCACGACTGAAATGTGCC
>JARKOL010000323.1 GCA_029975745.1 Myxococcota bacterium | reverse complement strand
GCGTCGTGACGACCCATTGGGCCATCGCGTAGCGATCCAAGAGCCGACGGGCCTCGGCCTGGCGGTCGATCCCCGGCGGGACGATGTGAGTGACGCGCTCCCCGCAGGCGGCGATCTCGGGCGGCAACCGCTCGATGTCCTGCTCGGGGACATCAACCAGGAGGATACTGCCATCGAACGGAACATCGGGGCGCACCAGCGACAGCGTCGCGCACCACGATATCCACCCCCTCGACACCGCGGCGTTCGCAGAGTCCCAGCGTCCACGGATCGCGGCAACCGATGGGCAGGGCCGCGCCGGCGGGGACGATCTCCGGCTCGGTCGCGTGGAAGCCGACGTACAGACGGCGCGCCCCACCGGGCGGCGGCCACGCGCGGTGCATCCCCGGCGCGAACCAACCGTTGACGATCAGCCGCACGTCGTCGTCCCACTGGCGCGCCGGCGACATGTCGTCGCGGTCCAGTCGCAGGTCAACCCGCGGCAACAGCCGCTCCAGGGCCAACGACTGGATGTCGTCGCCGATGTTATGGGTGCTGTACTTGAGGATGGCGATCTTCATACGGCCTTGCTCCTGACCACACCCAGGGAGTCGAGCAGCCGACGCCAACCGGCCCAAATCGTCTCGGGATGGGCCAGCTGCTCGACCAATCGCCGGTGGGCACGCTGGGCGATTGCGATCCGCAGGTCCTCGTCGTAGGCGAGCATCGCCGTGTAGTGGGCCAGTTCCTCGTCGCAGTCGCCCAGGAAACCCGTGACGCCGTGCTCGATCATCTCGGGCCAGCCCCACAGGTTTTGGGCGACGATCGGCACCCCGGCGGCCATCGCCTCCAGGCCGGCCCGGGGCCAGTTCTCCCGCGCCCCGCCGTTGACCGGCAAAAGGCAGTGCAACTGTCGGAAGTAGTCCTGCACGGGCATGGCCATCGGCTTGAGGCAATCGGCCCAAGGAGGCGGCGTGCCCAGCTTCTGGTGCGTCCGTTCGTCCATGCCCAACATGAGCGCCCGCTTGTGGGCGTACTGGATACGGCCGTAGATCGGCCAGGTATTGCTGGACCACTTGTCCTGGTCGGGCCGGGCGGCGCGGCCGACGATGAACACGTCGCCCTTGGCGTGTGGGCGCGGCTGAAACGACCATTCGTCGAGGTCGAATGCGCCGCGGATCAGGTGCCCGGTGGCTGGGGCGTAGTTGTAGGGGGCCAACTGCGGTTCGAGTTGCGAGCGCTGGAATTGCGACTGGAAGACCATCGCGTCGGCCGGGCCATGCTCGGCGAAAAACCGCTTCTCGTGGTCGAAGAGGAACGTCATGCAGTTGACCCAGATGATGGGGCAACCCAGCGCGCGAAGCCGCGGGGCCTGGAGCATGAACTCGCTGTTGCACATACCGACCACCGGAGTACCGGCCAACCCGGGGACGCTCTCCAATTCGCCGGCGGTGACCAGATGCGTGGTGCA
>JARKOL010000276.1 GCA_029975745.1 Myxococcota bacterium | reverse complement strand
CGTGACCGGGGTACGCCGTGGCTCCGACGCAGGCCACGGCCCGGCCCCCATCGGGGAAGGCGACCCCCAGCGCGGCCCCCGGATACGCCGTGCCGACCGCCTGGGCCAGGATGCGAGTCGCCGGCCCCAGACGCCCCTCATCCGCCATCGACGGCCTCCGCCCGTTCGAACGGATCCTCCAGCACGCGCAGCAACCCCACATCCGCATCCAGCGAGGCACGAACCCCCTGGGGAACCGGGTGGTTCGACGGCCCGTGCCCGGCCGGGAAGCCCGAAACGACCGGACAGGCCAGGCGTGCCGCGAATGCCGTCACGGCGGCATCCAGCAGCGGTCGCTCGTCGGGCACCACCCCCAGGTCGCCCAGCACGACCCCGGCCAGCCGAGGGGCGTCGGGATGCAGCGCCAGTTGGGTCAGCAGCCGATCGACCCGGTACGCGGGCTCGTGGACCTCCTCCAGCACGAGGATGGTGCCGTCCAGAACCGCGGCGTACCGCGTCCCGGCCAGCGCGCCGATCATCGACAGGTTGCCCGCGAACAGGCGGCCCGTCGCGCAGCCCCCGCGGACCGCGGCCAGGCCGCCCCAGGAGAACGTCGCCTCCCAGTCCACGCCCGTCAGGGCGGCGCCCAGGCGTGCCCGGGATGCCGAATCCAGCCGAGCCATTCCCATGACGTTGGGACCGTGGAATGTGACCCGCGGCGCGCCGGCCGCCAGGAACAGGTGCAGCGCGGTCAGGTCCGAGAACCCCATGACCAGCGGGGACCGCATCCGGGCGCGGTGGCCTTCCAGCGCATCCAGGAGGCGCATGACCCCGTAACCACCGCGGATCGCCACCACGGCATCGGTGGCCCCATCGCTCAGCGCCGTCGCCAGTTCCAGCGCACGCAGGGCATCCGGCCCCGCCAGGTAGCCGTCGCGCTGGAACACCCGATCGGTCCACACGGGTGCCATGCCCAGGTCGGTCAGCACGCGCACCCCGTCCGCCAATCGATCCGGGTCGAACGGCGAAGCCGGCGCCACCAGGCGAATGGCGGACCCCGGACGCAACGGTCGCGGCTTGATCATGGCGGGAACACCTCCGGGGGGCATTGTAGAACGAAACCCGACCGCACGGACCTTGGTCTTTTCCACGGGCCCCGGGTATCATCCGTGCGGAGGCGAACGCCATGGGCATCACGATCCTGCAGAAGAGCGACCCGAACCGGCCCCGCAAGAAGTCCCGCGTCGCCTTGATCCTGGCCGGCGGCGCCATTTCCGGGGGCGCGTTCAAGCTGGGCGGCCTGATCGCGCTGGACCGCTACATGCGCAGCCGCAGCGTCACCCAGTTCGACATCTACGTCTGTCTGTCGGCGGGCGCGTTCATTGGCTCGTTCCTGGCCGGCAAGGTGCCCCCTGACGAACTCCTGCGCGCTCTGGACGGCACCTCGACCCGGATGGACCACTTCAAGTTCTACGACTTCTACTGGCCCGCCCTGGGCGAGTTCAAGCGTCGCGGAGCCCGCCTGGGATACGACGCACTGAAGGTCTGGCCGGCGGTCGTCCGCGCCATGATCCGCCACGTCTCGGGCAACCGCGAGCGGTTCAAGGGACGCGCGATGGACTTCCTGTCGCACCCCGGCTACACCACGGCCGAGCGGGTGGTCGGCCCCCTGATCGCGGACGTCTTCGGGGCCACCCCCCTGCCCCACGTGGGCCGGTACATCCCCTCCGGCCTCTTCGACACCTCGCGAATCGAGTCGTTCGTTCGCCGCAACATGGACCGCAACCAGATCCCCAATGATTTCCGGAAATTGTATCGGGAGCACGGCACCGCGCTGTACGTTCTGGCCACCAACCTGAACACCGCTCGCAGCGTCGTCTTCGGCCATGACGCCGACCAGTCCGTCAGCATCAGCGAGGCCGTCCAGGCATCGACCGCGGTTCCCGGCTTCTACGTCCCGCCGCGCATCCAGGGCGAGGAATACCTGGACGCCATGGTGCGCAAGACCGCCAACGTCAGCCTGGCCGTGGACAAGGGCGCCGACCTGATCATCATCTACAATCCGTTCCGCCCGTTCATGAACGTCAACCGCTACCAGTTGATGCCCACCGCCCGGGGCCTTTCGGAACTGGGCATGGGCACCGTCCTGAACCAGACCATCCGCACGATGGTTCAGACGCGCCTGCACCTTGGGCTGGACAAGTTGCGTCTGGATTCGACGTTCAAGGGGGACGTGATCCTGCTGGAGCCCACCGAAAGCGACGCCGAGTTCTTCAAGCTGAATCCCCTGGCCTTCTGGAACCGGAACGTGGCCGCGCGGTCAGGGTTCACTTCGGTCCGTCGCGACCTGGAGCAGAACCACTCCGAGGTGGCCCGCCTGCTTGCCGCCCACGGCATCGACTGCGACCTGGCCGCCCTGGGCGACGACATCGATTCGGTTCGGCCGGAATCCCAGGCCGCCGCCACGACCGCCGCCGCGCAGGCTTCCTCGGAAGCCCGCCCGCCGCGGCTGCGGCTGGTCAGATGACGCAGGTGCGGCTAGGATACGACCCATGATGCGATCGACCTCCATCGTTGTCTGCTCCCTGTTGCTGGCCATCGCGTGCAGGGGCGACGTCGATCAGGCGGCGGTCTCGAAGGCGTTCGACTCGTTGATCGTCGCGCTGGATCGCGGGGATCTGGACATGCTCTGGGGCCTGTCGGACCCGGAGACGCGCGGGCGATTCGACGACCTGGCCCGGCGAATCATGGAAACCGAGGCCCTGATCGACGCCCACCTGCCCGAGGACCAGCGCGAGGAGGCCCGCAGCGCGATCGGAAGGCGGCTGGTCGGTCCCGCCGGTGACGGTCGCAGCCTGTTCGCCGCGGTCATCGACCCGGGCAAGCTGGCCGCTCCCGAGGATCCGAACGCCCGGAAGGTGGCGCGAATCGAGGTCGCGGCGGATCAGGCGCGGGTGGAATTGGCATCGGGCGACGTGATGCCGTTCACGCGCGCACCCGACGGCACCTGGAGGACCCGGCTGTTCCTGAAGGGGCTGGATGACCTGCCCGGCATCGTCACGTTGCACGACAATCTGGCCACCATCCGCCACAACGTACGGGTGCTTACCGGGGAAGCGCCTCCCGCGGCGCCCTCGCCGGCACCCCAGGCCCCCTGAGCCCCCCGCTGCGTCTGGAATCGTGACGACGGGCGAACGTTTCGGCTATCTGCACGCGCAGGGCGCACCGGCGCCGCCCAGCCGCTGAAGCTTCTCGATGATCCCGGAGGCGCACGGGTCCTGGCCCAGGCGACAAACCTCCGCCCTGTACTGGTTCTTGAGCACCTCAAGATCCCGGCGATCGACGACCAGGCGGCCCTGGAGACAGTAGATGCCATAGTCGGCACCAATCCGCGCGGGCGAAGCCCACGCGACGCCCCCGAACAGCATTCCGACCAACGCAAGCACCCCGAACACGCGCAACATCATGACACCGCGAAACAACCTTGCCATGGCAGCCCGGAGACCGCCGGCCCGTTTGCGGGGGCGGAGTTTGCCCGCGAAGGGCAGGAAAGTCAAATCATGGGGGGAGAAAGACTACAACGGGCCAATGATCTCGCCGGTGGTCAGCGTGAAGGGCATGCCGATCGACACCGCGTCCGGCGTGCCGTCGCCGTCGCTGTCGATGTCGGCCTTCAGGTACAGGTTGAGGTACTGCAGCACCACGTCCCGCGTGTAGGGCGGTGGGAAGTCGCTCATCGGAATCCCGGCAACGCCGTCGATGATCTCGCTGCGCAGCGCCCAGCCACCCAGGGCACCGCTGCCGGACACCACGATGCCGCTCGACAACGACACGGTGGCCTTGATCCGAGCCCACCGCAACATCAGCGGCACCCGGCTGTTCCCGAAGATCAGCGACACCGGCAACTGGTAGTCGAATCCGCCCGCCGTCAGAGTCGTCCCCTGGATCTTCGCGTTGTCGAAGATCCAGCGGGGGTCGCACGGCGGAATCAGGTCGCTGGGGAACACGCCGTAGTTGCAGCCCGGAGTCGCCGGATCGCACGCCACCGGGTCGATCCGCTCGCCCCAGAACAGGTTCAACTGGTACGGAATGCCGCCGGTCTTCAGGTCCTCGTGTTCGAACAGCAGCGCGTAATCGCCCCCCGTCACCGCCTTGACGAATTCCGGGTTGAACAGCCAGGAAAGCGTCGCGAAGGCGTTGTCGATACCCGTGCCCGGGGCACAGTAACCCTTGGGAGCGCATGTCGCCTCGTCATCGTCGATGTTGACGCCCTGGCCCGGATTGCCGGAGACGCCGAACGACAACTGGGCCGCCTTGTTCGAGGGATTGTTGAACAGCGAGATGCCCAGGCACTTGCCGCCGCTGCACTGGTCCTCGATGGTGCAGACGTTGTGATCGTCGCAAAGCAGATTGTTCGGCACGAACACGCACCCCACCGCCGGGTCGCAGGTGTTGTCCGTACACAGGTTGTAGTCCTCGCAGATCACCGGCGTGCCCGTACAGACCATGTTGGCGCACGTGTCGTTGATCGTACACTTGGACCCGTCGTTGCAGTCCCTGACCGTCGAGGGCGAGTACACGCAGCCGACCGCCGGATTGCACGCATCGACGGTACAGACGTTGTTGTCGTTGCAATTGCGGGCCGTGCCCCCCTGGCAGATCCCGCTGATGCACCGTTCGCCCACCGTACACAGGTTGCCGTCCTCGCACGTCCGCGTGTGGACCGTGTGGATGCACCCGCCGTCCGGATCGCACGAATCGTCGGTACACGGATTGCCGTCATCGCAACTGCGCTTCTGGGTCACGCACCTTCCGGCCACGCAGGTCCCGGTGCCCGGCTGGCTGCACGGATCGCCGTCCTCGCAGGCGCCCAGGATGTTGACGTGAACGCAACCCAGGTTGCGGTCGCACGAATCCACCGTGCAGGGATTGCGATCATTGCAATCCAGTTTGTACTGCGGCAGGGACGGGTCCGGAACGCCGCACTCCCCGAAACTGTTGCACGTCTCGCCCACCGTGCAGGCGTCGCCGTCGTCGCAGGGACCGAAGTTCGTCTCCCAGCGACAGCCGCTGACCGGGTCGCACGAGTCGATCGTGCAGGGCCTGCCGTCGTCGCAGTTCACGGGGTCGCCCACGCATTCGCCCGCCTCGCACCGATAGTTGAAGGTGCAGGCGTCGCCCCCGTCCGGAGGCACGCAGATCCCGCCCTGGAGGGGCGTGAACACGCACCCGATCGCCGGATCGCACGAGTCGGTCGTGCAGGGGTTGCTATCGTTGCAGACGACCGCATAGCCGGTGCAGATCGGCGGCATTCCATCGCAAAAGTCGTCGACCGTGCAGGCATCGCCGTCGTCGCAGGGGTCGCTGTAGTTGGGCTGGTTCCGGCACCCTCCGCCGGGTCCATCGACGCAGTAGTCCCGGGTGCAGGGGTCGCCGTCGTCACAGGGATTGCGCGTCCCCACGCACTGGCCGGCGACGCACGTGTCGTTCAGCGTACACGCGTTGCCGTCGCTGCACGTGTTGTTGTTCGGCGTGAACACGCAGTTTCCGGTCCAGGGATCACAGGAGTCATCGGTGCAGGGGTTCGGTTCCTGGGTGCCGTTCCCCAACGTATGGAAGTCCCGGCAGGTCTTCATGGTCCCGACGCACTCGGCGTTGGCGTTGCAGGTGGTGTTCGACGTGCACGCGTTGCCGTCGTCGCACTCGGCGCCGAAACGCACCGTGTGCGTGCAGCCCACACCTTTGGTGCAGCGGTCGATGGTGCATTCGTTCTCGTCGTTGCACGGATTCGGGCCGCCCGGCGTGCAGACGCCCGTCTCGCCGCAGACGTCGCCGATGGTGCAGGGTTCGCCGTCATCGCACGGCATGCCCGGATACGGCGAGAATCCGGCATTGTCCACCGCCGGCACGCAGAACATGCAGGGGTAGTCCAGGTCCGGCTGCAACTGGAAGTAGCACTCGCCGGAGATCAGGCAGAAGCCCTCGCGAATCGAGGACAGGCACTCGCCGGACTGGGGATCGCGAACCACCTCGACGCACAAGCGTTCGTCGGGCTCGCACTCCGAGCACCAGGGCCCCACGCACACGTCCGGTCCCGAATCCTGCGGGCCCGAGTCGGGAACGTCCACCATCGGCACGTCCTGGCCCACGTCATCCTGGGCGTCGATGCCGCCACCCGGATCGTCCACCACCAGGTCCGGACGCGTCCCGGGATCGCTGTTCGCGTCGTTCTGGACGACGTCGAGGCCCCCGGTGTCCGGGTTCCCCGGGTCCGTCACGTGCGTCCCGTCGCCGGCGACATCCCCGCCGCCCCCGATGTCCGCATCGACATGCCCCCCGCCGCATGCCGCCAGCCCCCCAAGGAGTCCAAGAATGGCCAGCGTCGCGATGGTGAAATGCTTCATGTGTCGTCCCGCTTCCGGTCCCGCGGCAATTGTACAGGAAACGTGACGTACGTCACCCGGGAAAGCG
>JARKOL010000264.1 GCA_029975745.1 Myxococcota bacterium | reverse complement strand
GGGATCTGCGGGCCGTCCGGACGGCGGGCCTGACGTTGGCGCCCGAGGCGGGCTCCCAGCGACTGCGCGACGTGATCAACAAGAACATCCGCGACGCCGACCTGTTGGAATCGGCGCGACGCGCATTCGGCAATGGCTGGCAGCGCCTGAAGCTGTACTTCATGATCGGCCTGCCGACCGAAACGGACGATGACGTCGATGCCATCGTGACCCTTGCCCGGGCCGTGCTGCGAATGGGCCGGGGCATGGGGCGCGCCTCGGTCACGGCGTCCGTCGGGGTCTTCGTGCCGCGACCGCACACGCCGTTCCAGTGGGAGGGCATGGCCCCGCAGGCCGAGATCGACCGCAAGCTGGCCCGGCTTCGAGAGGCGGCGCGCGGCACGGGCGTGACGCTGAAGCACTCGGACGGCCGGACGGCCAGGCTGGAGTGCGCGATGGCCCGGGGCGACAGACGGATGGCGGACGTGATCGCGCATGCGTTCGCGTTGGGCTGCCGCTTCGACGACTGGACCGAACACGCCCGCCCGGACCTGTGGAACGAGGCATTCATCCGGGCCGGAGTCGACTGGGACGCGCTGACCGGGCCGATGGCCAAGGATGCCCCGCTGCCCTGGGAAATCGTGGATGTGGGCGTGACCCGAGCCTTCCTGGACAGGGAACGGGGCCGAGCCCTCGACACGCAGACGACCCCCCCTTGCGAGAAGCCCGCGGAACGGGACGGGTTGCGACCAGGCCCCGCCGAGATCGAGCAGGCATCGACGGTGGTGTGCCACGCGTGCGGCGCGGGGTGCGCGCCGGCGGCCATCGCGACGACTCGCGCCCAGGTGGTTCGGGCCGGCGCGGCTTTGCCAACCTTCTCGTCGGACCCGAAGCCCGCGAACGACGAGGCCTGGTCCCTGTGGCACCTGGTCTTCACCAAGGTCGGACCGGCGGCCTATCTGTCCCAGAAGGACCTGGTCAAGCACCTGCCTCGCATCCTGCGGCGCGCCGGCCTCCGGGCCCGCATGTCCGGGGGATTCCATCCGCTGCCCAAGCTGTCCTATCGCGAACCGATGCCGGTGGGATATCAGAGCCTCGGCGAGTGGATGGATGCATGGCTCGCCACGGCGGATGGCCCGCCCGATCTGGAGGCCCTGAACCGTGCCTCGGTCTCGGGCATCGTGTTCCTGCGCGCCGAGCCCGCGGAGGGCCGACGGAAGGCACCGGGCCCCATCCGCTACGCCTTCGCCAGCCCCCTGGATGTCCACGCGACGGCGGCGCGCCTGGCACCGCTGGTCGTCGAGTCCCCGACGGACGACGAGGCCGCGGCGCTGGACGGGGCCCTCCTGGACCCGGACCCGCTGGCGGAAGGCGGGGTGCGCGTCCTGGCGTGGCCGCGAGGCGCCCACCTGGACCACCGTCCCCACGAGATGCTGTCCCTCGCGCTGGAACGAACCTACCTTCCGGGACAGCTGGTGCGCCTGTACGACGACCCCCGAGGCGCCCCGGACGTAGGCGACGCGGACGCCACGACGACGCCGTCGGAACCGGATACGTCCGAATGCGTTACGGATTCGCCGATGTCCCCGGCGGACGATCCGGACTGAACACGCGCAGTTCGATGTCGGCGACCCGGACCGTTCGGGCCGGCAGACGACCCGAGGCCACGATCCGAGCCGCCTGCGCCTGCCGCCAGAGGTCGAACCCGTCGCCCTTCTGGGACAGCAGCCAGACGTCGCCGGTACCGGCCGGCACGGAAGGCAACTCGGCGTCGGCCACGGGCCGCCCCAGGTCCCACCAGCCAGGATGCGCCACCAGTCCCGAGGGCACGGCCGACAGCGCCACCCCGGACGGTGCCGCCCGCTCGTGGAACAGGAACGGCGCGAACGCGAATCCCGTCGCGAACACCGCATCCACCGGCGCCGGATCGCGCCGCAGCACCTCGTGCAACTGGCGATGCGGCTGGGCGAACTCGGTGGCCAGCCAGGGGCCGGTCGTGGCAAGGACCAGGAGCCCCCAGAACAGGCCGACCCCGGCGGCGGGCCACCGCAGGCGCCGGGCGACCGGAACGATTCCCGACGCCAGGGCCAGGCAGAAGGCGGGCAGGGCGAAGATCTCGTACCTGCCGGCCAGGTACATGGGCCGCAGCACCATCGTCACCGCCAGGGGAAACGCGATGGGAACGACCAGCAGGGCCGCCAGGGGCCAAAAGCCGGCGGGGCCCGCACGCAGCCGATCCGCCAGTCCGACGACCGCCAGCAACACGGCCAGCACGACGCCAACCACGGGCCAGGGCGCGGGCAGACGGGCGTAGGCCAGCGCGCCAAGCCACGCCGGGAAGGGCCCTGTTCCCGCGAAGGTGGACGCGGTTGCCCCCAGCGCCGACCCAGGCCCCTGCCAGTAGCGGACGATCCAGTCCAGGGACGGCCCGCCCAGATGGCCCGCCACCCATGCAAGAAACGCGATCGAACCCGCCAGCGTCGGCAACACCACCCAGGCCAGGTCGCGAAGGCGACGCCCGCCGTCGGCCCACCAGGCCACAAGCGCAACCCCCACCACAACGGGAGCCGCCAGGTGGTGCGTCATCATCGCGGCGACCGCACACAATGCCGCAAGACCCGCCGCGGTCGTGCGCCGATCCGCCAGGAATGCAGCCCAGCGCTCCAGGGCCGCCAGCACCAGCAGGAGGGCGACCGCGTACGGACGGGCCTCGACCCCGTAGTGAATCGCCAGGGGATGGAGCGCCAGAATCCCGGCCGCCCCCAGGGCACCCGTCGAACCGACCCACCGGCGTCCCAGAGCCCATACCAGCGGGACCCAGGCCGTCCCGGCCACGATGGACAGGACGCGAATCCCCTCGACCGAGGGACCAAGAACCGCAACACTTCCCCGCAGCAGCAGGTAGTACAGGGGTGGGTGCGTCTCGGCGGCCAGGGACGAAAACAGTTGGGTGAACGGCAGGGAGGCGTACCAGACCGAGCAGGCCTCGTCCAACCAGGGCTCGGTCGCAGGAACGCGCAGCAGCCGCAGGATCGCCGCCGCGACGGTCAGGACGAAGATGACGATTCCCGGCCTGCGCATCGCCCGCATGGATATCACGACCGGCAC
>JARKOL010000252.1 GCA_029975745.1 Myxococcota bacterium | reverse complement strand
GCGACCTGGGCATCACGCGGATGTCCAGAGGTGTCCCGGGAATCCGGCAGCAGGCGGACCTGCGCGCGCCCGGCCGCTGCGCTCGACCCGGCGGCCCGCCTGGTGTGGGGCGCAGCTGCACCCTGCCAGTCCAGGGGCCGCACGATTCGTAGGGCCGGGCAGCCGGGCTCGTTCAGGGATCGGCGTCGTCCGCGCGGGTCCGTCCGCATCGTAGCCGCCTTCGACCGCGAACAGAGCACGGGGCCTCGACCGGCTCCGCAAGGCGAACAGATTCCAGCCCGGCCCAGCCTTCTCCGAGACTTCCTCGAACCCTGCGTGGGTTTGAGGGGATCACTCAGCGAATTTCCGGCTTGCACCCTGGACCAGTTGTGCTAGAGTTCGCCCGCTTTGTTGGACCCGGGGCGTAGCGCAGCCTGGTTAGCGCACTTGACTGGGGGTCAAGGGGTCGTGCGTTCAAATCGCACCGCCCCGACCAGAAATGGTCGGATGATCCGGGGTTTCCTTTCGACCTTCCTTCTTTCCTCCATTCGATGTTCTCCTTTCTTTCTTCGTTTCCCTGTGGATTGTGTTTGAGGGCACCTTCGTGACGGGCGGATGGTCGCGTGGGCCGGGGTCCCGGGGGGCCCGCTCCGGGACCGGCGTCGTCCGCGGGGGCTTTGCCCCCACGGCCGCGCCTGCGAACTCGGCGCGCGCGGTCCATCATGGCCCCCACATGGTCGCGCGCGCCTCCGTTAGCCCCCTCCGCGAGCCCCCCGGGCCCCCCGGCCTCGGCACTTCGCGGCGGGGGGGCTCGGGTGAACTGTCGGCGGACAGGGGATGTGACCGAGGGAGGCGCGTGATTGATCCCGACCACCAGGATTCACTGGTGTTCGGGAATCCCGTAGGCTGCAAGTCCGGACGGAATGGGCGCTGGAAGGCTAGGTCAGGGAGGGCTGGGGAGGCGTCAGTTCAGTGATGGCCCGGGCGGCCCAGTGCGGGTCCGACAGCATGGCGCGGCCGATGCCCACCAGGTCGGCGACGCCGTCCCGGACCAGGCGGTTGGCGAAGTCGGGGTCGTGGATGCCGCCGGTGGTCATGACCGGCACGCGGACGACCGCCTTGATCGCCGCGGCGAAATCCCGGAAGTAGCCCTGCCCTTCGCGCTCCGACGGACGCGACCCCTGGAGCCCCCCAGAGACATCCAGCATCTGCGCCCCGGCATCCACAAGCCGCGGTGCCACGGCGCAGGCGTCCGCAAGAAGCAGCCCATCGGGCAGGTCGTCGCACGCGCCCAGGCGCAGGAACAATGCGGTCCGCGGACCCAGACGCTCGCGCACGGCCCGCAACACCTCGACATGAAGCCGGGAACGCCCCAGGACATCGCCCCCGTATTCGTCCGTTCGGCGGTTCGTCAGGGGGGACAGGAACTGCGACAGCAGGAAGCCATGGGCCGCATGCACCTCGACCGCGTCGAAGCCCGCCGTCTGGGCCCGGGCCGCGGCGTCGGCGAACGCCCGAACCACGTCCCGCAGACCGGCGACATCCAGCGCCCGGGGCACACGCCCCTGGCCTCGGGGATGGGCGACCGACGACGGTCCGACCGGCTCGGTGGCCCCGGATGCCAATGCCCCCGCGTGGGACAACTGGAGGCAGGCGACGGCGCCGCCGGCGTGGATTCCCTGGGCGACGCGCGCCAGCCCATCGATACACTGGTCGTCGTGGACGCCGATCTGCCCCTCGCCGAACCGTCCCTCGGGCATGACGAAGGCGTGCTCGACGATGATCAACCCGCAGCCCGACTGGGCGCGAAGCTGGTGGTACGCCACGGTCGCGTCGGTCGGGCGCCCGTCCGGCTGGGCACGGCCAGAGGCCATCGGCGGCATCACGATGCGGTTTCGCAGGTGCAGTCCCGCGAAGTCCAGAGGCGTCAGCAGTCCGGCCATGGGGCCTCCTGGAGGGTTCCGGTCCCGGCGAGGGTGTCACAGGACGGGGGCATCGCGCAAGCGCCGGAGTCGCGTCGCCGTCGCTGCGGGCGTCATGGTCGCCGGGGGCGCATCGTCGTCACTCGGGTCGCATGGTGGTCGCTGGGGTCGTATCGCGGTCGCTGGGGGCGCCGGCAGCGCCTGGTGTTCGCCAATCGGAGGAACGTGGGGATCTGACGCCGGGGGCGTGGATTGCGCCTTGACGATGCCGCGCTATGTGTTACAGCGCGCCGCGGTACACCGAGGGGGTCCAGGACGATGGACTGGTTCGTTGCGTTGTTCACGGGGCATTCGATCGCGCACGCGGTCATCGTGCTGGCACTGGTTGTCGCGACCGGCCTGGCGCTTGGGGCGGTGCGGATTCGCGGCCTGTCGCTGGGCGTCGGTGGCGTGCTGTTCGCCGGCCTGGCGTTCGGCCACTTCGGGATGACGATCGAACTCGAACTGATGGAGTTCATCCGCGAGTTCGGCCTGATTCTGTTCGTGTACGCCGTCGGTCTTCAGGTCGGGCCCGGGTTCGTGTCGTCGCTGCGCCGCCAGGGACTGTGGCTGAACCTGTTCGCCGCCGCCATCGTGCTGGGCGGGACCCTGACCGCGCTGTTGATCGCGTTCCTGGCCGGCATCGAGTTGCCGGCGGCGGTGGGGATGCTGTCCGGCGCGGTCACCAACACCCCCAGTCTGGGCGCCGCGCAACAGGCCCTGGGCGAGGTGGGCGTGGCCGCGGACGCCATCCAGATGGTCGGGCTGGGCTATGCGGTCGCCTATCCGTTCGGAATCCTGGGAATCATCCTGACGATGCTGCTGGTGCGCCGCATCTTCCGCGTCGATGTGGTGCGCGAGTCCGAGGAATTCGAGCGCCTGAACACCGGCCGCGTGGCCCCGCTGCTGACCAAGGACGTCCTGATCACCAACCCGAACCTGGACGGCAAGACCGTGCAGCAGGTCCTGGACATGACGGCCTCCAAGGTCGTCCTGTCGCGCCTGTTCCGTGAAGGCCGCCAGGAGGTGCCGACCCCCGACACGCTGCTGCACACCGGCGACGTCGTGCATGCGGTCGGCACGGACCGTGGCATCGAGAACTTCCGAACGCTGGTCGGTCGCGACAGCGAGATTGCCCTTCCGGCGATGCCGGCCCCGATCGTCGTGGCTCGGGTGGTGGTGACCCGAACCGAACACGTCGGGCGGGCGCTGGGCGATCTGGATCTGGACATCCGCCATGGCGTCGCCATCACCCGCGTGGTCCGGTCCGGCGTCGAGTTCACGCCGACGCGGGGAATGCGGCTGCAACTGGGGGACCGCCTGGTCGTCGTCGGGCGCCAGGAGGGGGTCGATCTGGCCGCCCAGGATCTGGGCAACCAGGTGCAGGAACTGGATCGCCCGCACATCCTGTCGGTGTTCCTGGGCATCTCCCTGGGCGTCCTGGTGGGCAGCATTCCGCTGGCGATGCCGGGCGTGCCGGCGCCGGTGCGGCTGGGTCTGGCGGGGGGGCCGCTGCTGGTGGCCATCATCCTGGGGCGCATCGGGCGCATCGGGCCGTTCGTGACGTATCTGCCCAACCCGGCCAAGAAACTGCTGGGCGAGTTCGGTATCGCCCTGTTCCTGGGATGCGTCGGGCTGAAGTCCGGCGAGCGGTTCGTCGAGATCCTGCGCACCGGCGACGGGCTGATGTGGATGGGCCTGGCGGCGTTGATCACCCTGGTGCCCCTGCTGATCGTCGGGTTCACGGCGCGGATCTGGAAGCGTTTGAACTACATCTCGCTGTGCGGCCTGTTGTCGGGCAGCATGACGGACCCGCCGGCGCTGGCCTATGCCACCCAGATGGTCGGCAACGACTCGCCCTCGATTGCGTACGCGACCGTCTATCCCCTGACGATGCTGATGCGAGTGGTCCTGGCGCAGTTGATCGTGCTGTTCCTGGCCTAGGAAAGCTGCGGACCTGCCGCGACGGGCGCCCACCGTCCCTGGAACCGTCATGCTTGCGACGTCTTCCTCTTGCCTTTCCCGGCGGGGCCGTCTAGGTTGAGGCGACGGGCGCCGAAGATGCCCGGAATTACAAGGAGGACGTCATGAAGATCCTGATCGCCGACGCGTTCGATGCAAAGCTGCCCGACCGTCTGGCCGTGTTTGGCGAGGTCTGGACCGATCCCGCGCGCCTTGGCGATGCCGAGGTGGTCCTGGTGCGTTCGAAGACCAAGGTCACGCGCGAATATCTGGAAGGCGCGCCGAACCTGAAACTGGTGATTCGCGGCGGCGTCGGCCTGGACAACGTGGACAAGGCGGCCTGCACCGAGCGCGGGATCGAGGTGCTGAACACCCCGCAGGCCTCGTCGGTGGCGGTCGCCGAGCTGGCCATGGCCCTGATGCTGGCGGTGCCGAACCACTTGATCGCGGCTCACAACGGCATGACCGAGGGCAAGTTCCTGAAGAACGAGATCAAGCGGACCGAGTTGTTCCGCAAGACGCTGGGCCTGATCGGCGTCGGCCTGATCGGCAGCGAGGTCGCGAAGCGGGCGGCGGCGTTCGGCATGGACGTGATCGCGTTCGACCCCTTCCTGACCACCCACCCCATCGCCACGCTGGTTTCCCTGGACGACCTGCTGTCGCGCTCGGATTACATCAGCCTGCACACGCCGCTGACGGACCAGACGCGCGGCATGATTGACGCGGCCGCCATCAGCCGGATGAAGGACGGGGTGATCCTGGTGAACACCGGGCGCGGCAAGGTGATCGTCGAACCGGACCTCGCGGCGGCGCTGGCCGCGGGCAAGGTGCGCGCCTATGCCACGGATGTCTGGTACAGTGATCCGCCGGACCCGTCGTGTCCCCTGCTGTCCGCGCCGAACGTGCTGATGACGCCTCATATCGGCGCCTCCAGCAAGGAAAACCTGGGACGGATCGGCGATGTCGTCGTCCAGATCCTTTCCGCCCGCGCCGGCTGAATCGGCGTCGGAGCCGAGGTTCGCCACCATGATCGACAACCTGGAGGTCGCGCGTCAGGCGCGAATGAAACCGATCGCCGAGATCGGCCGTTCCCTGGGGATTCCCGAGGACGCCCTGCACCCCTACGGCCGGCACATCGCCAAGGTGGACCGGCGATTCCTGAAGACCCTGGCTGATCGGCCCGATGGCCGGCTGGTCCTGGTCACGGCAACGACGCCCACCCCCGCCGGCGAGGGCAAGACCACCACCACGGTCGGGCTGGCCCAGGCGCTGGTCCGGCGCGGGCGGCGCGCGATGGTCTGCCTGCGCGAGCCGTCGCTGGGACCGTGCTTCGGGGTCAAGGGTGGCGCGGCCGGTGGGGGGTACAGCCAGGTCGTCCCGATGGAGCAGATCAACCTGCACTTCACCGGGGACATCCACGCGGTCGGGGCGGCGCACAACCTGCTGGCGGCGATGCTGGACAACCACCTGCAGCAGGGCAACGCGCTGGGCATCGAGCCCCGGACCGTGCGCTGGCGGCGGGTGCTGGACATGAACGACCGCGCGCTGCGCCACGTCGTGCTGGGCCTGGGCGGCAAGCCCGACGGCGTGCCCCGCGAGTCCGGATTCGACATCACGGTGTCCAGCGAGGTCATGGCGATCCTGTGCCTGGCCACGACCCTGGATGACCTGAAGCAGCGCCTGGGGCGGATCGTGGTCGGACAGCGGCGCGACGGGACGCCGGTCACCGCGGCCGACCTGAAGGCCCACGGCGCCATGGCGGCCCTGCTGAAGGACGCCATGAATCCGAACCTGGTCCAGACCCTGGAACACGTCCCGGCCTTCGTTCACGGCGGACCCTTCGCGAACATCGCCCACGGAACCAGTTCGGTGGTCGCGACCCGGGCGGCGCTGAAACTGGCCGACATCGTTGTCGTCGAGGCGGGTTTTGCCAGCGATCTGGGGGCCGAGAAGTTCTTCGACATCGTGTCGCGCCAGGCCGGGCTGGACCCTGCGGCCGTGGTCCTGGTCACGACCGTTCGCAGCTTGAAGTTCCAGGGTGGCGCGGCCCGGGACGCCCTGGGAACGCCGGATCGCGCAGCGCTGGAGGCCGGCCTGCCGAACCTGGAGGCACATCTGGACAACCTGGCGGCGTTCGGGCTTCCCGTCGTCGTGTCCATCAATCGCTTCGGCACCGACACGGACACCGAGCTGGCCCTGGTCGCCCAGGCCGCTGCCGATCGGGGGGTGCCCACGGTCGTGTCCGACGTGTTCGCCCGAGGCGGCGAAGGGGGGCTGGATCTGGCCGATCGGGTGCTGGACGCGCTGTCGGGCGAGCCTCGCCATTTCGTGCCGCGCTACCCCATGGACGCCCCGCTGGCGACCAAGATCCAGACCCTGGCGCGCACGGTCTATGGCGCGGACGGGGTGGACTTCGTCGAGGGCGTGGAGCGCGAGATCGCGGCGCTGGAGGCGTCGGGCCACGGCACGTTGCCGGTGTGCATGGCGAAGACCCCGCTGTCCCTTTCCGACGACCCGGCCAGGAAGGGGCGTCCGACCGGATTCCGGATCGCCGTCCGCGAGGTCCGGTTGTCCGCGGGTGCCGGGTTCGTCGTGGCCATCTGCGGCCAGATCATGACGATGCCCGGCCTGCCGAAGGTGCCCGCGGCCGAGCGCATCGACATCGACGACGATGGCGAGATCACCGGACTGTTCTAGGCGGACTCGGGGAGTTGATGGGGACAGGGGTGGGGACAGGGGTGGGGGCAGGGACAGGGACAGGGACAGGGGCGGGTGTAGGGACAGGGGCGGGTGTAGGGACGGGGGCGGGTGTAGGGACAGGGGCGGGTGTAGGGGCGGGGGCGGGGGGGGGGACGGGGGCGGGGGGCGGGGCGCCGGCGGGGCCGGCGCACTCCATGGCCTTCGGCTCTTGACGCGAAGCGTCCCTGGAGTGCTGCGGCCACGCCGCAGCCCGCAAATTTGCGGCCAGGAACATCCCCTGGCCCGGGAGGGCCATCCTCAGGCCCGGGAGGAACATCATCCCCGGGCTCAGGGACGGGCTCTGGCCCCCGAATGCCCCCTTGTGGCATCGCTTCGACTGCCGTCATCCGCTACAATCGGCCGTCCCTTCGCGAGGTGATCCAATGCGAACTTCCGTTTCCTGTCTGGTGGCCGCGACCTTCCTGGTCGCTTGCGGCGGCGCCGGCGTGTCCGACACGGCTGCGACCGCGGAGGATCCCGTGACCGAAGCGCGTGCGTTCGTCCAGTGGTATTCGACCGTGACCGCGGACCTGGAAAAGGCCGCGACGACCGCCTACTGGCGTGCCGCGAACAGCGGCGTCAAGGAGGACTTCGACGCCTACGCCGCGGCGGACCTGGCGCTGCGGACGCACCATAGCGATGCCCAGCGGTACGCCCAGATCCAGCGGCTGCTGAAGGCGGGCGATCGACTGCCCGAACTGGACCGGCGCTCGCTGGAGGTGGCGCTGCTGGCCTACCAGGAAAACCAGTTGCCCCGCGACGTCCTGGCCGCCATGGTCAAGAAGTCCAGCGAGATCGAGCAGACGTTCAACACGTTCCGCGCGACGCTGGAGGGTCGCACCTGGTCGAACAACGACCTGCTGGAGCGGCTGGCCAAGGAAACCGATTCGGCCAGGCGCCAGGCGATCTGGGAGGCGTTGAAGCAGGTCGGGGCCCAGGTGGGCACCCCGCTGGTCGAACTGGCACGGCTGCGCAACGAGGCGGCCCGTCGGATGGGATTCGCGAACTACTGGGACATGAAGGTGCGCGGCCAGGAGCACGACCCCGGGACGCTGATCGCCCTGTTCGACGCGCTGGAAAAGGCGACGGACCAGCCGTTTCGGGCGATGAAGGCTGAACTGGATGCCGAACTGTCGCGTCGGTTCGGGATTCCCGCGGCCCGGATGATGCCCTGGCACTACGACAATCCCTTCTTCCAGGACGCGCCCCCGAACGAGGCCGTCGATCTGGACGTGTTCTATCAGGGCAAGACCCGGGAGGACATCGTCGAGCTGGCGCGGGTGTTCTTCGCGGACCTGGGCATGGAGTTCGACGATATCGTCGCGAACAGCGATTTCTACGAGCGCGAGGGCAAGGACCAGCACGCGTTCTGCATCACGATCGACCGCGGCGCCGACGTGCGGATGCTGCTGAACATCAAGCCCACCGCGGACTGGATGGACACGATGCTCCACGAGTCCGGCCACGCGGTGTACTACAAGTACATCGATCGCACCCTGCCCTTCAACCTGCGCGAGGCGGCGCACATCTTCACGACCGAGGCCATCGCCATGCTGATGGGCGCGCTGGCCAAGAACCCGACGTGGCTGATCGAGCGCGTCGGGGCCGACCCGGCCGCGGTGTCGAAGGTGCGGCCGGCCATCCTGGAGCAGCGCCGACGCGAACAGTTGATCTTCGCCCGGTGGGCGATGGTGATGTTCTCGTTCGAGCGGGCGATGTACGAAAACCCGGACCAGGACCTGAATGCCCTGTGGTGGGACACGGTCGAACGGCTTCAGTTGCTGAAGCGTCCGCCCGCCCGCGACCTGCCGGACTGGGCGGCCAAGCCCCACTTCACGATCGCGCCGGTGTACTACCACAACTACCTGCTGGGCGAGCTGTTCGCCGCGCAGTTGCGGGCGACGTTGGCGAAGAAGGTCGGACACGTCGGGCCGACGTGGGCCATGTCGTACTCGGGACACCCCGAGGTGGGGCGCACGCTGATCGAGTCGGTGTTCGCGCCGGGAATGCGGATCCCGTGGGAACGATTCGTTGCCGACGCCACGGGCCGTCCGCTGGGACCCGAGGCGTTCGTCTCCGAGGTTGCCGCCCGCGCCGAATAGCCGCCCCTGCCCTGCCCCATCCAGGATATGATCGCTCGTCTTTCACGCGAGCCGTCCGATGTTCGAGCATCTGATGACCCCGGCCCAGCGGGCCCATCGCGACGAACTGCGCGCCTTCGTCAAGTCGGTTCCACGGGACCTGATCCTGGCCATGGACCGCGACGAGGTCCAGTTTCCGAAGGAGTTCCTGCAGGAGGCCGGCCGCCTGAACCTGCTGGGGCCGCGCTACCCCGTGGCCCTGGGAGGCCGCGGCCTGAAGTGGGTCGATTCGTGCATGGCGATGGAGGAGGTCGGCGTCCTGGGCTACATCTTCGCCTGCGTGTTCGGCGTGGGGGCCGAACTGGTCTGCGACGCCATCGTCAGTCTGGGAACGGACGACCAGAAGGAGCGCTTCGTCCGCCCGCTGCTGGCGGGACGCAGGTTCGCGGCCGAGTGTCTGACCGAGCCCCGCGGCGGGTCCGACTTCTTTGGCGCGGCGTCCAAGGCCACGAAATGCGACGGCGGATGGGTGCTGAACGGCGCCAAGCGGTTCATCGTCGGCGGGTCCGAGGCGGACTTCTTTCTGGTGTATGCGCGCACCAACCCGGACGTGCCGCCGCACAAGGGGATGACGTGCTTCCTGGTCGAGCGCGGGCCGGGGGTCACCAGCAACTACCTGTACGGACTGATGGGGTGTCGTGGTGGGGGCACGGCGCGGGTGATGTTCCACGACGTGTTCGTGCCCGACGCCAACGTGCTGGGGGGCGTCGATCGCGCCGTGGACGTGTTCTATCCGATGATGATCCCCGAGCGCCTGGGGACCGCGGCGATGACCATCGGCGCGGCCCGCCCCGCGGTGGAACTGGCGACGCGCTACACGTCCAAGCGCAAGGCGTTCGGGCAGCCGATCAAGGACTTCCAGGGGGTCGGGTTCCAGGTGGCGGATGCGGTGACGCTGCTGGACGCCAGCCGGTCTCTGGTCTTCACCACGGCCTGCGCGGTCGATGCCGGGGACGACCCGAACCGCGTCAGGCGATTCGTCAGCGAGACGAAGAAGTTCGTCACCTCGTCGTGCCAGCAGGCCGCGCGCAACGCGATGCAGGTGATGGGCGGCATCGGCTACACGAACGTGTACCCGGTGGAACGGATCGTTCGGGACCTGTCGCTGGCGTCCATCTGGACCGGCACGAACGAGATCATGGCCCTGATTGTCCAGACCGAGTGGTACAAGGAATACGCCCGTCACGCGGCCGCGGTGCGCGATCCGGAACCGGACGCCGAGCACGCGTTCGATCAGGACGAAAAGGTGTACGAGTAGGGGCGGGCCTACCAGATTCCCGGAATCAGGCGCTTCGTCCGCTTGCGATAGTCCGCGTACTCCGGGAACTCGGCCTCCAGGACCTGCTCCTCGAAGCGCATTCGCGCCAGCATGACCAGCAGTTGCAAGGCGACCACGATCGCCGTCAGCCAGTTCCATGCCTGCATCGCGACGCCGGCCACCGCGAACAACTCGACCGCGTACAGCGGATGGCGGACCCAGGCGTAGGGGCCGCGGGTGACCAGCTTCCGCGCTTCGGGCAGGATGCTGAAGGACCGCCCCAGAAATCCCAGGACGATGGCGGCGCCCAGGTGGCCGACACCGACCAGAACGAAGCCCGTGACGGCCATGGTGG
>JARKOL010000239.1 GCA_029975745.1 Myxococcota bacterium | reverse complement strand
GGTTTCTCCCGCGGCCGGTTCGCACGTCTTGTTGCCGCAGGAACCGGCGCACACCGCCTGGCACGCCCCGTTGACGCAGTCCCAGTGACCGCTGCACTTGATGTCCCAGGGAAGCAGCAGGCAATCCGCGTCGGTCACGCACTCCGGGATCGGCGCGCAGAGGCATCCGACCTTCGGGACGAAGGCGCACAGACCCACCAGGTCGTCCTTCATCAGGCACTTGCCCGGCTCGCACTTCGGGTTCAGCACCTCGCCACAGGGGTCCGGCGGGGTGCCCGCACAGAGGCAGCCCTTGTCCGACAGGACGCAGATGTCTCCGCTGGTGGCGGGGTCCCCGTCATCACAGCGGGCAGGCTCGCACCTCGGATTCAGCACTTCGTGGCACGGGTCGCTGATGGGGGTGCCGGCGCACCCGCAACCCAGAAGTTTGTCCAGGACGCATCGGTCGTTGAGTGTCGTCGGCTCCCCGTCGTCGCACAGCGCGGGTTTGCACGAGGGGTTGAGCACGTCGTGGCACGGGTCGGTGATCGGGGTGCCGGCGCAGCCACAGCCCAGGACCTTGTCCAGGACGCACTGGTCGTTGACGGTCTTGGGGTCCCCGTCATCGCACAGCGCGGGTTTGCACGAGGGGTTGAGCAGGTCGTGGCACGGGTCGGTCACCGGCGTTCCGGCGCAGCGGCAGTCGCGTCCCGTGAAGACGCACTTGTCGTTGATCGTTGCGGGGTCCCCATCATCGCACAACACGGCGCGGCAGGTCGGATTCAGCAGTTCATGGCAGGGATCCGTGACAGGCGTTCCCACGCAGTCGCATCCGGTCTTGCCCAGCACGCACTTGTCCCCGACCGTGGTTGCGTTTCCGTCATCGCACAGGACCGGCTTGCAACTGGGGTTCAGGAAGTCGCTGCACGGATCGACGATGGGCGTCCCGACGCACTGGCACTTGTCGCCGACCTGCTCGCACCGATCGTTCAGGGAGCTCGGGTTGCCGTCATCACACAGACTGGGGGCGCACTTCGGGTTCAGCAGGTCGTGGCAGGGGTCCTCGATGGCGGTGCCGATGCATCGGCACAGGCGTCCCAGGAAGATGCACCGATCGTTGGCCGTGAACGGATTGCCATCGTCGCAGAGCACCTGCTTGCACTCGGGATTCAGGACGTCGCCACACGGATCATCGATGGGCACGCCGGTGCATCCGCAGCCGCCGGTAGCGTTGCCGACGCAGCGGTCGTTGGTGGTGCGGGGGTCCCCGTCATCGCACAACACCTGTTTGCACGACGGATTCAGCACGTCGTCGCAGGGGTCGATGATGGGGGTTCCCTGGCAGACGCACTTCAAGTCCGCAGTCAGGACGCACTGGTCGTTGGAGGTGCCGGCGCTGCCGTCGTCGCAGCGGTTCGGCAGGCACATCGGATTCAGGATGCTGCCGCACGGATTGGTGGCCGGCGTGCCCTTGCACACGCAGTCGTCGCCATCAAGGGCGCAGCGATCGTCCAGCGTCTTGGGGTTGCCGTCGTCACAGGAGGTCGAGGAGCAGGCCGGGTTCAGGATGTCGCCGCACGGGTCGCTGGCCGGTGTTCCCACGCAGAGGCAGGTATCGCCCACGGTCACGCAGGCGTCGTCCACGGACTTGGGGTTGCCGTCGTCGCACGGGGTGGCTGCGCACGTCGGGTTCAGGGCCTCGGCACAGGGGTCCTCGATCGGCACGCCCTCGCAGGAGCACTTCTCGCCGGACGTCACGCAGCGGTCGCCGGCCGTCTTCGGATTGCCGTCGTCGCACGCGACTTCCCGGCATGCGGGATTCAGGATGTCGCTGCACGGGTCCACCAGCGTCAGGCCGGCGCATCCGCAGTACTCCTTGCCGTCCCCGGCGGCCAGCCACTGGCACGCATCATCGACTGTCGCGGCGTTTCCATCGTCGCAAGGAATCATCTCGCAGGTCGGGTTCGCGATCTTGTGGCAGGGGTCGTCGTCCGGCTCGATCACTCGGCAGGCGCAGACGTTCACGAACAGGCCGCACTCCCCGATCGTGCCATCGGGCAGCAGGCAATCCGCCACCAGACACATCGGATTCAGGACGTCGCCGCACGGGTTCTTGTCCGCGCCCTCCTGGGCGCATCCGCACGGGTCTTCGTCCTCCTGGCCGCACCAGCCCCAGGCGCCGCTGTCCAGCCGGCACTCGGCGGGCTTGCACTCCGGATTCAGCGCCGAAGAACACGTCTCGAACACCAGCGACTCGCCGACGCAGGCACAGACGTCCTTCCCTTCGTCCGAGACCGTCCAGCGACAGGCATCCTTGATCGTGTCTGGGTCGCCATCGTCGCAGAAGGCCGCCCTGCACTCGGGATTCAACACAGGGCCGCAGGGGTTCTCGGGCTCGGCCGTGTCCGTACCCGGGTCCTCGGCGGCATCGGTCGTTCCAGAATCCGCGGGGGGGGTGTCGGTCGGTTCCACATCCTCAGGACCGGGGTCCCCGGGCCCGGGATCCTCCGGCACGTTCGGGTCGCGCGGGATGTCCGTCCCCCCTGGGTCCGAACCCCCCGGATCGGACGAGCCGGGGTCGAGGACGTCATTCAGAATGTTGAGGTCGAGCGTTACCCCGTCCCCGCCGTCGCACGCGACCGTTCCCAGCCCCAGCGCAACCGCAAGCACCACAATCCACTGAAGACGTTTCATGGCTCCTCCTGGACGTTCCCCACGCGCGTTCGAGGGGAGTATCGAGTTACAATTGTGACCCGACCAGTCTGGTTGAAGGACGTGTCTGTGTCAAGTTGCCGTCGTTCGTGTCTTCGGGGCGGGTGCGTGGCGTAATTTCCTGGATTCCCCTACACTTCGCGCCAAATCCAGGGCTCTCGTGGGGTTGGTGCCTGCGGGGACCCTGCCCAGGTGTTGTCGCGGGCATGTGCTGGGGGGTGTCGCGTCATGAAGGATGAACAACCCAAGGACCTGATTGCGTTGCATGTGACCGGTCCCGACCGACCCGGAATCACGTCGGCGCTGACGACCGTGTTCGCCGAGGAAGGGGCGCGGCTGGTGGACCTGGGCCAGTCGGTGCTGCACGGCCACCTGACCCTGACGGCCGTGATTGCCATCCCTCGGGGGTCGGATTGTCTGCGGCGGGCGCTGTTTCGCGCGGGCGAGCTCGGGATGCGCCTGGAGGTGGCGACGCACCAGATGCCGGCGCCTGGGGAACACAACGGGCTGCCGTGCTCGGTGTGCGTCACGCTTCTGGGCGCCCTGGAGGATGGCACGGCGCTGGCTCGTACC
>JARKOL010000221.1 GCA_029975745.1 Myxococcota bacterium | reverse complement strand
ACCCTGGGCCTGATTCGCACCCACCAGGGGACCCAGGTGGACCTGGCGCATCTGCCTCCGGACGATCCGGCGGTCTATGCCATGCTGCGGCGCGCCGACACGGTCGGGGTGTTCCAGATCGAGTCGCGTGCCCAGATGGCGACCTTGCCCCGGATGCGGCCCGAACGCTTCTACGATCTGGTCGTCGAGGTCGCCTTGATCCGGCCGGGCCTCATCGTCGGCAAGATGGTTCATCCCTACCTGGCGCGTCGTGCCGGTCGCGAGCCCGTGGTGTTCGACCACCCGTGCCTGGAGCCGATCCTGGGGCGCACCCTGGGCGTTCCCCTGTTCCAGGAACAGTTGATGCGCATGGCCATGGCCGTCGCGGGGTTCTCGGGCGGCCAGGCCGAGGAACTGCGCCGCGCGATGGGGTCGCGGCGGTCCCGGGCGCGCATGCAGGCGCTGATCGACCGGCTGCACCAGGGCATGGCGGCTCGGGGCATCGGGCCCCAGGCGCGCGAGCGGATCGTCCAGTCGATCGCGTCCTTCGCGCTGTACGGGTTTCCCGAGAGCCACGCGGCCTCGTTCGCCCTGATCGCCTACGCGTCGGCGTGGCTGAAGGTACACTACCCGGCGGCATTCTTCGCGGCGCTGCTGAACCAGTGGCCCATGGGGTTCTACCACCCCTCGACCCTGGTGCAGGACGCCCGGCGTCACGGCGTGCCGGTGCATCCGGTCGATGCCCTGCGGTCGGCGTGGGCATGCACGCTCGAACCGGCGGACGAGCCGGCGTTCCGGTCGCCTCTGGCCGTCCGGCTGGGGCTGAAGTACGTCAAGGGGCTGTCCCGGCGCACCGGGGATGCCCTGGTGGATCAGCGGGGCCGTGCCCCGTTCCGGGGCGTGACCGACCTGGGGCGCAGGGCGGGGGCCTCGGCCGCCGAGCTGTGCGCGCTGGCCCGTGTCGGAGCGCTGGGGCCCTCGCGGCGCGACGCGATGTGGCAGGCGCTGGCCCTGGACGCGGATCGGGGCCTGCTGGCGGGCACGGTGCCGGACGCGCCGGACCCGGCCGTGCCGCCGATGGACGTCGCGGCCCAGGTCCAGGCGGACTTCGACGGGCTGGGACTGACGACGGGGCCCCATCCGGTGGCATTGCTGCGGGCGGAGCTGCAACGAACCGGCGCGATCCGGGCGACGGACGTTCCGGCGATGCCCGACGGACGAACGGTGCGCGTGGCGGGCATGGTGATTGTGCGGCAGCGCCCCAGGACGGCCAAGGGCTTCGTGTTCCTGACGCTGGAGGACGAGACGGGGCTGGTCAATCTGGCGGTGACGCCGGATCGGTTTCGCGATCACCGGGCGATCCTATCGACCGAGCCGTTTCTGTGGGTCGAGGGACCGGTCCAGAATCGCGAGGGCGTGGTCACCGTGCGCGTCGAGCGATGTCGGGCGCTGGTCGGCGCCGTGCGCCACGACGGGCGGAACTTCCATTGACCGTCCCCGCGCGCCCGGAATCCGCCGCGTTGGTGCCCGCGGCCGATTCCCGCTAGAATGAGCGGGTTCGCTTCCGGGGGGCGTGTCGTGGGGGTTCCCGGTCCAAGAACTGCCGTTCTGCTGCTGGGCCTGGGGCTCGTCCTTGCCGGCTGTGGCGGCGATGGGGTGGACATCCCGGACATCGGTGTCGATGTCGTCGGGCCCTCCGACCCGGGGCCGGGCGATACGCCCCCGCATGATCCCGGGGGACCGCTGGACCCGGGCCTCGGGGACATCGACTCGAACGACACGACGACCGATGTCGGGGACCCGGGTGCCGGGGATCCGGACCTTCCCGAGCAGGACACCGGGCCGGACGCCGTCGTGCCCCCCGTGAACTTCCACGTCCACGATCTGACGAACGTCGGCAACGTCCGCGCCCTGTGGGCCGCTCCGGACGGGGCCCTGTGGGCCGTGGGCGACGATGGTCTGGTGCTGCGGTCCGTGGGGGGGGACTTCCTGCCCGCACCGATTCCGCCTTCTCGCGCCCACCTGTTCGGGGTGACCGGCGCGGACCAGGCCGTGTTCGTTGCCGGGGCCCGCGGAACGGCCTGGCGCCTGGATGTCCGGGGCTGGACCGACCTGGAACCGCCTGTCGAGGTGGACCTGATGGCGGTCGGGGCGGTTTCCGGGGACGACGTGTTCTTCGTGGGCCGCGAGGGCACGATCCTGAACTTCAAGGACGGTGCCTGGCGCGTGCAGACGACCGGCATCACCTCCGACCTGTTCGGCATCTCGGCATCGTCCGCGGGCGGCGTGCATGTCGTGGGGGCATTCGGCGGGTTGCTGCAGCGCGATGGCTCCAACTGGGTACGCACCCAGATCGCGGGGCCCGGCGTGACGCTGCGCTCCATCTGGCGCGCCCCGGATGGCCGCATGGTTGCCGTCGGGTCCGGCGGGACGGTCGTCCTGTACGACGGCCTTTCCTGGAAACTGCAGTTGACGACCGAAACCGTCAGTCCGGCCCGGACGCTGTATTCGGTCACCGGCCTGGACGGCCAGGATATCGTGGCCGTGGGCGATCGCGGCGCGGTCCTGCAGCACGATGCCGGCAAGTGGCGGATGGTCACGGTGGCCGGTCCCTACAACGCGTTCGCCGATCTCAGGGCCGTCGCCGCGGCCGCCACGTCCGATGGCGCCCGCCGCGTGGTGGCGGTCGGCCTGGACTCCGCGGCGCTCGAACGCCAGGGCGTGTCCTGGAACGATCGCGTCCTGGGATTGACCGGCAGCCTGCACGGCGTCGATGTTTCGATGGACGGCGGCGTGGTC
>JARKOL010000191.1 GCA_029975745.1 Myxococcota bacterium | reverse complement strand
GGGCACGCTCGGCGGGGCGGTAGCTGGGATTGTGGGACAGGTTCTCCAGCAGCGAGGCCGAGCAGTCCGCCATGTAGGTGATCAGGAAGAACATCGTGACGAACGCCGCGATGATCTCGAGGTCGGCCAGGAACACCAGCCACACCGCGATTGTCGTGGACAGCAGCAGCGCCGGTACCGGTTCGCGCTTGCGTCCCCACAGCGCTCCCAGCACGCGGCGCATCGGGACGATCCCGTCCTCGCCCATCGCCTGGAGCGTGCGGGGGGCCACCAGCATCGATCCGATCAGGCTGGACAGCGACCCGACCACCAGTCCGATGGTGATCAGCGGGGGCCAGATCGAGAAGCGCGCCATGACCAACTGGTCGCCCACGAGTTCGTCGGGGGAGGCCGCCAGTGCCAGGAAGAGGGCGATCAGGCTGTACACGACGAACGAGATCAATGTGGCGCGCTTGGTGCCCCAGGGAATCTCGCGCTGGGGGTTCTTCAGTTCGCCCGACAGACCGATGCCCATCGTGTTGCCGGTGAACGCGGGAAACACCAGCGCGAACGCGGCCCAGAACGGCATGCCGTCGGGGATGTGGGCGGTCCAGTCCAGCCGGTCGAAGGGCAGCGAGAAGTCGTTGTGGACATAGACCCCGACGAAGAACGACAGCACCGCCAGGCCCAGCACGGCGACGATGGGCACCAGGAACCGGACGGTGATGTCGCCGCCCATCATGTTCAGCACCAGGACTCCAAGGATCAGCCCCAGCGACACGAAGCGCAGGTCCGTGACGATGTACCCGAAGTGGCCCGCGATCCATTGGACCAGGGGTTCCAGGCCGATTGCCAGGGCGATGGCGTAGAACGTGATCGAGATGGTCTGGGCCACGAACAGGGACAGGCCGATGCCGGCGCTCAGGTGGGTGCCGTGGGTCGCCTTGGCCATGGCGTATTCGCCGCCGCCGCCCAGGCGCTTGTTCGATGCCAGTTCGGACGTGGTGTAGGCCACGGCGCCGGTGACGACGTGCCCCAGCACCATGATGAGCATCATGTTCAGCAGGCCGACGTTTCCCAGCGCCGTTCCGAACAGCAGGAACATCGCGGCGCCGAAGATGGTCCCCAGGGCCTGGAACAGGACGCTGTACTGGTTGAACTTGACGACGTGCTTCAAGCCGGGCCTGCCAATCATGGGGGGATTGTACTTCAGATTCGGTTCGGGGCGCCGGGCCCTGGGAGGCCTGGGACGCTTGTGTCGAATGTGCTAATACAGCGGACACGTGACCCGCGGGGGTTCGCCGGGGTGGTGGAACGGCAGACACAGGGGACTTAAAATCCCCAGGCCGCATGGCCGTGCGGGTTCGAGTCCCGCCCCCGGCGCCAATCGAAACGAACGCATCGAACTTGGGTTCGTTCCCGGGCTCTGCCGGACGCAAGGATGCCGCGAACTGCGGGGAGCCTTCACGCCGCAATGCCGGCCGACATCGCGCGGTGGGTTGATTAAGGTGTAGAGTGATTCTGAAAATCGTGCTACATCTTGATTCCAGAGGGCCGCAAGATGGACTTCATCGATCGCGAAGATGAACTGGCGCTGCTGGGGGATCACCTCGATCGGCCGGGTGCGGGCCTTCTGGTGTTGTACGGTCGTCGTCGCGTCGGCAAGACCGAACTGATCAGGCGCGCCCTCGAAGGCCGGCCCCTGGCCGCCTACCATGTGGGGACGCGCTCGACCCTGCACGAGGAACTGGGCCGGTTGTCCGCCACGTTGGCGCGCACCTGGGACCAACCCCTGCTGGGGGTGCAGCCGCTTGCGGGCACCGAGGCGCTTCTGGCGTTTCTTGGGTCCTTGCGCGGGCGACACGTCCTGGTGTTGGACGAGTTCCCGTACCTCGCCGAAAGCGATCCGTCCCTGCCGGGCCTGCTCCAGGCCGCCTGGGATTCGACGCTGTCGCGCAGCGACCTGAAGCTGATCCTGTGCGGTTCATCGATATCGGTCATGGAATCCACGTTCCTGTCGCCGACCGCGCCCCTGTTCGGTCGCCGCACGGGCCAGATGCGCCTGGGGCCGCTGCCGACCGGGGCGCTGGCCGCCGCGTTCGCGATGCCGGCTGCGGAACTGGTGGAATTGGCTGCGGTGTTCGGGGGCGTCCCGGGCTACCTGCAGCGCCTGGACCCCGGCGCCGGCCTGGACAGGAACCTGCAGCGCCACGTTCTGGCGCGTGGCGAACCCCTGTACGAGGAGGTTCCCTTCCTGCTGCGCGAGGAACTTCGCGAGCCGCGCGTGTACGCCGCGATCCTGGCCGCCATCGCGGGCGGCGCCCGAAGGTTCGGCGAGATTTCGTCCAAGGTCGGGCTGGATCGGGCGAACCTGACCCGCTACCTGGGCATCCTGGGCGACCTTGGCCTGGTCGAGCGGGAGGTGCCGGTGTTGGAACGGCATCCCGACAAGAGCCGCAAGGGGCTGTACCGGGTGGCCGACCCGTTCACGGCGACCTGGTTCGCGCTGGTGCATCCGTTCCGCAACCTCCTGGAAACCGGCGACATCGACCTGGCCTGGCCGGACGTCAAGGCGGCCCTGGACCGTCGCCTGCCGCTGGCGGCGGAGCCCGTCGTGCGCGATCTGTTCCGTCGTTCGTGCGCGGATGTCATCCCGTTTCCGGTGGCCTACGCCGGTCGCCACTGGGGGGACGGCCCCGAGTTCGACGCGGTGTACCTGGACGCCGAACGCACGCGGGCCTTCGTTCTGGAGATCAAGTGGACCCGGGCGCCGGTCGATGTTGCCGTGCTTGCGGACCTGCGCCGGCGCGTGGCGCTCGACCGCGGCCTGGCCGGCATGGAATGCACCAGCGCCGTGGTGTCCCGGGCCGGCTTCACCGGCAAGGCCGCCCGGGCGGACCAGCCGTTCCTGGTCGATGCGGGGGCACTGGTTCGATAGGGGGTCGGGCCTACCTACCGCGGCCCGGTCGCGGTCGCACCCTTGGGATGCGGGCGGCCAGGGACTGCCAGGCGGCCTCGGACACCTGGCGGCGTTCGTTGACCAGTTCGTTCCAGATCGCGGCGTCCGCGTCGGCGGCCTGTTCGGCGATTCGCGCGACGTCGTAGCGGGGACGGATGCGCGGAACGCGGGGTGTCGGCAGGCGCGCCAGCCCGGAGGCAACGGGGGGCGCCGCCGGCGGTGCGCCCGCAGGCCCGGCCCCGCCCATACCCTTCGAAGCGTCCGCTGACGACGCGACCGCCCGCGCCGACCCGGCCCGCGGCCACCCCTTGAACACCGCCGGGCCGTCCCGGTCGTACCACAGCAGCGTGTGGGCGGTGGACAGCGAGCCGGCCCAGGGGTACGACCGCAGTCGCCATCGTCGGGAAAGTCGTTCGACCGCTTCATCGACCCGCTGGTCGGGACCCGGTGTCCGCCCCCGCCAGAACAGGCCCGACCGCAGCACGTCGCCGCCAACCCCCCAGACCTCGTCGATGCCGAACGAAGCCGGTTCGCGGGCAACGCGCGAACCGTGGGTCAGCGCGAATTCGCCGCAGATGAACAGCGACAGCGCCGGCCGCATCCGGCCCAGCCAGCGAATGGTGTCCAGCGCCTCGGCGGTCGTCTCGCCCGGGAAGCCGGTGAAGGCCATGGCCTCGACGGCAATCCCGGCGTGGGCCAGCGCCCGGACCGCGGCCTCGACCTGATCGACCCGGACGCCCTTGTCGATGCACGCCAGCACGCGCGGGTTCGCGGACTCGACGCCGACCGACACCGCCAGCAGCCCGCCGGCCGCCAGCGCCCGGCAGGTCGCGTCGTCCAGCGACGGTTCGGGTCGGATGTCGGTGGCCCAGCGGATGCCGCCCCCCGCGTCGCCCAAGGCCGCCGCCAGCGCCTTGGCGCCCCGCGGGGAAAGCGTGTCCTCGGACAGGTAGAACAGGCGGGCGCCGTGTCGCGTGGACAGGTCGCGCAGGTGCGCTGCCGCCGTTGCCGCCGGCCGCTCGCGATAGCGCGCGGTGCCCTGGGCGACCGGGCCGTAGTGGCAGAAGGCGCACCGGCCCCAGTAGCACCCGCGCGCCGCGTCGTAGGGCAGCACGGGTTCGGGGGACAGGTAGGGGCCGGGGACCAGGTCCGTGAAGTCCGGTGCCGGCAGGTCGGCCAGGTCCTGGACGCCGGTCGTGATCAGGCGCTCCCGCGGCCGATCGCCGGCCTCGGCGGCACGCACCAGATCGATCAGTGCGTCTTCGCCTTCGCCCGCGACGGCGCAGTCGAAGGGACCCAGGACGTCGTCGATCCGCTTGGGGTCCAGGCGCAGCAGGATCTGGCTGATCGCGGGACCTCCGCAGACCAGGAACGCCCGGGGCAGGGCGGCGCGGATCGCATACGCCATCGCGAAGGCGGCCTGGACCTGTCCCGGGAAGGCCACCGACACGCCGACGATCCCGGGGTTCCAGGCGCGCAGGCGGTTGGCCAGCGGCCCGGCGTACCAGGCATGGAACGGGTCGCGGTCGGGGGCCGCATCGCGGCGGATCTGGTCAGGGTCCAGCAGGGAGAATGGTGTGCGCCACGACGTGAAGTCGATTCGCAGCGGGGCGCAGGCCGCCGCGGCGACCTCCAGGGCGTCCTCGACCGTCCGGACCGCCGCGTCGTAAGCGGTCGGGTCGAAGAAGCGGACCGGGTCGCGCAGGACCGCGACGGCCTGGTCCACGGCATCGGGCGTCCGCTGGGCGGCGTCCAGGGCCTGGAAGGTCTGGACCAGATCCAGTTGCCCGGCCAGGTCCAGCGAAGGCCGGGCGTCCAGTTCGGCGAATCGGGCGCGCACGCGGTCGGCGAACCCTGCCATCGTGTCGCGGCGCAGCAGCCACGAGACGGCCTGGGCGTTGGCGTCGATCGCCAGAACGTCGATGCCGGCCCGGCGCAGGCAGGCTGCCAGCAACGGCACCGAAAGGTACGGGGCCGTGGGGTCGCACAGCGGCGGGTAGAGAAGGGCGACACGCATCGGCCGGACGGTAGCGGGCACGCGGTCGGGTGTCAATCCGGTGGCGTGTCGTGGAAGCGCCGCCTCGAAGCAACGCCTCAGAAGACGGACCAGCGGAAGTAGACGTGGAATCCGCCGGCGACGCTGTCAAGGCCGGCGTAGATCGGGACGTCCAGCCCCACGCCTACCGTTCCGCGGGCGTAGCGATGCACGTACTGAATGTGGGGCGTGATGTCCGAACCAATGTCGTACTTTTCGTCGTATTCTTCGTCATCAACCTCGTGCATCCAGAAGGCGAAGCCCCAACGCAGCCCCAGGCGCACTTCGTCCTTGCCCCAGGTCGTCCGCCATCCGAGGCGTCCCCCGACGCCCGCCATACCAAGAAACGGGAAGATGTTGCCCTCGAGAACCGTGTAGTAGACGTTGGCCCAGTTGATCGTGGCGAAGTGCAGATCGATTCGACCGAAACTGTAGGAGGGGGGCACGTACCCCCCGCCAAGGTTCATGCCGAACCACTCGATGTACTCGGCGCCTATCGTGGACGCGATCTGTTCGCTGGTTGGCAGCAGGCTCGATGAGGGGCGCGGAAGGGGCGGACCCATGCGAAGGGGGGCATTCTTCGGGACCAGTCTGGAGGAACCCGAGGGACCCCAGCGGAGTCGGGTTCCGCCGGTGGGGGACTCGTTCTCCGCGCCGGCACCCCAGGACAGGCCGGGCTCCGGCGTCTGGGCGGATGCCGTGCCAACCAGGGCGACGGCGAGCATCAGGCAACAGACAGGCAAGAGGTATCGCATGATTCAACCTCCTGCGTTGTTCAAAGAAGACCCGCGATATAGCTGGCCAGCCGGAGCTCGTGCGTGTACGGCTCGCTGCTGCCCGTCGTTCGGCCCAGGGCCGGAATGCTTCCCATGACCTCTTCGAACCCCTGGACGTTGCCATGGGCGGTCAATGTGTTGACGACAACATCGTTCTTGGTATCGATGAGGTACACGGAGAAGCCGAATTCGGCGAAGCGCTCGACCGCCAGGATGTACTCGATCTGTCGCCCTTCCAGGA
The DNA here is from genome assembly GCA_029975745.1 of Myxococcota bacterium. GTDB lineage: Bacteria > Myxococcota_A > UBA9042 > DTJE01 > DTJE01 > DUVQ01. Next base: position 2,494 of record JARKOL010000191.1, on the reverse strand, counting down.
AGGTGGCCTTCATCAGTCGCAACGACTTCAGGCGGGCAATCGCATCGTCCGTTTCCAGGGAGGAAATGACCTCGGACATCAGTTGGGTATCCCCCTGGATTTCGCCCCCTTGCCGCAGTCCCTCCACAACGGCGGCCCTTCCAGAGAAGGAGCCCTCGGGAATCAGGCGCGATCGCAGGGCTTCCCCAAGCATGAACTCGTTGCTTAGAGCGGTCACGGAAAAGCCTCGAATGGTCAGGGCGCCCGAAAGATAGCCTTCCATCGCGCGCTGATTCATCGAACCGAACCCGTTGACGTTGTCCCACATCACCAGGCCGATTCGCGAGCCTGGTCGGAGTTTCACCTGGAACGCATTGATCATGGTGTAGTGGGCGCACGAGGATGCCGCAAACACAGCGCCAGCCAGCCCGACCGCAAGAAGAATGCGCGGAAGTGTCCTGGACATTGGATGCACCTGCGTGACGAGTTGAACTCCGTTTAGCCTGCCTGCAGAGGCATTGTCAAGGGTCCAGATGGCACCGACTCTGGCATTTGATTGCGTTTTCTGAAATGGCCAGCGACTCCCAACCCGGAGCCTTGGAGGTTGTCTTGGCAGCAGCGGATCGGCGAAGATTCGGCGGGCACCATTCGGGCATGGGGGAGGACGCGATGCAGCAGCCGGGAACAAGAGGCGATGCGAAGGGCGGGCTGCCGGGCGGGTGGCGGCTGGAGCCGGCGACCCTGGACGATCTGGAAACCCTGGTGCGCTTCAATCGCGCCATCGCCCGCGAGACCGAGGGCCTGGAACTGGACGAGGCGACGGTGCGTGCCGGGCTGCATGCGATGCTGACGGATCCCGCCAGGGGGGTCTATCTGGTGGTTCGGGACGAGCACGGGGTGCCGGCCGGCCAGATCTCGATCACGACCGAATGGAGCGACTGGCGAAACGGCTGGTTCTGGTGGATCCAGAGCGTGTACGTGCGCCCGGACGCTCGCGGTCGGGGCGTGTACGGCGCGCTGCACCGCGAGGTCGAGGCGCGTGCCCGGGCCCGGGGGGACGTGGTGGGCCTGCGGTTGTACGTGGCCCACGACAACCGCGTCGCCCAGGCCGTCTATGACGCGATGGGCATGGCTCCGGCCCACTACCGGATGTACGAGCGCACGTTCGGGCGTCCCGCCTCCTGAACGGCGCTTCCGAACTCGTGGTTGTCACGCTTCCCCCCCATGCTGCCCTACGGCATCCGCCGGGTTTTCGTACCTTGACGAAACAGCGTCGGGTCGGGAACATCGTGCAAGGAGGTGTCCCCATGCGTGTTTCGTCGGGATTCGTCCTTTGCCTCTGCATGGTTCTGGCTTGCGCGGGCTGCGGGTCCGGGGGTGCGGCGGATGCGGGCGCCGACCCCGGCGTCCAGCCGGATGCGGCGGTGACTTCCGATGACTCGGTACCGACCGATCCCGGGCAGACGCCGGACATCGCGGGCGAGGTGACCCCGGACCCCGGCGAGGCCCCGGATGCGGATCCGGACGGGTCGGCCCCGGTCTGCCTGCTGGCGCCCCAGGCGTCCCCGCCGGATCCCGACGCGCCGGTGGCACTGTTCCGCCTGACGGCCGCCGGACCCTCGACGCCCTTTCCGTTCGACCTGTACACCCGGGCCGGGGATACGCCCAGCGGTCGCGCCCTGGACGTCGGGCCCGACGTCGTGACGCCCGTGTCGGCGGCCGTCGAATTCATGGGCGCGCTTCTGGACGCCGGTGCCGTGCTGGGGCGGATCGACGGCTTTTCGATCTTCGGGGCCATCGTGTTCCCGTTCACGGCGGAACTGGACCCGGGAGTCGCCGTGGCCTCGCCGCCCGACGCGGAGCCCGGACCGGCCTTCCTGGTTCCCCTGGACAAGGCCACCGGAACCTGCGGCGCTCCGGTCCCCGCGTTCGTCGATGTCGAGGCGGTCGATGCCGAGGGTGGCGTGAAGGGGCTGGTGGTCCTGCGGCCCTTCCTGCCGCTTCAGGCCGGGCAGACGTACGTGGCGTTCGTGACGCGCCAGTTGCGGGGTGCCAACGACGTGCCGATCGAGGCCCATCCCCATTTCCGCGCGGCGATTGGCTGGACGGCGGTGCCTGACGACCTGCCCGCCGATCGGGCCACGGCCGCGTCGGCGGCACTGGCGTCGCTGGATGGCTGCCTGGCGTCGTTGCCGGTCCCGCTGTGCGCCGGCGACCTGGCCGCGGCCACCGTGTTCACCACGCGGGACGGCACGGTGTCGCTGCGTTCGGCGCGGGATCGGATGCTGGCCGACGAACAACTGGGGGTGACCCTGGAACGCGACGGTGACGGGGACGTGATCCTTTACGCGCCGGCGGATCTGCCCAGCGCGGTTCCGGACCAGGATCTGTCGGCTTCGTCGGTGGCGATCCGCGGGGCGTTCGACGTGCCGGACTTTCGGACCGACGGCGATGTCCAGATGGCGGTCGATGGGATGCCCCCGGCGACCCGCATGATGCAGGTGCCGTTCGTGCT
>JARKOL010000160.1 GCA_029975745.1 Myxococcota bacterium | reverse complement strand
GGTACTTCACATGTCCGCAGACCGTGGTGGTGAGGGCTGCCAGATGAGGTTCGACACCCGGGGACGTACACACGATGGGGGTATCGACTTCCAGGAAGCCCAGGCCCCTGAAGTACGAGCGCAGCGCATCCAGCAGTCTGGCGCGCAGTTTCAGGCGCCTGAACAGGGCGGAGTCGTCAGCGTGGAACCGGACATGGTCGGACATGGAGTGATCCCGGGCTCGGGTATCGACGCGAGCCGCACCGGGGCGGCGGGGGTCTACTTCTTGACGCGTTCGACGTAGCTGCCGTCGCGGGTGTCGATCTTCAGCCAGTCGCCATCGTTGATGAACAGGGGCACCTGGACCGTCGCGCCCGACGAGATCGTCGCGGGCTTCGTGGCGCCCGTGGCCGTGTCGCCCTTGACGCCGGGCTCGCAGTACGTGATCTGGGCCTCGATGAACGTGGGCAGATCGACGCTCATCGGGGCGCCTTCGTACAGCAGAACGGCGACGTTCATGTTGTCCTGCAGGAACTGGGCGCCGTCCCCCATCGCGTCGGCGGGGACCGAGATCTGCTCGAACGTTTCCTGGTCCATGAAGGTGAAGGATTCCCCGTCACCGAACAGGTACTGGCACTTGCGCTCCTCGAAGTTCGCCTGCTCCAGCTTTTCGCCGGTCTTGAAGGTGCGCTCCAGGACGTTGCCGGTCTTCAGGTTCTTCATCCGGACGCGGGTGAACGCCGTGCCCTTGCCCGGCTTGACGAACTGGAAATCGACGATGATCCAGGGGTACCCATCCATCTTGATCTTCAGGCCCTTGCGGATATCCGACGTCTCGTACATGAAGCCTCCTCTTGGGGGTTCCCCCTGGAAATCGGTTGCGGATGGTAGCCGGAAGTCGTCAGGAAATCAACAGAAAGTGAAAATCAGGCCGCGCCGTCGCCGATGCCGGCCCCATGGCACTTCTTGTACTTCTTGCCGCTGCCGCAGGGGCAGGGGTCGTTGCGACCGACCTTGGGCATGACCCGCGCCACCGGTTCCGATGCTCCGCCGCTGGCCGCGACATTCTGGCCGTCCGGCGCCGGCAGCGCCCCTCGACCGTAGTGCATCGCCACCCGGCTGCGCAGGCGTCGGATCCGCTCGACGTCGCCCTCGCCCTGGACCTCGGTGCGGAACATCGTTTGGACCACATTCTGGTTGATCAGGTCGATCAACTGCTTGAACAACTCGTACCCCTCGCGCTTGTAGATGACCTTGGGGTCCTTCTGGGCATGCGCCTGCAGGTAGACGCCCTCCTTCAGGTGGTCCATCGCATACAGGTGGTTCTTCCACAGGGTGTCGATCGCGCGCAGGAACCGTTCGCGTTCGTACATGCGGAAGCCCTCGAGCATCCGCTTCGCCAGATCCTCGCGGTCCTTGAGCCACTGCTGCCGGTCGAAATCCACGACCACGCCGGGTTCGGGCTCGGGAAGGCGGGCCTCGACGGCGCGCCGGACCGTCTCGTCCTCCTTGGCCTGGTAGGTGTCGTGCAGGAACTGGATCAGCAGGTCGCCGGCCTTCTCGGGGTCCGCGACCAAAGGCGCCATGTCCAGCTTCGTCCGAAGGTTGCCGTCGATCTCGACCTTCAGTCCGTCCCAGTCCCATTCCTCGGGATTGACGCCCTGGGGGCAGTACTGGTCGAACAGCATGTAGCCGATCTGCTCGATGGCGTTCAGGACCATCTCGTGGATCTCGGTGCCGTCCAGCACGCGCCGGCGCAGCGCGTAGATCGTCTGGCGCTGCTGGTTCATGACGTCGTCGTATTCCAGGACGTTCTTGCGAATGTCGAAGTTGCGGCCCTCGACGCGCTTCTGGGCGCTCTCGATGGCCTTGGTCACCCAGCGATGCACGATCGGTTCGTCGTCAGGGACCGACAGGCGCTCCATGATCTTCTTGATCTGGTCGCCGCCGAAGATGCGCATCAGGTCGTCGTCCAGCGACAGGAAGAACTGGCTGGCGCCCGGGTCGCCCTGCCGTCCCGCCCGGCCTCGCAACTGGTTATCGACGCGCCGCGATTCGTGACGCTCGGTGCCGACGATCATCAGGCCGCCCGCCGCCAGGACCTCCTGCCGTTCGGCGGCGCAGGTCTTGCGGAATCTTTCGACGACCTCTTCGAACTTGTCGCTTTCGACCGATTCGACCTGACCGCGCGCCATGGCATCGGCGTTGCCGCCCAGGATGATGTCGGTACCGCGGCCCGCCATGTTGGTCGAGATGGTCACCGCCCCCTTGCGGCCGGCCTGGGCGATGATCTGGGCCTCCAGCATGTGGTTCTTGGCATTCAGGACGTGGTGGGGGATGTTCTTGCGCTTCAGCAGCCGACTGACCAGTTCGGACTTTTCGACCGACGTGGTACCGACAAGCACCGGCTGGCCCTTGCCGTAGCATTCCTCGATCTGGC
>JARKOL010000154.1 GCA_029975745.1 Myxococcota bacterium | reverse complement strand
GCCCGGTGAACCGGACGCAGGGGGGTAGAATGCGCCAGGATTGTCATGGGTGACGGGATGAGATCGCCACGTGCAGGATGCTTCGACGCGGTTGCGGCCCTGGTCGCGCTGTCGGTTCTTACCTGGGCGGGTTGTCAGTCCGGCGACATCGCCCCGCTGCCGCTTGACCCCGGCTCGTCGCGCGACGTCCCGGCCGTGGATGCCGCGTCCGACGCCCCCGATGCGATCGAGCGTCCCGACGCCATTCCTGGCGACGCCCCCCCGACGTTTGACATCGGCCCGGACCACCCGCAGGTTCCCGACGATGCGCCGACACCGGCGGACGCCTTTCCGGGCGATACCCCACCAACGGACGCGGCGACCGGCCCGGACGACCTCGGCACCCCGGATGCGTCCATCGACTGCGGCAGCGGTGGCGAGCCCTTCGACTACCGTTGCAATGTCCTGGATCCGTCCACCTGCCCCGGCGGCGTCTGTGCCCTGGCCTGGTGTCTGGACCCGGATCTGGACCCCGACCGATGGAAGGCCTGCGGGGATGGCGTCTGCGACCCCTGCGAGGGAATCTGCGAGGTGGACTGCCTGCGCCTGCCCTATCGTCCCACCCGGCCGGATCCCCTGAACCCCGACACCCTGACCTTGTACGTCCACGGCTTCGAGATGTACGGCGCCGCCGAGCTGGACACGATGGTCTTTGGCCGGGACGAGGGCTGCGGGCTGCTTCGCCATGGACGCCCGTACGGCCTGGATCGCCCGTGCAGTGGAACCCCCGAAGGCGACGCGGCACCGAACCAACTGACGTCGGTCGAGTACTACGGCCGAATCCCCGCCGACTGGATGTCCCAGGCCGACATCGACGACATCGAGGCCCTTCCCATCGCCGCCGAGACCGCCCTGGCCCGGTACGCGCTGATCGTGGCGCGCTTCATCCGGCACAAGTTCGCCGCGACCGGCGCGACCCAGGCCAACATCGTCTGCCACTCGATGGGCTGTCTGATCACCCGCTACATCATCGAGCACGACATCGAGCGCCTGGCCTCCCAGAGCCGGATTCCGCGCCTGATCACCCTGGCCGGCGCGCTGGGGGGTTCGCGACTGGCCGCGCTCTACGACAACCCCGACCTGATCAGCCTGGTCGGACGGCTGGGTCTGGACTTCGCGGACTTCGTCCTGCTGCAACCGGACCTCATCACGGACCGCTGGGTGACCTGGGACCACCGGCGCTTCGAGGGCAACCATCCCTACTACGGCGGCATCCAGATTCATCACCTCGGGGGCACCCAGCCGAAGCTCGAGGAGGCACTGAACATCGCCGTGCTCGACGTCATGAACCCCGAGGATCTGGCCAATGACGGCGTGCTCTACCTGGACGACACGTACTTCCACGCCATGGCGCCCCAGGCGCGCTATCGCGCCATCGACGGCACGCTCCTGTCATCGACCCGGACGCTGCTGCACCTGGAGCACAACCAGATCAAGCGCGACGGCCCCCCGGCGATGATCACGGCGGCGGCCCTGCTGGGCAGTCGTCGGGTGATCCTGACCCTGGCCGAGCTGGAGTTGTTCCGGGATCGCGAGTCCGGCGGCCTGTTCGACGGCGAGAACGGCCAGTCCCCCGCCGAGGTCGCCCCGGAGATCGAGGTGCGGTTCGACCCCTTCGTGTCCCAGGACCTTGGGCAGCCCTCCACCGCGCACGTCGATCGCGTGGACCATCGCGGCGCGCCGATCGTCACCCTGGCGACGGGCAAGACCTTGAAGCCCGGCCTGGTCCTGTTTTCCGGCCCGGTGTTCGACGCGATGGACCGCTTCCACGTGGCCATCGACCTGATCGAGGTGGACTGGTACCCCCGCCGCGGCATCCGCGAATGGGCCGTCAACGCCAACCGCCCCCTGGTGTCGGACGCGCGCGCCGTCGCGCTGCAGGACGGCACCTACTCGTTCCAGAACGAGTACGCCCGTGCGGTCATCCGTGTGGACGTGGTGCGGATGCACTGAGCCGGGTGACCACGCGGGGACCCGACGCGGCTACTCCCGTCCAGGCGCGTCCGTCACGTTCAACTCGGAATCCAGACCGACCAGCTTGTTGTAGTGGATCGAGTACAGATGCATCGGCGCGTCCGGATTGCCCGAAATCGCCACGATGTCGGCCAGGTACAGCACGTGATCGCCCGTAACGAGGCGCTGGGACACGCGACACTCGAAGGCAACGGTACAGCCGTCAACGCGCGGCGGCCGCACCTGGGTCGAGGCCAGCGGCTTGAATCCCGCCATCTGGAACTTGTCGCCGTCCCGGCCGGACACCGTACCGCACAGCCACGCCCCCTTCGCCTGGCTGACACTGGGGAAGTTCAGGACGAACTCGGGAACCTCGTCCAGGCAGTGACGGCTGTGCTGTCCCTGGCCGACCGAGACGACCACCTGGGGCGGGGACCAGGACACGATCGTCCACCACCCCAGTCCCATCAGATTCGAGCGCCCCGAGGCCTCCTGGGTCGATAGCAGGGCGTAGTTGTGCGGCGAAAGCAGCGTCAGCGCGCGATCCCAATCGAGCACTTGCATGGGCGGGGTCCTCGCGAGTTGTCGTCAACTGTAGCAAAGGCGTTCCGCGACGACAACGACCGGCACGAGCGCCCCTACCGCGACATGGATGTCAGTGCCTGGTTGGACTTTGCGGGCCTCCCGCGGATTGTGGCCCCTGCAACCGTCGGGATTCTGCTATCTTCGAACAGCAACGATTCTGGCATGCGCATTGCTGGGTTGCCACTCGACCGATTCCCAAGGTTCGGCTCCATTGCATCAAGGGGGGACGACATGAAGAGAACCGCAGGGACCCTGTTCCTGGCGGCGCTGGCGACGACGGTGACCGGCTGCGCGTTCGACGCCGAGCCACCCGAGGACGCGCGCATCGAAGACCAGTGGGATCCGGATGTTCCCGAGTTCTGGCATCAGGATCCCATCGACCAGGAGGTGTTGTGCGCCGGGGTGGACTCCTGCCAGGACATGGCGGCCTCCTGGTGCGTGGCCGCCAACGCAGGCCGGTGCTATTCCTGCTGCGACAACAGCCCGTGGGGCATCTACCTGACCACGCGCTGCTGCCCCACCGACATCATCGAACCCGACGTCTTCGACATCCCCCCCGACGCCTGCGACGTCGATGACGGATGCGTGGCGCCCGACCCCGGTCCCGACGTGGACCCGCCCCTGGACGTCGTCCCGGACGACAGTCTTCCCGACTGTGGGCCCACCGTCTGCTACGACTGCCATTGCGATTGCGGCGCAGGCAGCGATCGTCCGTACGGCGGCTGCTTCAACGACTGCAATCCGGTCCCGGACTACATCGCCAACTGCAGCCTGGACTGCACCGGCATGTGCGACTTCGAACCCGGGGTCCAGTGCGGCCCATCGAGCGGCTGGCAGGAATGCGGCGACGGCCAGGAGTGCATCGAGGTGCCCTGTCCCCTGTGCGGCGTCCAGCCCCCCTCCTACTGCGTGCTGCCGCATTGCACCGGCTTCGGCTGCTACCGGGACGGCGACTGCGATGGCGAACTGGCCTGCTACCAGGCGGACATTCCCGCGGGCGTCCAGGGCGTGTGCCTTCCTTCGCCCATCGACGAGGCCCGATGCTGGGTGGATGCCGAGTGTCCCGCCGGCTCGACCTGTCACGACGCGGCCCACTGCGATCCCTGCAGCCCCTGCCGCATGGTCGAGCAACCCGGCCAATGCGTGGCGTCCCAGGCGCTGGACGCCGTCGTGCTGTGGCTGGGAACCTCCATGGCGGCCCCGGGCAGCACCCTGGTCCCGCGCTGGTTCAACTTCACGGATGGCGCGGTGTACCTGCCGGGATGCAGCACCTATTCCATCCAGCGCATGCATCAGGATGACGGATGGGTGGACCTGGGCGAGCCCGTCGCCTGTGCCTGGGAGGGAATCGCGGTGAAGCTGGAGCCCGGCGACGCCCATGCCGCCTTCCCGTTCGAACCGCCCCTCAGTGGCGGCGAGCGCTGGACCGACAACTTCCGGGTTCGCGGCGACTACTGGGTCGGCTGCGGCGACGAGCTGCCGATCAGCGGCGCCGCCTGCACCGGGGGCCCTTACGAGGTGCTGTCCGACGCCGTCTTCATCGGGGCGGCGCCCTGATTCCCGCCGCGGCTCTTCCGCAATGTCACCCCCCCGACCGGCCCGCTCGGTGGTAGCATCCACGGGTCCGGTCCCTCGAGGTGTCCCATGTCCCTGCGCCCCCTGCCTGCCGGCGGGTCGATGTCCGTGATGCTGCTGTGCGCCATCGTCCTGGTCGCGGGATTCCCGGGGCCCCTGCGGGCCCTCCCCCGGACGCCCTCTCTGGACGTTCGCCTGGCCATGCCGGATGGCGCCCAGCTCGCGACCAGCGTGTGGCTGCCGCAGGACTCGCAGGCCGTCGCCCTGCCCACCCTGTTGCGTCGCACGCCCTATGGTCGTGACCTGGAGGGCGATTTCACACGTGCCCTGAACGACCTGGGGTACGCGGTGGTCTCGCAGGATGTCCGGGGCCGGGGGGCCAGTGACGGCGACTTCCTGCCGTTCTTTCCCGATCGGATCGACGGCCCGGCCACCATCGCCTGGATCGCGTCCCAGCCCTGGTCGAACGGACGGGTCGGCTCGTGGTCCGGGTCCGCCGAGGGCGTCGTCCAGTTCATGGCCCTGGGCGAAGGGCCCGCCGCCCTGGACTGCGCCTTCATCCTGATGGCCACCGAGGACGTGTGCGCCGGCATGATGCCCGGCGGCGCCTGGCGCACCGAGCTGACCACCGCCTGGATGACCGGCATGGGGGCCCTGGACGCACTGGCCCAGTGGCGCCAGCACGAGGCCTGCGACGCCTGGTGGGATCCGGCACGGCTGGACGCGGACCGGATTGCCAAGGTACACGCCCGGCTCCTGCTGATCGGCGGCTTCTATGACATCTTCCCTTCCGACATGACGCGCGCCTTTCGCCGCATCCAGGAGGGAGGAAACCCATCGATTCGCGACGACCTCTTCCTGGTGCTGGGCCCCTGGACTCATGGCACACTGATGGCCGACGACAGCGGGTTCATGCCCGAGGGCGAACTGCGATATCCGCCCGACGCCGGGTACACCGACTACTGGGCGGACTTCCTGGAGTTCTTCGAGTGGTGCCTGAAGGACGCGCCGCGCCCGGCATGGGCGCCCGTTCGCTACTTCACGTCGCGGATCGCCGACGATGGCGCCAGCGCCTCGGGCACCTGGTGGACCTCCCCATCCTGGCCGCCGCCGTCCCCCGGCCCGACGACCGTCTTCCTGGGGCCCGACGAAGGCCTGTGGGCATCGACTCCGACTTCCCCGGTGGCTCCTCTGTGGATTCCGGTGGATCCGGCCACGCCGGTCCCGTCGGTGGGGGGCGGCAACCTGACCACGCCAACAGGCCCGCGGAACCAGTCCCTGGTGGACCAGATGGCCGGGGTGGCGTTCTTCCAGTCGCTGCCTGCCGGGACGGACGCGATGTTCGAAGGCGATGTGCGGGCCTCGATCTGGGCGTCCAACAGCACCGAGGACGTCGATGTCGTGGTTCGCCTGTCCCAGGTCACGCCCACGGGGCGCGTGCTGGCGCTGGCCGACGGCATCCGGCGGGGGCGCTACCTTGCCTCCCCCCAGGTCGCGACCGCGCTGCAGCCCGGGCTCCCGACGCGTTTCGACGTGGACCTGGGGCCGGTCGCCTTCGTGCTGCCGGCGGGCCACCAGCTTCGCGTGGCCGTGTCGGGCACCCTGTCCCCCCGATACGAACCGAATCCCGGCAGCCTGGCGCCCATCGCCGGCAACCCGGCGCCGGTCGCCTCGAACCTGGGCATCCACATGGGGGCGGACACCCCCTCCACCATCACCCTGCCGCTGATATCCGGTGCGCTGGAACTGCATCAGTCCCCCGGCGTGGCCGAGCCGGTGCCCGACACCGCGGTGCCCGATGCCCTTGGCGATGCCGTCGAGCCCGACGCGCCCACGGCGGACCTGGGCCCCGCCGACACACCCGACGGAACGCACTGCGGCCGGGATCCGGGCCCGGTTGTCTGTTCCCGAGGTGGTGGCTGCACTGCCGGCAACCAGCCGGGTGCCGCCAGCGGATGGCTTGTCCTGCCTGCGCTTGCGCTTCTGATAGGATGGCGACGTCGAGGGGCCGGGAGTGCGCCGGCCGCCGAAGGCCATGGAGTGCGCCGGCCGCCGAAGGCCATGGAGATGGGATGAGAAGGTCCGACCTCCTCACGAGGTAGCATAGGCTCCTCAGGTAGTGATTGGGTTTGAAACCCAAGAGGAGGTCGGAAGATGAAGGGTAGCACGAAGTACATCGGAGTGGACGTTGGCGACAAGTACAGCGAGGTGTGCTGCACGGACGAGACAGGCAAGATCGTGGAGCGAACTCGAGTGAAGACGACGCGGGAGGGGGTTCGGTCGTATTTTGGCGATTGCTCGCCGCGGGTCGTAGCGATCGAGGTGGGGACGCATTCGCCCTGGATTAGCCAGGAACTTGAGCATCTGGGGCACGACGTGGTCGTGGCAAACCCATCTCGGGTGAAGTTGATCACTTCCAGTGACAAGAAGAGTGATCGTACGGACGCCGAGTTTCTTGCGCGGCTGGTGCGAGTGGATCGGAGTCTGCTGTGGCCGGTGAAGCATCGAGGAGAGGAGGAGGCCCGGTCGTTGCTGACGGTGAGGATGCGAGCGGCACTTGTCCGCAGTCGAACGCTTCTGATCAACGTCGTTCGGCAAAGTGTGAAGTCCCACGGCCACCGACTGGCCGAGTGCTCTGCGGAAGCGTTTGCCGAACACGCACGGAAGTCGCTGCCCAAGGAGTTGCGCTCTGAGATGGAAGCAGTGCTGGTAACGATTGACGTGCAGACGAAGCAGATCCGGAAGAGCGACAAGCGCATCGGCAAGCTGGAGGAGCGGTACCCGGAGACCCAGATGCTACGCCAGGTGGACGGCGTCGGTCCGGTTACGGCGCTGACCTTCCGGCTGGTGGTGCAGTCGCCGGAACGCTTCAAGGATTCTCGAGCCGTTGGGTCGTATCTGGGCCTGCGTCCGCGGAAGGATCAGTCTGGAGATTCTGACAAGCAACTGCGGATTACGAAGGCCGGCGACATGTACCTACGCTCGTTGCTGGTGGGCTGCGCCCAGTACATCCTGGGTCGGCACGGACCGGACTGCGATCTGCGGCGATGGGGACTAAAACTCGCCGAGCGAGGCGGCAAGAGCGCAAAGAAACGGGCAATCGTAGCTGTTGCTCGGAAGCTGTCGGTGCTGCTCCTGGCCTTGTGGAGGAGCGAGCAGAAATACGAGCGGATCCGCGGCAGCGAGGCGCCGCCAATCGCGGCGTAAGGACGGCTGGCTGACGCAGCCCAACTCGAGGGAAGGAAGACGCGCAACGACTTGAACATGAGGCCGAAAGCGCTGGACTCCAGCGCTGCCGGACCGTCCAGTCCGGATGACTGCGACCGCAGCACGGGCCCGTCCGACGGCTTGCCGTCGAGCATCAGAGGCCGTCTTGGAGACTGCAGCATCTGGTCTGGTCGGACCCCAACTTGCAGCGAGCCCCCAAAGTGGGCTCAACAGACTGCGGATGGAAGTGTGGCGGACCGGCAGCCCAAAGGAGCCCGGAACAGAAGGCCCGTGAACTCAGGTCAAATGTACGTCAGGCCGCCTCCCTGAACGACCTTGACAGGAGGTCCCTTCTCATGGAAGTG
>JARKOL010000152.1 GCA_029975745.1 Myxococcota bacterium | reverse complement strand
TTCACCGAGCCGCCGCCGCGCTTCTCCGAGGCGACGCTGGTTCGGGAACTGGAGGAGCGCGGGATCGGTCGTCCTTCGACCTACGCGACGATCGTGGGCACCATCCAGTCCAAGAGCTACGTGGCGAAGGTCGATGGCAGGCTGCGCCCGTCCGAATTGGGGCGCATCGTCAACGACCTGCTGGTTCGGCACTTCTCGACGATCGTCGATTTCGACTTCACCGCGCGGATGGAGTCCGAGCTGGACGAGGTCGAGGAGGGCAAGAAGGGCCGACTGGACGTGCTGAACGGCTTCTACGGGGCGTTCTCGCAGGCGCTGGAACACGCGGTGGCCGAGATGCGTTCGGTCAAGGCCGAGGCGCTGCCGTCGGGCCTCGATTGCGAACTGTGCGGCAAGCCCCTGCTGATCCGGTTCGGCAAGAACGGCGCGTTCCTGGGGTGTTCCGGCTATCCGGATTGCAAGAACACCGGCGAGTTCGAGCGCGACGATCGCGGACACGTTCATCGCAAGGCGGTCGCCGACGTCGGCCAGTGTCCCGAGTGCGGCAACCCGCTGCAGGTGCGGACGGGGCGCTTCGGCAAGTTCGTGGCCTGCACGACGTATCCCAAGTGCGCGTTCACGAAGCCGTTGTCCCGGTCCGAGCAGTGCCCCGCCGAGGGCTGCACCGGCCACCTGGTCGAGAAGGTGTCCAAGAAGGGCAAGCCGTTCTTCGCGTGCGACCGCTACCCGGAATGTCGATTCCTGAGCGGGCTTTCCCCGATCGCGGGTCCCTGCCCCCAGTGCGGGGCGCCGACCCTGTTCCTGCGGGGCTTTCGCGGCACCCGGACCCGGCTGTGCGCTCGCGAAGGATGCGGCTGGTCGGCCCGCGAGGCCCGGGTCCCGAAGAGCGCCTAGCGGATCCGAGGAAGGCTGGAGGACGGGATGCCGCGCCTGTACACGGGCACCGGGGATCGGGGCGACACCGGGCTGCTGGTGGGCGGCCGGGTCAGCAAGGCGGACCCCCGGGTCGAGTCCTACGGCACCGTGGATGAACTGAATGTCTGCGTCGGGGCGGCCCGCGTCGAGGTCGAGGAGGGGCTGCCCCCGGGGGCGGACCGGGACCTGGTGATGGCGTCGCTGGATGCGGTCCAGGACGGCCTGATGCGGCTGGCCGCGGATCTGGCCTCGGGTGGCCAGGCGTCCGTCGGGCTGGCCGACGCGGACGTGACGGGCCTCGAGGCGCGCATCGACGCCGCCTCGGAACGGCTGCCGCCCCTGCGACAGTTCCTGCTGCCCGGCGTGACGCGTGCCGAGGCGGCGCTGCACCAGTGCCGGGTCGTCTGCCGCCGGGCCGAACGCCGCGTGGTCGCCCTGGGGGAATCCCACGGCCCCTCGGCGATTCGGGTCGTCTTCCTGAACCGAATCTCCGATCTGATGTTCGTTCTGGCGCGTCTGGCACTGGGTGCCCAGGCGCGTTCCGAGCGGCCGTGGCGCGCCGATCGCGATGCTCAACGCTCGTGAGGCTCCAGGCCCGAGGCGATGATGTCCCGCACCCGGTCGGCCAGGGCCGGGATGTCGTCGGGCCCCATGCCGGTCGTGGGGATCGGCGGATGAATGGTGATTCGGACGCGTCCGGGCAGCGGCCGGAAGCCTCCGGGCGGCAGGATCGCGTGGGTGCCCGAGATCGATACGGGCAGGATGGGCAGGCCCGCGTCCAGTGCCAGCACGAAGCCCCCCTTCCGGAATCGCTGCATGCGTCCGGTCAGGCTGCGTGTCCCCTCGGGAAACACCAGCACCGAGATCCCCTGATCCAGCAGCGGCCGGGCCGCCAGCAACTGGGCCATGGCGCGGGAACGGTCGGTACGGTCCAGGAACAGGTTTCCCAACACGGCGGTCGCCCACCCCAGAAAGGGGACCCGTCGCAGCTCCGCCTTCATCACCCAGCGGAACTGCCGGGGCCAGTGGCCGTAGAACGCGGGGATGTCGAAATGGCTGCGATGGTTCGCCAGGATGACGTAGGCCTGGCCGGGGACGGCGTGCTCGGTCCCGGCCACGCGGACCGGCGTGAAGTTCAACCGGCACAGCAGCCAGCCCCAAAGCGTGCCGACCCAGAACCCGGCCCGGTGCGAAACCAGTCCGATGCCGATCGCGGCCGTGCCCAGGACCGCCGTCAGGATGCCCAGCATCGGGGCGAAGACCAGAAATGCCCAGGGGGCGTAGCGGCGAAATACACGCGTTCGCGGATCCTGAAGCCCTGCCATGACGCCTCGCTGTCCCCGGTCCGGTCCGGTTGAAGGACTCCGGAAGGCGCCGTCATTGTGGGCCGCGGCCCTCGGTGGTGTCAATCACCGGAGGGCGCGCGGCGCGGGTCGATTCTGATATGATTTGTCCCGGTTCGATTGCACGAGGCATCCGATGCGGCCAATGGCGACTGGGTTCGCGGAACGCGTGTGGCGTGGCTTCTGGCGACTTGGTGGTCCGATCCTGGCGATATCCCTGATGCTGGGGGGCTGCGACGGGGACGACTCGCTGCCGCACTTCGACCCCAAGGATGTCGTGGTGGCGGACCTGGGGGCCGACCTTGGCGGGCGAGACCCCGGGGGATGGGTCGATCCCGGGCGGGATCCCGGCGTGGGCTCGGATGTCGCACCGGATGTCGGCACGGACGCCGTGCCGGATCCCGGAGTGGATGGCGATCCGGGTGCGGTCGCGGATCCCGGCGGCGCCGACGTGTTCGAATGCCTGGACTCGTCCTCGTGCGCCCTGGGCCACATCTGCGTCGATCGCCAGTGCGTGCCGGGGTGTCTGTCCGATCGGGACTGCGCCACGGGACGGTACTGCGACCGCGAGATGCCTCCGCACGGGTCCTGCGTCCAGTGCCTGAACCAGGGCCACTGTGGCGACGGCGAGCAGTGCGTGGCGGGCAGTTGCCTGTTCACCTGTCTCCAGGAGTCGGACTGCGCGGACCGTCCGGCGACGCCCTATTGCAACCAGCAGGTCGGGCTGTGCGTGGCCTGTCTTTCCGACGGGCAGTGCGCGTTCGGAACCTTGTGCGTGGGCAACGCGTGCGTGATGGGGTGCCGCTCGGACCGGGACTGCGAGGACCCCCTGAAGTGCGATCGGACGGTCGGGGACAACGGTGCCTGCGTTCCCTGCGTCGTCGATACGGACTGCCCCGAGGGGCGGGTCTGCACGGGGAATGTCTGCGTCATCGACTGCGACCGCATCACCTGCCCGGTCGATCGGCCGGTCTGTCTGCCGGCGACGGGCGCATGCGTGCAGTGCGCCCAGAAGGCCGACTGCGGGGTCGGCAAGCTGTGCGCGGACAATCTTTGCATCGCGGGATGCGAGGTCGAGGAGGACTGCGCCAGTCCCCTGCATTGCAAGACGGGGAGCGGCGGCGGGACGTGCGTGCAGTGTGTCCTGGATGCGCACTGCACGGGGGGCAAGGTCTGTCGGGCCAACACCTGTTCGACCGGCGGATGCACCAAGGACGCCGACTGCGGCGCCGGCAAGTACTGCCATCCGCTGCTGGGGTCGTGCGAATCGCTGCCCGGCGGCTACTGCAACGGGGACTCGGACTGCGCCAGCATCCTGTTCCCCAAGTACTGCGACCCGCTGACCCGCAAGTGCATCGATGGGTGCAAGACCCTGCTTGTCTGTCTGGACCTGTTGGGTTCGGGACGCAGTGTTTGCAAGGACGGCCTGTGTTACGGCTGCGGTTCCGACTACGACTGTCCCGGCACGCGGTGCAACCCGTTCGACCGGTTCTGCGGCAAGTGTACGTCGGCCGCCGACTGCGCCTACCCCGGCTGGGTCTGCCAGACCTCGACCGGCAACTGCTACGAGTGCCTGTCCTCGTTTGACTGCGGCACCGGGAAGGTGTGCGACACCACGAACAAGAAGTGCGTCGAGTGCCTGACCTCCCAGGATTGCAAGGACCCCGCGAAGCCGGTGTGCGGCAAGTCCGGCAAGTGCCTGGTGCCGTGCGCGGACGAGTGCGTCGCGGATGTGCGGCGGTGCAACCCGAACGACACGACCGAACCGATCAGCTACCAGCGGTGCGGAGACCACGACGACGATCCCTGCACCGAATGGGGCATGGCGTACGAGTGTGGCCTGGCCTCGACCTGCCGGGACCAGGGGGACGGCACCGGGAAGTGCGTGTGCGCGAACGAGTGCGCCTCGGGGGATCAGATCTGCAAGGTCGGCGAGACGGGCAGGCGCTACTACTGCGCCCAGAGCACCGTGACCGGATGCTGGTATTGGACGTCCTCGTCCTGCTCCACGGGCCAGAGCTGCGTTCAGGGCGCGTGCGTGTGCGACAACCCGTGCGGCTCCGGCGACCGGGCGTGTGACGCGAAGGACACCAGCGTCTACTACACCTGTGCCCAGGACTACTACACCGGCTGCTGGTCCTGGCAACTCAACTACTGCTCGACGGGCAAGACCTGCAAGACCGGCGGCACCTGCCAGTAGGTCTTGGGGCGGCTACGCGCGGCGCAGACGTTGGACTCCCCAGGCAACGACCAGCGCCAGGGCGGACCACGCGAGGCATTGGGCTGCCAGGTGACCCAACTGGGGGGCCACGTCCGCCAGGTCGCCGGACTTCAGGGACAGCGTTCGGACGGCCGCCATGCCCGGCTTCAGGGGGATGGCGTCCATGCCCAGACGCAACCACGCCGGGATCTGGGCCTCGGGCCAGGCGAATCCGGTCGCCATGAACGGGGATGCCGACACGAACATCAGCAGCAGGAACGCCGTCCAGCGGTCCCGGGCCCAGGCGGCCACCAGAACACCGATCGGCAGCATCGTCACCGCAACCACAAGGAACAGCACGAACATCGCCCCACGGTCGCGGACGGGCCATCCGAAGAACGGGAAGACGACGAACACCAGGAACGCCGCGCCGGCCACGAACAGCGGGAACTGCGCCAGCGCCTTTCCCGCGGCGAAGGCCAGTGGATGCGGGAAGGCGTGGCCTGTCGGAGCCTGTTCCCTGGCCAGGCCGACCGAGAAGGTCAGGGCAAGCAGCACGACCTGCTGGATCACGATCAGCAGCACGCCGGGGATCAGGAACGCCCCGTAGGACCAGTCCGGGTGGAACAGGATTCGTTCGGCTCGGGCGATGGGCATCACCCGCTGCTCGGCCAGCACCGTGGGTTGACCCCGCGCGCTGATGCTGCTTCGTCCCAGTTCCTCGTTCAGATCCTGGATCACGGCGGACACCCCGGGAAGCGCGGCGGCGTACGTCAGCATGTTCGCGCCGTTGATCCACAGTTTCAGAGGGGCCTGCTCGCCCCGCTGGATCCGTGATGCGAAGTCGCCGGGCACCAGGAGCATCACCTCGGCCTCGCCCCGGCGGATCGCGGCGAAACCTTCCTGGGCCGACGTGGGACGTCCGACCAGCGACAGCTCCTGGGTGGCATCCAGGCGCAGCGTCAAGGCGCGACTGAGGGCCGAGTTGTCGTCATCGACCACCAGCAGGGGCCGCTCGACGGCGGTGTTGGCGGTGTACAGCCACGAGATGATCAGCGGGTAGATCAGCGGGATGCCCAGGATCACCAGCAGGGTCGATCGCCCGGGGCCGGCCAGGAACCGCCACTCGGTCGCAATGGCGTGCGCGACGCCACGAAGTCGGTTCATGCGACACCTCCCGGGGCCGGACGTCGATGGGCGGCGAGGGCACGGACAGCGCTTCCCAGTGCGATCAGGGTGCTGAAGCCGACGGCCTGCCAGGCCAGAAGTCCCAGATGGGGCGCCAGATCCCCCAGCGTGACCGGGTGATGCAACAGCAACTGGAAGCCCTGGGCGAACGGGGTGAAGGGGATCGCCATCGCCACCCAGCGAAGCGGCGCCGGGAACATGTCCATGGGCCAGGTGATGCCGGACAGCATCAGCGACAGCATTCCCAGGACGATGGTGACCTCGACCGTGGCCAGCAGGCTGGGCAGCACGGCCCGGATCGCGCGGGCCATCAGCACGTCCCCCAGCACCAGGGCGCCCACCCAGGCCGACGCGAGCACCGGTCCGCTGGCCGAGAGGACGCGGTCGGCGGGCAGGTAGGCGTGCAGGAACAGCAGCCCCGTCGCCCAACCCACCCCGAGGACGGCGGCAAGCGCACCCAGCCGGTGGCACGGCGTCGGGGCGTTGCAGGCGGGCAGGTCCACGGACAGCGCCAGCAGCAGGACGAACACGTGCAGCAGGAAGAAGACCAGGCCCGGAACCAGGTAGACGGCGTAGTTCGTCGCGGGGTTGAACGTCGGATTCTCGTCCAGGACGATCGGCACCACCGAAGCCATCGCCCGATCCTTGCGCTCGCCCAGTTTCGTGACGTAGGTCAGTTGAACGCCCGCCGCCACGGTGCCGATGGCCTTCGCGATGGCCTTGAAGGCATTTCGGCCCGTCAGGATGTTGCCTGCGTCCACGGCGATCAGGACTTCGGCCTTGCGACCCCGCTTGATGTCGGACGAAAGGGTCGAAGGCAGCAGGACAATCGCGGCCGCCTTGCCGTCCAGCATCCAGCGACGGGCCTCATCGACGGAGGAGGGCGCGTCGGGGAGCACATCCAGTTCGCGGGTTGCCGCAAGGTAGGTCCGGATCGTCCGACTGATGCGGCTGTTGTCCAGATCCAGCACCGCCACCGGCACGTCGCGGATGACCAGGTCGCCATAGACCGACACGCCGACCCAGCCCATGGCCAGCACCAGTCCGATCATCAACTGGAAGCGGCGGCCGGTCGCCAGCATGCGCAGGAAACCGGCCAGGCCCTGCCCGAACGCGGACATGCGTGTCACCCCGCCAGCCAGCGGACCGTCATGCCGGGGCGCAGCCCATCGACCGGGGTGGTCGGGCGGGCCTTGACCTCGAAACTCTTCAGGTCGAAGGCGTTCTTCTCGGAGGTCGCCTTCCAGGTCGCGAAGTCGCCCAGCGCGGCGACGTGGAAGACCTCGAACTCCAGTTCCTGGCCCAGTGCGGGCACCAGGGCACGCAGCCGCGTGCCGACGCGGATGTCGCGCAGCAGATCCTCGCGGACGGCGAAGGTAGCCCAGGGGTTGTCCAGGTCCACCAGCGTGACGATCGGGTAGCCCGTTGCGGCCAACTCGCCGGCGTGCAGCACGACCCGGGCCACCTCTCCGGCGATCGGGGCCTCCTGGACCTGCTCGCGTTCGTAGGTCTGGACCTCGGCCAGCGTACCCTCGGCCTGTCGCACCAGGGCCTCCAGTGCCTCGATCTCCTCGTCCCGGGCCCCGCGCATGACCATCGCGTGGCGCGCCTCGGCGACCGCCAACTGGCTGACGGCCAGGTTGTACTGGGTCTCGACGTTGTCGAGCGTGGCCTGGGGGGCCGCCCCTTCCTTCGCCAGCGTCGAT
The DNA here is from genome assembly GCA_029975745.1 of Myxococcota bacterium. Taxonomy (GTDB): domain Bacteria; phylum Myxococcota_A; class UBA9042; order DTJE01; family DTJE01; genus DUVQ01. The sequence goes on along the minus strand of JARKOL010000152.1, from coordinate 5,109 downwards.
AGGCGCTCGTACATCTTTCTGGCCAGATCGACCTGGGTGCGCGCGGCCGCCAGGGCGATTCGAGCCTGGGCCTTTTCCTCTGATCGGGCCCCGTTGCGCGCCATCTTCAGTCGCGCCTGGGACGCCTCGATGACCGACGTCACCTGGGCCAGCTTGGCCTCGATCTCCTCGCTGCGAATCAAGGCCAGTGCCTGCCCGGGGGCGACGCGGTCGCCCTCGCGGACCTTGACCTCGGCGATGCGTCCGGGAACCTTGGATGCGATATCGATCTCGGTGGCGTCGATCAGTCCCGTGACCAGTACGGCGGGCTTGGAGTCCGCCCGCTCGCATCCGGCCAGCGAGGCCACCGCGACGATCGTCGCAAGTCCTGTTCGACGCGCCCGTCCCCGATTCATTGTCGTCCTCCCGGGATGTCGATGAATGACGCGCTCTGGAATCGCGCACGTCCCTCCGGTGCGGAATCTGGGCGCGTTGACGCGACGTGTCAATACGGGAACCGGCGTCAGGGGGGGTATTGGGCCGGTCGGGGATCAGTGCAGCCGGACGCCCGAAACGGACAGGATGGATATCACCAGAAGCCACTGGCCGGCGTAGTAGAGCGGCAGTCCCACGGCCCGGTTGACGAAGCCTGGCGTCACGAAGCGATTGCGCGCGACGAACAGGTCCGACAGGTAGAACAGTCCGGCGCCCAGCCCGATGGCCCATCCGCCGGGGCGGGGGCTGGCGGCCACGGCGCACGCCAGCATGGTCGAGATCACCGCCATGTACGCCGGGACCGCGATTCGGAAGCGCCGGTCCAGTCGCGGCCAGAGCCAGCGAAGCACCCCGCCGGCGACCGCCACCAGCGGCAGCACGATCCACCAGGCCCGCGCATCCGGGACACCCAGGGTCAGGAATGCGACGGCGTACGCCACGTGGGCGGCCAGGAACGCCAGCAGGCCCAGCAGGAACGCGCGGGACGTCTTCTTCGGGATCAGCAGCACGTCGCCGGCCAGGGACAGCACGGCGCCGACCCCGATCCAGGAGGCGAAGGCGGGGATGCCCCCCTCAAGGCCGGACACGCGGGACGCGGCGACCGCCGCGAACACGACGAAGCCCGCCGAGGCCAGCGGCTTCGCCAGCCACTGCGGCCCCTGGCGCCCGGCGCGCTCGCATGCCAGGACGACGGCCAGTCCGATTCCCGTGATGAAGGTCAGGAACATCATGGCGGAAGGCTAGCACGGGGCGGGCGGATTCGCCTAGCGCTTGCAGCCGTACTGGGCGGACGAATCCAGGAACTCCTCGATGCGCAGCAGTTCGTTGTACTTGGCGATGCGCTCGGACCGCGACAGCGAGCCGGTCTTGATGTAGCCGGTGTTCATCGCGACGGCCAGGTGGGCGATCGTCACGTCCTCGGTCTCGCCCGAGCGGTGCGACACCACGCTGCGGAAGCGCGCCGCGGTCGCCATGTTGATCGTGTCCAGCGTCTCGGTCAGGCTGCCGATCTGGTTCAGCTTGATCAGGATGGCGTTGGACGCGCACTCGGCGATGCCGCGCGCCAGCCGCTTCGGGTTCGTGACGTACAGGTCGTCGCCGACGATCAGGATCTTGTCGCCCATGCGCTGGGTCTGCAGCTTGAAGCCGTCCCAGTCGTCCTCGGCCATGCCGTCCTCGATGCTGACGATCGGGAAGCGCGCGACCAGGTCCGCCCAGTAGTCGACCATCTGGGGCGTGGTCAGCTGGCTGCCGTCGGCCTTCAGCGTGTACACGCCCTTCTCGGCGTCGTAGAACTCGCTGGCCGCCGGGTCCATGGCGATGCTGATGTCGATGCCGGGCTTGTAGCCGGCCTTCTCGATCGCCTCGCACAGCAGCTTGATTGCCGCTTCATTGCTGTCCAGGTTCGGGGCGAAGCCGCCCTCGTCACCGACCGCGGTGTTCATGCCGGCCGCCTTCAGCAGCTTCTTCAGCGTGTGGAACGTCTCGGCGCCGTAGCGCAGCGCCTCGCGGAAGCACGGCGCGCCGTGCGGCACCAGCATGAACTCCTGGATGTCCAGGTTGTTGTCCGCGTGGGCGCCGCCGTTGATGACGTTCATCATCGGGACGGGCAGCACGTGGGCCGACATTCCGCCGATGTAGCGGAACAGCGGCAGATCGACGGTTTCGGCCGCCGCGTGCGCCGCAGCCATCGACACGCCCAGGATCGCGTTGGCGCCCAGCTTCGTCTTGTTCGGGGTGCCGTCCAGGCCCAGCATCACGGCGTCCAGGCCCCGCTGGTCCAGCGCGTCCAGGCCGATCACCTCGGGGGCGATCACGTCGTTGACATTCGCGACGGCCGTCAACACGCCCTTGCCCAGGAACCGCGCCTTGTCATCGACGTCACGCAGTTCCAGCGCCTCGTGGGTGCCGGTCGATGCGCCGGACGGGACGATGGCGCGGCCCATCGCTCCGCCTTCCAGGGTGACTTCCACCTCGACGGTGGGGAAGCCGCGGGAATCCAAAACCTCGCGCGCCAGGACTTCGACGATCGTGCTCATGGTGTCTCCTTGTTGCGAATCGTTGGGGCCCGGGAGCCGGCGGACCCGGCCGGGCCAGACTGGCGGGATGATACCACCGCGGGGCTCCAGCGCAAGGAGGGGGGCAGGGGTTCCGGTCGATTCCCGAGGTTGACACCGCGGCGATTTCCGTCGGACGATGTGCCCCAAGAGTTCCGAAGTTCGGCTCGAAGGTCCGCTGCCGGAGGACCTCGCATGGGGATCGACGCCGGGCGGTTCGCCGCCTACGAATCGCTGTCCAGTGTCTCGGGGGATCTGGTCGGTGAACTGCACCCCGACGGCACCCTGCTGCATGCCACGTCGAATCTCCTGAGGCTGCTGGGCCTCTCGCCTGGCGCCTTGGAGGGGGCCAGCCTGCTGGATCCGGTTCATCCGGACGATCGCGAATCCATCGCACGGCTGTTGGGCATGGCCGTCGCCGGCGAGTCGCCCACGGCGGCGCGTGCCCGATTCGTGCTGCACGACGCCCGGGAAGTGCTTCTGGACTGCCGGTTCGGGGGTTTGACGGCGGATGACGGCACGCCTCGGGTCGTGTTCGTGGGGCGCGACGTGACCGCGGCGGTCCAGCGGGAGCGGGCCCTGGACGAGCGCGAGGAGGCGGCGCGGCTGCTGGTTGACCATTCGACCGATGTCCTCTGGGTCATGGATGCGAAACTGAACACGCGCTACATGTCGCCGGGCGTCGAGCGCCAGCTGGGGTACACCGTCGAGGAGTACCTTGCGATTCCGATGGAGCAGCGGATGCCCCCCGAGTCGGTGGCCGTGGTCCGGAGGCGGCTGCACGAGGAACTGCCCATTGCCGTCGAGAAGGCTCGTCGGGGCGAGCCGCACCACTATACGTTCGAGGCGCTGCATCGGCACAAGGACGGTCGCGAGGCCTGGGGCGAGGTCACCGTGACGTTCCTGAACGACGGCCACGGGAACATCACGGGTTTCCACGGCGTGACCCGCAACATCGATGCGCGCAAATGCATGGAAGCCGAACTGGAGGCCAGCCGCGAGCAGTACCGGCGCCTGTTCGAGGGGCTGCTGAACGGCTGCGTGATTGTACGCGTCCTGACCCGCGAGGGCGGGGATGCGGACGACCTGTATTGCGAGACGGTCAACCCCGCGTTCGAACGTCACAGCGGCCTGCGTCGCGACCAGGTCGAGGGGCGCCGGATGTCCGACGTGTTCGGCCAGTTCGACCCGTTCTGGCTGGGGCTGTTCGATCGGGTGGCACGGACCGGCGAGCCCGAGCGGATCGACCGCTTCATGGCCGGCGTGCAGCGCCACATCGAGGGCGTGGTCTTTCCCCTGGACGAAGCGCGGGTTGCCGGACTGTTCGAGGATGTCACCCAGCGTCGCCGGATCGAGGACGAGGCGATGCGGGTGCAGCGCCTCGAGTCCATCGGGGTGCTCGCGGGCGGGATCGCGCACGATTTCAACAACATCCTGACCGGCATCCTGGGCAACATCAGCCTGTGTCGCGAGCGTCTGGGCGAGGCGTCCGAACCGGCGGGCATGCTGCGAGCGGCCGAAAAGGCGTGTGGTCGCGCCCGCGACCTGACCCAGCAACTGTTGACGTTCTCCCGTGGGGGCGATCCGGTCAAACAGGACGCGTCGCTGCCCGACCTTGTGCGGGAAACCAGCACGTTCGCCTTGTCGGGCTCGAACGTTCGGGCCGATCTGGCGTTCACCGAGGATGTCGGGTGCGTCGCGGTCGATCGCGGCCAGTTCGCCCGGGTCGTCCACAACCTGGTGTTGAACGCGGCCCAGTCGATGCCTGACGGTGGCGTGGTGACCCTTCGGGGCGATCGGATCCGGCTGGGGGCGTGCGAGGTGGCCATGCTGCCGGCGGGTGACTACGTGCGGCTGTCCGTCCGCGACCAGGGGCCCGGGATTCCACCCGAACTCCTGGGGCGCGTGTTCGATCCCTACTTCACGACCCGCAAGGAAGGGACGGGGCTGGGGCTGCCGGTGGCCGACTCGATCGCGCGCAAGCACGGCGGGGCCTTGACCGTGTCCTCGGAGCCGGGCCAGGGCAGCACGTTCACGGTGTTCCTGCCGTTCGATCGCGGTCCCGGCACCCAGGATTGCGACGAGGTGCCGGGACGGAAGGATGCCGGACAGGGGCGCGTCCTGGTCATGGATGATGACGAGGACGTGCGCGAGGTGCTGTCGCGGATGCTGGCGGCGCTGGGCTACGAGGTGATTCCGACGGGTGACGGCGAGGAGGCGGTCGCCCGCTATCGGGAGTTGCAGGATCAGGGCAGGACGGTTGTCGCCGTGATCATGGACCTGACGGTTCCCGGCGGCATGGGGGGGCGGGACGCGATGCGGGCACTGCTGCGGCTGGATCCGGGGGTTCGGGGGATCGTGATCAGCGGCTACAGCAACGACCCCGTGATGTCCCGTCCCCGGGACTTCGGGTTCTGTGGCGTGATTCCCAAGCCGGTGGGCCTGGCGGACCTTCGCGAGACCCTGGCGCGACTGGTCGCGGCCCGGTCCTGACCTTCGTTTCGGGCGGCACCCTCGCCCCGACGCACCGCGTCCTTGGAGTGCGCCGCCCACGGCGGCGCCCTTGCCCCGACGCACC
>JARKOL010000149.1 GCA_029975745.1 Myxococcota bacterium | reverse complement strand
CACAGGTCCCGACCGATCAGATCCTCCCACTCGTCCGCGGTGCGCTGGGCGAAGATCCGCGTGTAGATGCCGATGATGGCCTTCGCCTCGGGGATCGACCCGACCTGGCTGGGGTCCTTCGTCGTCTGGGGGGACAGGACGGCCCGCAGTTCGGCCACCTCGGCGCCGTGGCCCAGGGCCTCCAGACGCTGAAGAATCAGCGCGTTGTGGGCGGGCAGCGTGATGTGCAGGTACACCCAGCGTCCGTCGCGGCACTTCCACGACCGCATGAACGGGGTGGCCGACATCTTCAGGGGCATGAAGCCCCGGGGTACGCCGCTCTTCATCAGGACCAGCAGGATCTGCGAGAACAGGCCCGCGCCGAAGCGGGTCGCCTCGACATGCTGGCCGCGTCCGGTTTCCAGTCGCGAGATCAGGGCGGCCATGGTGGCCGAACCCGCGAACAGGCCGCCCAGGACCGTCGGAATCGGCAGGTCGTGATAGACCGGCTTGCCGAAGGCCTTTTCGAACAGGGCCCCGGCGCCACCGGCCAGTGCGTCATGGTCCGGCAGAGCCGCCCGGTCGTCGCCGGCCGGGAACGCCGGCACCGCGCAGTCGATCAGGCCGGGGTTCGGGCCGGCCCGCAGCGCGTCGAAGTCCACGCCCAGGTCGTCCAGTCGCGCCGCCGAGGCGTCGGTCAGCGCGACGTCGCACCGGGTCAGCAGCGCTTGCAGGGCCGCGCGCCCGTCCGGGGTCGAAAGGTCGAAGGGCGCATCGAACTTGCCCCGCCCCAGGATCGCGTCCAGCACCGGGTCGTCGGGCGGCCGCGTCGGGTCGGCCACGCGGACCACCTCGGCGCCCTGCTCGGCCATCAGCATGCCGATGATCGGCGTGGCCAGCCTGCCCTCGAACTCCACGACCCGCACGCCCGTCAGCATTCCGGCCGGCGCGTTCGCCTCGCTCATGTCGCTCCCCCCTTGCCTTCCGCCGCGCTTCCCCTCGATCCGTCGCGCCATTCTGCGGGCCTGGGGCCTGGGCGTCAAGCGCCACGATGCAGCCTCCCCGCGACGCGTCTCCCGTGCTATCGTTGCACGACTTCGCACGGAGGAACCCCGATGGTCGCCGAATGTTTCGCCCGCCGCCGCCGCCGCTTCCTGGATGCCATGCAGGACGGCGTCGCCCTCTTTCCGTCGTGGCCGGTCCAGCGCCGGAACGCCGACCAGGACCAGTCGTATCGCCCGGATTCGGACCTGTTCTACCTGACCGGCTTCGGCGAGCAGGAATCCGCCGCCGTGCTGATCAAGCAGGGGCGGCAGGTTCGCTACATCCTGTTCGTTCGGCCGCGCGACCCCGCGATGGAGCAGTGGGTCGGCCATCGTGCCGGCGTCGAGGGGGCGCTGCGGGACTTCGGAGCCGACGAGGCCTACCCGATCGAGGAGCTCGATGCCCGGCTGCCGGCCCTGCTGGAGAATCGCGACACGCTGTACTTCGAGTTCGGTCGTCACGAGGCGTTCGACGCCCGCGTGCTGCGCGTGATCGAGGAACTGAAGGCCGGCGTGCGCAACGGGAAGTTCGGCCCCTGGACCCTGATCGACCCCCGGACCGTCCTGTGGCCGATGCGCCGGGTCAAGGACGCGGACGACCTGGCGGACCTGCAGCGCGCGGCCGACGTCACGATGGCCGGCTTCAAGGCGGCGATGCGCGCCGTGGTTCCCGGGATGAACGAATGCGAACTGGCGGGCGTGCTGGAGTTCGAGTTCAAGCGCCGCGGCGCCCAGCGCGTCGGCTTCGAGACGATCTGCGCGGCCGGTGATCACGCGACCACGCTGCACTACATCACGAACGACGGGGTGATCGGCGACACCGATCTGGTCCTGCTGGACGCGGGGGCCGAGGTCGATATGGTCTCGGCCGACATCACGCGGACGTTCCCGGCCAGCGGTCGGTTCTCGCCGATCCAGCGTCGGGTGTACGAGTGGGTGCTGAAGGCCCAGGCGGCGGCCATCGCGGCGGTCAAGCCCGGTGCGACCTACGACCAGGTGCATCGGGCGGCGCTGGAGGTGCTGGTCGATGGCCTGATCGATCTGAAGGCGCTGAAGGGCACGCGGGCCGAGATCATCGAATCGGGCACCTACCGGGCCTACTTCATGCATCGCATCGGCCACTGGCTGGGGTCCGACGTTCACGACGTCGGCGCCTACCACGTCGATGGGAAGTCCATCAAGCTGGAGCCCGGCATGGTGATCACGATCGAGCCGGGCCTGTACTTCAAGGACGCCCCGGGCACCCCGAAGGCGCTGCGCGGCATCGGGGTTCGGATCGAGGACGACGTCGCGGTCGTCAAGGGGGGGCGGCGCATCCTGACCGACGGCGTCCCCAAGGCCGTCGAGGACATCGAGGCGTTCATGGCGCAGCCCGGCTCCTGGTGGGCGTGGCTGCATCCGGTGACCGTGGCCGGGGACGAGGCCGAGGCGGTCGAGGCGCCTCCGGCGGCCTCCAAGGCGGCGCCCGCAAGGAAGGCGCCCCGCAAGACCAAGGCATAGGTGTCGTGGCGTTCCGCCTTTCGCGACGGGGTGGGTCATGAGCCAACAGGACGAGGGAACGCGGCCGGACGCGTCGCCGGCCCGGGACACGGTCGAGATGCCTGCCGAGGGGCTTGGTCCCGGTGACGCCGTGGCGCCCGCGCCCGAGCCGGCCCCGCCATCGCCGCTGTCGGCCGTGCCGACGACGGTGACCGTGCCGTTGCTGATCCTGGCCGCGCTGGCGATCGGGTATGCGCTGCACTTCATGCGCCCCGTGCTGGTTCCGCTGGTCCTGGCCGTGCTGATCTCGTACCTGGTGGCCCCCCTGGTGGACTGGTTGCAGGTGCGGGTTCGCCTGCCCAGGGCCGTGGGCATCCTGGCTGCGCTGATCGTCACCGGGATGCTGTTCGTGGGCGTGGCGGGGCTGGTGTCCGCCTCGGTCCGGACCCTGGCGGTCAAGGGACCGCAGTACCAGCAGCGGATCGTGTTGCTGATGGACTACGGCAGCGA
>JARKOL010000146.1 GCA_029975745.1 Myxococcota bacterium | reverse complement strand
GACCAGCAGGGCCGCGAAGGCGTCGGGTTCCGGGGCCAGCTCCGGGCGGGACGGCAGGGACTTGGTCTCGATGTTCAGGCGGACCGGGCGGGTTGCGGCGTCCGGTCGGGCCAGGATCCATTGCAGCACGGCGGCAAGGGTGGGAACGCCTTCGCCCGGGACAAGCACCTGCCGCGGAAAGTCGGGATGAGGCAGCGATCCGCAGTCCAGTTCCAGGATCTGGGCCAGGGTCATCGCTCGAACGGCGCGACCCGCGGGAATCGGGCTGCCGTCCCGGAGCCGGCATCGTGCCGGGTCGATCTCGAGATCGTGATGCACCACAAGCACGTCGTCCGCCGTGACGACCACGTCCATTTCCAGGACGTCCGCACCGGCCTCGATCGCGTACGCGAAGGCCGCCATCGTGTTCTCGGGGCGTTCCGCTCGGGCGCCCCGGTGTCCGTGAACCTCGATGACGCGGGGGGGCTTCGGGGCGGACGGGGACGGCACGGTCGGTATCCTGGGGTCCGCGCCGGCGGGACACGACGCGGTGATCCCGGCGAGCAGGGCGAATCGCATCCATTGGGGAAGGGGGTCGCGCATCGGGCCTTCCAGAGGGAGTCGCCGCGGTGGGGCCCCTACTTGCGGGTGGCTTCCCACGTTCCGGTCACGGTGGCCTGCTGGGAGTTGCCCTGCAGGTGGCCTTCCCACGTGCCGTTGATGATGCGATCGACCAGCAGGTCTGCGTCGCAGTTATCATCGACCAGCGTCGCGCTGCCGCGCAGCATCAGGGAACTGCCCAGGGTCAGGGCGCCCAGGTAGTCCTCGACGAAGCCGAAGACGTTGTCAACGGCGTTGTTGCACAGCATCTCGATGTTCTGGCGGGCGTTGGGGCCCAGGACGCCGCCGACCATGTTGCTGATGCCGTCGGCAATCGCGGTGCAGTCCAGCCACAGGTGCGCGACGCCCAGCAGCGAATTGGCCTGGCCGTTCGTGATGCTCTTGATGATGATCTCGTTCAGGACGTACAGCACCAGCTTGCCGTAGTGCAACCCGACCTCGTGCTGATGCACCAGCAGCCGGTTGAAGTTCGAGATCGTGGCCGAGAAGTTGCCGCCCACGATGTTCGTCGGCACCTGCGCGCCCGCCAGATCCTCCATCGACAGGGGCCACCGGCCGCAGTCCGCGAAGTTGGGGTCCGCCGGGTTGCACCCGATCTTCCAGTACAGCACCAGCTCCTTGTAGAAGTGGGCGCCCTCCACCGTGTACTGCTGGGGCTTCGCCAGTTGCAGGTCCGAGTGCAGCTCCAGGTAGTTGATGATGTCCATCATGCTCTCGCCGATGGTGAAGAAGTCCTGGAGCCAGGACGGCGAGCGGTTCTTGATGTAGTCCGTGATGACCGAGGCGATGGCATCCTTGAACAGATCGATGACGTCGGCGGCCAACTGCCCGAAATAGTAGGCGATCAGGCTCTGGAACGTCTCGATGATCGTCAGGCCCGGCTTGTTGAAGAACTTGTTCAGTTCGGTGATCGCGCAGCAGATCGTCTTGCCGATGTCGCCGGCGCTGGTGGCGCACCCGACAATCGTGGTCTCGCCGCCGGCGCACGCCTCGACCAGTTGCGAGAAGTCGAAGTGATCGATGCTTCTGTACAGGCCGCTGGGCTTCAGTTCGGCGTCGTAGAAGTTCAGCGTCACCTGGTCGCAGGAATTCGGTTCCAGCACCAGGGTCCGGTCGCACCCGGCCGCGGCCACGCACATATCGACCGCGCCCATCGCCTTGGCGAACACCGTGTAGTTCGTGCCCGCCGGGATGCAGTCGAAGCGCACGCTGCCGTTGATGTCGGCGGCCATCCGCTCGGCGATCACCAGTTCGTCATCCAGCGTGGTCGTGGGCTTCAGGTGGACGCCGCACTTGAAATCCGAGGGAACGATCGACACGACGAAGTCGTGCAGGCTGGTCTTCTCCTGGACGCCGTCGTACTGGAAGTTGACCTGGACGCAGCCGCAGGCCGCCGCCGTCACGCGGACCGGGAAGCGGACCGGGACGGTGTCGGTGTCGGGCACCGAGATCTCGACGGTGTAGATGCGGTTCGGCGTGGTTTCGCCGTGGAACCGGTTCACGACCCGGCCCAGCGAGTCGGTCGTGGCGTGCTCGGTGTCCAGGCGGCCGTCGCCGTCGTCCTCGACGTGGCCGTCCAGGTCGTGGATCGCGACGACCTCGAAGGCGACCGGCAGGTCCGCCGCCGCGCCGCCACTGCCGTAGTCGATGACCGTTGCCGAGAACGTGACCGACAGGTCGATCAGGGTGGACAACGGAAAGGCCGGGTCATGGTGCAGGATGATCTGGTATCGCGAATCAGTGGGCCTGGTGTCGCCAAGGTCGGT
>JARKOL010000140.1 GCA_029975745.1 Myxococcota bacterium | reverse complement strand
GTCACCGCGTTCCTGACCCGCCGTGCCATGGCGAAGTACGTCGGCGACATCGCCTGGGAAACGGAGGTCTGGATCGCGGAATCTCCCAGCCACTTGATCCACTTCAACGGCGAACGCTTCCTCGGGCCATACGACGACTGACGGAAGGGCTGGACAACAAGCGCATACACCGGACGGACGCTCGGACACGCCGGTTGCATTTGGCCCGCGGCGTGCCGAAAACGAGAGACCTGTGGCCCGAATCGCGGGCCGCAACCGGCGCGCCCGGCCCGGCCTGGCGGCCGGGCACGCGTCCGCCGGTGACGCGCGAGCCGTTCGGCCCACAGGGGGCACCGTGACGTCTCCATCCATGGCACTTGACTCCATCCAACCAATGCCGTACCTCTTCTCTGGTACTTGTACGGCAGGTGACCCATGCAAAGGAAACTCACACTCAGGCTCGACGACGACGTGATCCGACGCGTCAAGCGCTACTCGGCCCGTTCTGGCAAGTCCCTGTCCAGGCTTGTCGAAGATTACTTCGCCCTCATCAGCGCCGGGCTCGAAGCCAGTGGACTCGATCTCACACCAAGAGTTCGCTCGCTTCTTGGCGCTCTGTCCTCCGCTCGAGTCTCCGAGGACGACTATCGCAAGCATCTGGAGGACAAACACCAATGAAAGTCCTCTTCGACACCAACGTCATTCTGGACGTCCTACTCGCCAGGGAACCACATGCTGCCGTCGCAGCACATCTCCTCAACCTCGTCGATACCCACGAGATCGAGGGCGTGATCTGCGCCACGACCGCAACAACCATCCACTATCTCGCGACGAAAGCCGTCGGCCCCAGGAAGGCCAAGAAGCATCTTTCCGAAATCGTGGCCATGTTCACCGTAGCTGCCGTTGACCAGAAGGTCTTGGTCGAAGCACTGAATCTTGGTCTTCCGGATTTCGAAGACGCCGTCCTGCACCAGGCCGCTGTCGCAGCCGACTGCCGCGCAATCGTCACTCGAAATACCAAGGACTTCACCAAGGCAACCATCTCGGTCTTCGCCCCCCAGGAACTACTGGCCGTCACCATCGCCACTCGGACTTGATGATCCCGGCCACCGGAAACTGATCCATTCGGCCATCGGAAATTGATCCACCCGCATATCGCCCCGGATAGGGTTGGCATGGGGCTGACCTGGGGGCGGGAAGGATGTTGCGAGTGGAGCATGTACACGTGATCCGGCACAAGGTTTTGGTTGAGGGCATGTCGATACGGGCTGTGGCCCGCGAGCTGAGGATCTCGCGAAACACGGTGAAGAAGTACCTTGAGGAGTCTGAGCCGAGGCGCCGCGAGGCGAGTTCGCGACCCCATCCGGTACGTGGGCAGGTTGAGTCCCGTGCGGCCGAGTTGCTGTCGGACCCGCGCCTGACGGGCGGAAAGCAGCGATGGACCGCACCGCGGCTGAGGGAGGTCCTCGATGATGAGGGGCTGCACGCGAGCGAGCGCACGATACGGCGGTGCATGTCGGAGTGGCGGCGCCGGCGTGCGGAGGTGTTTGTCCCGCTGACGTACGTGCCTGGGGACCTGGCCGAGGTGGACTTCTTCGAGGTATTGGTCGGACCGCCGGAGTCACGGCGGAAGGCCGTGATGTTCCTGATGCGCGAGATGTCGGGGGCGGTGGACTTCGCGTGCCTGTACGACCGGCAGGATCAGGTGAGTTTCCTGGATGGGCATGTTCGCGCGTTCGAGCACTTCGGAGGGGTACCGCACCGGATCATCTACGACAATCTGCGTGCCGCAGTGCGTGCGATCCTGGTCGGGAGCGAGCGAGAATTGACGATGCGGTTCGCTGCGTGCGCATCGCACTATTTGTTCGAGCCGTGCTTTGCGCGCCCCCGGGAAGGACATGACAAAGGGGGCGTCGAGGGACGCGGCAAAGGCGTGCGCTGGCGACACCTGACGCCCATCCCGGACGGGACAGACCTGGAGGCGATCTCGACGGCTTTGCAGGCAGGTCTGGACGCCCAGGCGGCTGCCCACGGGGAGCGGGTGGAGGCGAGCCTGCGTGCGATGAAGCCTCTGCCAGGGTGGCCGTTCCGGGCGGAGCGGGTGCAGTTCCTTCCGGCCAGCGGGTCTTCCCGGGTGCGGCTGGACGGAGCCGTCTATACGGTTCCGGAGGACTGGGCACGCAGCCAGGTCGAGGTCCACGTCGGTGCCCGCGAGGTGGTCTTCGTGCGCGGTACGGAGCGAGTGGCCGAGCGTCGCCTGCGGTCAGGCGAGCGGTCCGTCCGGTACCTTCACTTCCTTCGCGAGCTGTCGCGCAAGCCGCAGGCCCTGCGCCAAGTGGCTCCGTTACTCATGCGCGAGCTTGGCGAGCCCTTTGCTGAGCTCTGGGAGCGCCTGAAGGGACAGTACGGCGAGAAGGACGCAGCGCGGCGGTTCCGGGACGTGTTGAAGACCATCCGCAGCGAGGGTCTGGAGGTCGTACGGACGCGGCTCGCCTTGGCATTACCGGAGGCGGACCCGCTCTGTGCACTGCTGGGCCATGTCCGAGACCAGATGGCGCCCTCGTGGCTGGTCGTCCCTCCCAATCTCGACATCGAGGTTCCGAGTTCATCCCTGGCCGCCTACGACGCGCTACTGGGGGTGACGCCATGACGACGACACGGACGAGTGCCCTTGCGATCCGCGAGCACTGCCGCTTACTGAAGCTGCCGGGCGTGGGCCGCGAGTATGAGTCCCTGGCGAGGGAAGCCCGCGAGCGTGGCTGGTCGCACGAAGATTTCCTGCTGGAGGCCCTGTGCGCGGAGATCCGCTCGCGGGAGTCCAGCGTGGTCCGCCACCGTCTTTACGAAGCGCGATTCCCTGAGTTGAAGACGCTGGACACCTTCGACTTTCACGCTGACGTAGGCATCGACCGCGACACGATGCTGCGACTGGCGCGCTGCGAGTGGGTCGAGCAATCCGGAACGGTCATCCTGGCCGGCCCGGTCGGCACGGGCAAGACGCATCTGGCCATCGCACTCGGCGTCGAGGCATGCCGGAGGCGTCGTCGAGTGCTCTTCACACGTGCCGCCGACCTCGTACGGGATCTTCTCGAGGCCCGGGATCAGCGCCAGCTCGGCCGCATGCACAAGCGCCTTCTCAAGCATGACCTGCTCGTCGTCGACGAGCTCGGCTTTGTGCCTTTCGACCGTGCTGGCGGAGAGGTACTCTTCAATGTCCTCTCGGAGCGGTACGAGCGTCGGGCGACCCTCGTCACGAGCAATCTTGCCTTCAGCGAGTGGCCGCGCGTCTTCGGCAACGACGAGAAGCTCGCCGCTGCCCTGCTGGACCGCCTGGCGCATCACGCCGAGGTGCTGACCACAAAGGGCAGCAGCTACCGAATGCGGAAACGCGGCAAGCCCGCGGCGACGCCGCCCCCGGGGCCTCCCCTTCAGGGGGCTACGCCCCCTTCCGGTCCGGCCCCGGGGGCGCATACCACCACAGTGGAGTAACCGATGCTTGGAGGTGTATAGAGACGCTGTTACCCTACCCAGGGTGGATCACTTTCCGGTGGCCGCCCTGGATCAATTTCTGCTGGCCGGAACCACTTGAGGCTTCGTGGGGCCGAAGAGGCGCGTTCACGCGGTCGGACGGTCGGGACACGCCGGTGACGCGCAACACCGTCCACGGCCCCAGCCCCAACGGCGGTCCGGCGAACAGGAAGCCGCGACCGTTTGGTGGAACGAGGTCCGTTCGTCCTGGTGGATCACCAGCACAGCATCTGGTAGTACCTGACATCGATCGTCTGGCCCGGCTGCGATGTCGAACGGACACCGCGGAATCATTCGCTGCGAGGGGTCTTGCTGGTCGGATCCCGATTAGTGTCCCCCAGGAATGCAGTGCCTCGATGGCGGGGCTGCGCCCGAATGCGGCTACTCCTGCGACGCCATCAAGCAGCGTTGGTATTGGCTCGCGGACACGGAAGGCGGGGGCGGCTCGGGCTACTGCGAGACAGCCGAGGACTGCAGGGTTCTGTCCGGCCGGTGTGACATTGGCCTTGGCCCCTGTTGGTTCGCCTTCGCGGGCAGCCAGGATTTGAACGAATCGCAAATCCACGAGATGGCGGACGCATGGCAAGCCCTGGGATGCGGCACCTCGATCGAATGCGATTGTGGTCCGCAGCCGCAACCCCAGTGCCTCGGATTCTCCTGCGGCCTTCAGACCTCCCCGTAGGTGCCAGAGGAACCCGCGGCCACCTGGGTCACGGGCCACGAAGAGTTGCGCGAGCCGCCGGCCCTGTGCAGCAGCAGGAGCACCAGCCCCAGGGCGGCAACGTCGATTGCGCTTCGGAGCAGTGCATCCGCCATCATCCCGCTGAAGACCACCCCGATGAACGAGTTGAAGAGGACCCAGTTCAGTCCCACCCCGAAGATCGCGACGACATTGACCGCCCGATTGCCCCCGGTCAGCATGGCGCAAGCCATCGCGAAACCGAGTCCAAGCAGGTACCCCCACGCGACGACCGCGGCTGGGTACTCGGCAAGGCCGCTCTGGATGATGCCCAGTGCGCTGGCGCCCCATCTGACCGAGCCGACAGTCAGTGTGATCGCCAGGATCGCCGCGAGGCGGCCGCGTCGCCGAACCGCGTCCGGCGCGTGCCCATGGCTCAACAGGGCGCCGGTGACGGCGCAGAGGAGGATCACGGGAATCGCATCCCCCAGGCCGATGATCGACTGGTGGAGGACGAAGTCCCAGCCCCATGCCGGAAACGGACTCTTGTCCACCATGATTTCCTGCATCCCGATGACGTACAGGGCGGCAAACGCAAGGCCAAGAGCCAACCCGTGGCGGACGGGATGGGGCCGCGCCGCCGGCCACGAGACGGCGACGGTGACGGAGCACTGCGCGAAGAGGACAAGGAAGTAGGCAACCGCCACCGCAGGGAAGCCGAACCGGAGCACCAGAACCCCGTCAAGCAGGGCCTCATCGACCTTCGCGGGGAGCGCGGCGTGGACCGCGATCGCGACGGCGGCGCAGACGACGACCGTCAACGCCATGACCAGCCACCCCACGAGTGGACCCGCTTTGAACGACACCGGCGTCATCACGGCACTCGCCTGTTGATGGGCCGGTCCATGATGCCGTTCCTGGGGCGTACGGTTCAACCGATAGGTCGCGGCCCGCGGGCAAACGACCAGGTATCGTGTCGAGCCGCTGGACCTTGGCGGCAGTTCGGGCCGGTGGGATCAGATCAACGCGGTGCTGAAGTAGCGTTCGGCGCGGTCGGGCAGTACGGTCACGACGCGGCGCTTGCCGTCGGCGAAATGGGCGGCGCACCAGGCATTCGCGCCCGACGATGTCCCCACCAGCAGACCGCAGTTGCGGGCCAGGGCGCGGGTGGTCTCGATGGCATCCTCGTCCGTCACGGTCATCACGGTGTCGATCAGGTTGCGGTCAACGACCGGCGGCACGAAGCCGTCCCCGATGCCCTGGATGACGTGCAGGCCGGGTTCCCGCCCCAGCAGCGCCGTGTTGTTCCGCGGCTCGACGGCAACCAGCAGCAGTCGTGGATTCTGCTCCTTCAGGTAGCGGCCGATCCCCATCAGACTGCCGCCGCTGCCCACGCCCGCGACGAAGACGTCGATGCGCCCCCCAGCCTGCTTCCAGATCTCGGGACCGGTCGTCAGGTAGTGCGCCGCGGGGTTGTCGGGGTTCGTGAACTGGTTCGGGACGTACACGTTCGAGTGGGCGACCCTCAGTTCCTCGAGCTTCTCGAGGCACCCGTCCAGGCTGCGCTCGGCCGGCGTCAACACCAGTTCGCCCCCAAGGGCCTGGATGATCTTCTTGCGTTCCTCGCTCATGTTCTCGGGCATCACGATGATCACGCGGTAGCCGCGCTGGCGGCCGACCAGGGTCATGCCGATGCCGGTGTTCCCCGAGGTGGCTTCGATGATCACCGAGCCGGGGCGCAACTCGCCGCGCTTCTCGGCCTCCAGGATGATATGGGCGGCGATCCGGTCCTTGATGCTGCCGCCGGGATTCAGGAATTCGGCCTTGCCCAGGATCTCGCCGGGCGCAAGATGGCGAATGCGAACCAGGGGCGTGTTGCCGATGGCGTCCAGGATGCACGTGCCGGAATCGTTCATGCTTGCCTCCGCAGCGCGGGCGAATTTCTACTCCTGATTGCCTGGAAATTCAAGGGACCGGCAGCCCGGGCGTCGCGGCCAGACCCAGGATGCGGGACAGGTCCCGTTCGCCGTCGCGGACCTTCTTGGCCACCAGCAGATCGCGGACGTCCTGCGGCAGCCGGGCGAAGGCCTCGGCGCGGCGCAGGGGAGGGCGGGGCGGCTCGGCCCCGATCGCGACGGCGTCGGCCAGAACCACCAGGCGGTCTCCACCGTCCATCCGGTCCACCACGCGCATCTCGGCCCATCCGCAGGTGCCTGGGAGCACGGGCAGCCCGCCCGGCGAGGTGCCCAGGTCCATGCCGGCCAGCTTGTCGCGGTCGTGGCCCGAATACAGCCCAAGGCGGGGAAGCAGGTCGAGCTGGTCCTCGGCCAGCAGGTGCAAGGCGAACCGGCCCGAGGCGGTGATCAGGCCGCAGGTATGGTTCGCCGGCGAAAGCACGACGACGGCACGAACCACGCCCGTGGCCAGCGAACCCGGCACGACCCAGGTGGCGATCTGGGCGCCGACGCGATCATCGGCCCTGGCGGTCAGTGCCCAGACTTCGTGATTGGTCAGGTGGAACATGATGCATACTCCGGACGGCCGCCTGCGAGCGTAACACGTCGATGCTTGGGGCGTGCCGTCCGGTTGACAGGTCGTCCCCAGCGGGCAAGGATCCGGAGACCTCGCGTGGCAGGGCGCCCAGGGCCCAGGGAGAACCGACGAATGAAGCCCCCCCGAAGCGGAAACGCATGGCTTGGCGGCTGGCTGGTCCTGACCCTCGTGACCGGGTGCGACAACACGCCGGTCACCGCGGATCCTCCGCCGGATCTGACCGCCTGGGTCGATCCCTTGATCGGGTCGCTGGGACCGGGGAACGTCGTCCCGGGACCTTGCGTGCCGCACGGGATGGTGAAGCTGAGCCCCGACACGAACGCGCGTCAGGGGTCGATCGATGCCTACGAGTGGGCGAACGACCGGATCGAGGGCTTTTCGCACACCCATCTCGAGGGGCCGGGCGGCGGCGGCAACGGCTACAGCCAGATCTCGGTGCTGCCGGTCGTCGGAGACGTGCCGGCGAACCTGAAGGAGGCCGCCTCGCTGTTCAGTCATGACCAGGAAATCGCCCAGGTGGGCTACTACGCCGTGACGTTGTTGGACTACGGCGTTCGGGCCGAACTGACCGCGACCCGGCGGACCGGCGTGCATCGCTACACGTTTCCCCAGTCCGACCAGTCGCACCTGGTCTTCGACCTGGAACAGAACCGGGGAATGTCCCTGGGGGGATTCGTCGAGGCCGTCGGCGAGGACGGACTGCAGGGATGGGGACGGTACCAGGTCAATCCCCTGATCGGCCTGACCCTGAGCGAGACGAATCCCGGCACAGGCGAGGCGCAGGTCTATTTCGCGGCGCGGTTCAGCCGTCCGTTCGATTCCGTCACGACGCGGCCCCAGGGGGACTCGGTCGCGGCCGTGGTGGCGTTCAGCACCCGTCGCGACGAGGAGATCGAGGTTCGCGTCGGCATCTCGTACATCGACATGGAACAGGCATGGGCGAACCTTGAGGCCGAGGCGATGGGACGGTCGTTCGACGAGGTCGCCGAGGCGGCGCGAAGCGAATGGAACGGGCTGCTGGCCCGCGTGCGCGTGACCGGAACGGACGAAGCCGAACTGACCAGGTTCTATACGGCGCTGTACCACAGCCTGATGGTACCGGCGGACTACACCGAGGACGGTCGCTTCTTCTGCGGCGCCGACGGACAGGGGCGGGTGATCGCGGACGCCGGCCACCGCTATTTCACCGACAACTGGGCCATCTGGGACACGGTGCGCTCGACGCACCCCCTTGCGATTCTGGTCCACCCCGAGGTCGTGCCCGACATGATGCAGTCGCTGGTGCTGTCCTACCAGGAGGGGGGCTGGATGCAGAAGTCGCCCTGGAACGCGCTGGGCGACGCGCGGGTGATGACGGGCAACTTCCAGTTCTGCGTGGTTGCGGACGCCTATCGCAAGGGCATTCGCGGATTCGACGCCCAGACCGCATTCGAGGCGATGCGGAAGGGATCGATGGAGGAAAGCGACCATCCGTTGTCCGAGGGGCTTTGCGGGTACTTCAACCAGGGAACGCCGCCCGACTATGTCCGGTTGGGATGGGTGCCCGACGAGTGCGACATCGATCAGTCGGCGTCCATGACCCTGGAGCATGCGTACAACGACGGGTGCGTGGCGGCGATGGCCCAGGCGTTGGGCCACGAGGACGACGCCGCATTCTTCCGGCAGCGGGCGCAGAACTACCGGAACGTGTTCAATCCCGAACACGGGATGATGCAGCGGAAACGACGAAACGGCACGTGGGTCGAGCCGTTCGATCCGACCGAGATGCGGGGGTTCACCGAGGCCGATTCGTGGAAGTACACCTGGACCGTCCAGCAGGATCTTTGCGGTCTGGTCGAACTGATGGGCGGCAACGCGGCGTTCGAGGGCAAGCTGGACGAGCTGTTCGCCGGCGGCCATTTCGACATGGGGAACGAACCCGATTTCCACGTGCCGTTCCTGTACGACTGGGTCGGTGCGGCCCACAAGACGCAGGCGCGCGTGAGACAGTTGATGCGCGACGAGTTCTCGGATGGACCGGGTGGGTTGCCGGGCAATGACGATGCGGGGGCGACCTCGGCCTGGTACGTGTTCTCGGCGCTGGGACTCTACCCGGTGTCTCCTGGGGTCGATGAGTGGTACGCGATTGCCAGTCCCGTGTTCGAGGAGGCCGTGCTGTACCTGGGAGGCCCGCAGCGCGTTCGATTCACGATTCGGGCCCCGGGGGCCTCCCCGGACCATCCCTACGTACAGTCCGCGCGCCTGAACGGCCGGTCGCTGGCATCGCCTCGAATCCACCACGACGAACTGATGGCCGGGGGCACGCTGGACCTGACGATGGGGGCGCAGCCCTCCGACTGGGGAACGTCGATCTGTCCGTAATCACGGCGTTCCAGGCGGGCCTACGGGACGGGATTCGGCCTCGGACGCACCTGCAAACGGTGGGATGAAACCGACGCGTCGGCCTTCCACACCAGCACGTTCTTGTCCCGAGGGTCGATGGACCACGTACCGTCCGAGATCGTGACCTCCAGGTCATCCCAGGTGGCATCGGGACCGAACGCCGAGGGCGGCACGAAGACCCGGGTGAAGTTCGTCGCGTCCGAGGCATGGTAACGCAGGGTGAAGACCCCCTTGTGGAACGCCCAGGCCTCGGGGATTCCGGCGATGCGCAGCGGATAGGGGCGCGCGTGAGCACCCACGATCCCGGCGGGTGGCTGCGCGGGGTCGGGCACCCAAAGGAACCCCGAGGCCTGGCCGGCATCCAGCAAGTCGAGCCAGCGCGTGACCTGCTGGTCGGTCGGCCCGCTCCCGGCGGTCAGCGTCGGGTGGTCAAACCCCGGCTCGACGAACAGCACGGGCACTTCCCCGGAATCCGCGAGGGTGCGGGACACGTCGGACGTCGGCACGTCGCGAACCCGATCCGGGGCATTCCAGCCCACGGCAATCCCAGAAAGGTCGGGGGGCGTCCACCCGGACACGCGCCGGCCGGCCCCCCAGGGCGAGCCCGAAACGGGCGGTTCGAGGATGCCCATGACATCGCCGTCCATCGCACGGATCGCGGTCATGAAGCGGGCGTGAAAGTCCGCGACGGCGGCGGGGCAGTCGCCGGTCCCCGGTGAGAACGCGGTCCCGAACAGTCCAGGGAAGCACAGGGGTGCGTGAATCGGGGTCACCCCAAGCAGGGCCGGGTGGCCGCGGAACAGCGGCATCACGCGAACCCAGACGTCGATCAGATGATCCTGCAGCGAGCGGTGGTCATAGGTCCAAAGCCCCTGCAGGAAGTCGGCCCACCAGCGCAGGCGCAGCGGAATCCGGCGGACCTCGTTGTACAGGCCGGACGGACCGGGTTCGAAGGCGGGCGTCGTCAAGCCATCCCGTCGGGTGCGCTGCGGCAGCCCGACGGCACCGGGCTCGGAGGGGACGCCCGCGTGATGCGTGGCCAGAATCACGACCATGTCATGGGCCCGGGCCGCATTCAGGATGGCCTTCAACTCGTAGAATCGCGCAAGGTCCAGTCCCCCCTCGTCGGTCTCGAGCGATTGCCACGACACCGGGATTCGCAGGGCGTTGAACCCCAGCGCCCGAAGCGTCGCCACGTGAACGGAAGGGGTCTGGCCCAGCGCATTGTGGGGCGCCGGATCCCCGGGAAGGCCGATATTGGCGCCTCGCAGCACGACGACCCGGCCATCCGAATCGACGATCCGGGCGCGGTCCCCGACCTGGGCGACATGGAAGCGACCCCGTGCCCGGTGCGGGCGAGGCAGTGGCGGATCATTGCGCAGGACATGGGGGACCGGCACGTCCGTCACCGGCGGGTGACGCGCCGCCAGGTTC
>JARKOL010000136.1 GCA_029975745.1 Myxococcota bacterium | reverse complement strand
CGTCGGGGCCGCCCCTGGCGAAGTCGATCACGATGGTCTTGCCGTCCAGATCGGTCCAGGCACCCTCCAGATCGTTCTGAAGCTTCCGGAATTCGGGCTCCAGTGCCTGGTAGAGCATCCGCCGGGCGTCCTCGGGCAGCGCGGCGATTCGGGCGGTCGCGCCGGCCCGGACCGCGGCGGCATCCATGCGACCCAGGATGTGTTCGGAAGCGGACGCGCCCAGAAAGGGGCGTCGCCGGGTCAATTCCTCGAAATCCTCGTTCAGAAGCTCGATCAGCGTGCCCCAGTCGTAGGGATCCTTGAACGGGCGCGTGTGGGCCTGGAAATAGATACCGTCGTGGCCGGCGTCGCGCAGAACCTCGTCCACCCGCCGCATCATGTGAACATAGGGGTAGTCGTCCAACTGCACGGTCGGGCCCATGTGGAAGACATCGCGGCAGACGTCGGCAGGCTGGTTCGCCAGGAAGGTGCGAACCTCGGACTTGCCGGATGCGGGCAGCGCCAGCAGCAGCACGGTATCGAGCAGCCTGGACATGCGTCACTCCCGTTGAAAAAAGTCGTCCGCCAGGATGGCCGATCCGGGGGTTGAAATCAAGGATCCGGGGCCCACTGCGGTGCTGCGACGGACAGGCGGTCGGCAAGCAGAGCCAGGATGCGTCGTGCCGCCGCGTTCAAGGGACCCCGGTCCTTCGCGGCCAGGACCCGCGGGTCCATGAAGTGTCGCGCGAATGCCTGGCGGGCGGCCTCCGGGTTGCCCTGGAGCGTCAGCGCCCACACCAGGTACAGCGCCGCCGTGTCGTGACGCATGCCGAGGGACAGGGCGCGGTCAAGGCGCCAGGCAGCGCCCTCCCACAGACCGGCCTCGAATCGGATCACGCCTCCCCGGAACCAGCCCGTGGCTTGCCGGGCCGACTCGGGGGCCCGCGTCAGCGCATCGGCCTCCGCCAGGGCCCCGGCGGTGGCCGGCTCGGACAGCGCCACCGCGGCGGTCATCCTGCGGTGGACGACCTGCATCTCGTCGATGTCCTCGAAGCGCAGCCCCATCAGACGCCAGTAGGCCGCGGCCCGCTCCAGGTTCCGCTGGTTCTCCGGGCTGCGGCGCAGGAAGGCCTCGGCGTCGGGCCCCGCATAGATGCGGACCCAGCGGGTCGCGTCCCAGTCCTTCAACGGGAACATCGGAGGGGGGAACAGAACGATGTCGAACGGGAATTCGGCGTGAAGGGCCTCCAGGTGCTCCGCCCGCTCCCAGGGGCGATGGGCCAGCACCATCAGGTCCCGCTCGCGCACCGAGAAGTTGCCCCTGCCGTCCGAAAAGACTCGGCAGTCCGGGTACAGCCGGTGCAGCAGGTAGCCGCCCCAGGCCGACAGGTGAAAGATGCGGCCCTTCAGGCCCATCGTCGCCATCACCTGGGTCGCCTGTTCGGGGAAGGTGCCGGGCTGCTGGTCGAAGGCCATCGAGGTGACGGCCGCGGTCAGTCCGTGACGCTCGCGTCGAACCGACTGATCGTACGAGAACCACGCCAGCAACAGGGCGACGGCCACCATGCTCCACCGGACCAGGGGGCGCCTCGTCCAGGGGCCCAGTCGTTCCCGGTAGTGCCCGGCCAGGGCGGCCAGGGCCAGCAGATCCAGATAGATGAACCGGGCGGTCCGGGTCGCCAGCACCGCCATCAGGATGGCCAGGGCCAGCAGGCCGACGTCGCCCGCGGGCGCCTGGCGTCGCAGCAGTCGCAGCGCCAGGCCGATCGCGGCAAGGCCCGCCAGAAGCAGGACCAGGTAGGGCAGGGCGCCACACACCAGATGGTGCGGGGTCAAGGGGCCGGTGACGTCCGCGAACAGGTACGCGACCGGCGGTTGCCACTCGGGAATCAGGGCCGCGCTGACCTGAACCATGGAACGCGCGCTCAGCAATCCCTGGACGAACCCGGGCATCGGCAGCATGACCAGGGTGCTGACGGCTCCCAGGATCAGGGGGAACCCCAGTGCCTTTCGGGTGGCGAGGGTGCGGCCGGATGCCAGCCAATCCACGAACCGCCCCGCCGCGACGGCCCCCAAGGCCAGGGGGAGCAGCACCGCACCGCCGGCGTGGATGCTGGCCCACAGTGCCGACAGGACCGCCACCGCGGCGACGTCATAACCCCGAGCCCCGCCGACCCGGTCCCGCAATCCCAGCAGCCAGGGCATCGCCGCCGCCAGGAACAGGAAGTTGAACGCCTCGGGGCGCACCCGCAGCCGATCCAGGGACAGGGCGACTCCAAGCATCACCAGGGCCGCCGCGACGGTGCGACCCGGGACCACGCGGCGCAGGATGGGCACCCAGGCGACGAACGTCGCGACGAACAGCCCCGCGTGAAGGATGCGAATCCACACGAAACTCGTCCGCGAGTCCATCTCGTACGACAGCACCTGGTACAGCCACTGGAACGACGACCAGGGGCGCTCCGGATCGGTGTAGGTGAAGATGTCGGTGTTCGGCAGGCGGCCGTGGGTCACGATCCACTGGCCGGTGGCGATGTGCCAGAAGATGTCGATGTCCCAGTTCGGGCGAAACGCCAGCAGGAAGCCGAATCCGATCAGTGCCGCGAGGAACGCCCACTCGGCCGCCCGGTGCCATCGCGGGGTCGGCGTCATGCTAGGGCTCCACGATTCGGGGAGGGCGAGGGCCGAACAGCAGGGTCCCCACGCGGACGGTCGTGGCGCCTTCCTCGATGGCGGCCTGGAAGTCCCCGGACATGCCCATCGACAGGCCGGCCAGCGTTTCTTCGTGCAGGCGCAGGTCGCGACGCAGCGAGTCGCGGTGTTCGCGCAGGAACCGGAAGTAGGGGCGACTTGCCTCGGGGTCGTCATCGACGGGCGGCACGCACATCAGGCCCGCCAGTCGCAGCGCGGGGACGGCCAGCACCCTGCGGCACAGGTCGGCGGTGTCCGCCGGGGCGCAGCCGGCCTTCTGGGACTCGTCGCCGACGTTGACCTCGATGAAGACCTCGATGGGGCTGCCGGGGTCGGCACGGCGCGCCAGTTCGTCGATCAGCGAGGGGCGATCGACGGACTGGATGCCCGTGACGACGGGAACCAGCAGGCGCACCTTGTTGGTCTGGAGACCTCCCAGGAAGTGCCACCGCGGGGTCAGTCCGGCCGCGGCGACCGCCTGGGCCTTGGCGACCAGTTCCTGCGCGTAGTTTTCGCCCAGGTCGCTCAGACCGCAGCGCACCGCGGTGATCACCTCGTCGGCGTCGCGCGTCTTGGAAACGCCGATCAGGCGGACCTGGGCGGGATCCCGCCCGACCCGGGCACACGCCTGGCGCACCTGTTCGCGAACGGCTTCCAGACGGGTGTGGGGTTCGGTCGCGGCGGCCATGGCCATGCTCCCATGCGGGCCCGGGACCGGGGCTCCGATGCTAGAACGGCAGGATGTCCTCGGCGCCCATCTCGGTCATCATCTCGACGACCTGGCACAACGGCAGCCCGACGACGTTGGTGTAGGAACCTCCAAGGGAATCGACCAGATACGCGCCGACCCCCTGGATTGCGTAGGCGCCGGCCTTGTCCATCGACTCGCCGACCGAGATGTACTTCTCGATTTCCACCCGGGTCATGCGCTTCATGCGAACCTGGGTCGTGACGGCCTGGGTGCCCTCCTTGCTCTTGCGCAGGTCGTACAGGCAGAAGGCCGTCAGGACGTAGTGCTCGTTCCCCTGGAGCTGCTGGAGCATGAACACGGCCTCGTCGTGATCGCGGGGCTTGCCCAGCACCTCGTTGCCCAGGACCACGACGGTGTCGGCGCCAAGAACCCACCGCAGGGGCGCGTCGCGCAGAACACCGCGCGCCGGCCGGCCGGGTTCCGCATCCGGATACAGCGTCTGCTGGATGCGCTCGACGACCGTCATCACTTTGGCTCGGGCAATTCGCCTGACGAAGACCTCGGCGGTCTCGTCCGCCAGTGGGGATTCATCGACCGTCGCGGGCATCGGCTTGACGGAAAAGCCAACCCGTTCAAGGAGTTCACGACGCCTGGGGGATGCGGACGCCAGGACCAGTTGACCGGGCATGCTCTCGGCCTCCGGAAAACGATGCGGCGCGTATTGTATCGCAAGCCGCGGCAGTCGCAACAGGAACGGCCGGGACCGGTGCGGGGGCGGGGGGCAGGGGCAAGGGCGCCGTCGTGGCCGGCGCACTCCAGGGCCTGCGGC
>JARKOL010000120.1 GCA_029975745.1 Myxococcota bacterium | reverse complement strand
CCGCTGGACAAGGCCAAGATCCTGAAGTTGTGCAAGGACGAAAAGGTCCGCTTCCTGCGCCTGCAGTTCACGGACATCCTGGGTATCAACAAGAACGTCGAGGTGCCCGAAAGCCAGTTCGAAAAGGCGCTGGACGGCGAGATCATGTTCGACGGGTCGTCGATCCAGGGCTTCGTCCGGATCGAGGAATCGGACATGGTCCTGAAGCCGGACCTGCAGTCGTTCCGGATCTTCCCCTGGAGCGACGAGCGCGGCCAGGTGGCGCGAGTGATCTGCGACGTCGTCCAGCCGAGCGGCGCCCCCTTCCCGGGCTGCCCGCGGTCGGCGCTGAAGAAGGTCGTGGCCCAGGCGGCCGAGATGGGCTACCGCGTGATGCTGGGCCCGGAGGCCGAGTTCTTCCTCTTCCAGCGCAACCCCGACGGCACGCCGACGACGATCACCCACGACAAGGGCGCCTACTTCGACCTGGCGCCGATCGACAAGGGCGAGGAGTGCCGCCGCGCGATCGTCAACGCGCTGGAGGGCATGGGCTTCGAGATCGAGGCGGCCCACCACGAGGTCGCCCCCGGCCAGCACGAGATCGACTTCCGCTACGACGAGGCCGTCGAGACCGCCGACAAGATCGCGACGTTCCGATTCGTCGTGCGCAAGGTCGCCCAGGACTTCGGGCTGCACGCGACGTTCATGCCCAAGCCCATCGAGGGCATCAACGGGTCGGGCATGCACACGCACCAGTCGCTGTTCACCAACGGGGACAACGCGTTCTGGGATCCCAAGGCCCCGTGGGAACTGTCGAAGGTCGCGCTGCACTACATCGGCGGCGTGCTGCACCACGCCAAGGCGATCACGGCCATCACGAACCCGACGGTCAACTCGTACAAGCGGCTGGTGCCGGGCTACGAGGCTCCGACGGCGATCGTGTGGTCCGAGCGCAACCGCAGCCCGATGGCCCGCGTGCCGGACCGTCGCGGCCTGGGCACGCGTGTCGAGATCCGCAGCCCGGACCCGGCGTGCAATCCGTACCTGGCGTTCGCGGTGATGATCGCGGCCGGTCTGGATGGCATCCGCAACCAGATGGACCCGGGCGCGCCCATCAACCGAAACATCTTCGACATGTCGCAGCGCGAGCGGCGGCGCCTGAAGATCGACGAGCTGCCCGGCAGCCTGCCCGAGGCGCTGAAGGAACTGAAGAAGGACGCCGTCATTCGCGAGGCCCTGGGCACGCACCTGTACCACCAGTTCGTCGAGGCCAAGACGGCCGAGGCCGCCGAGTTCAACACCGCCGTGCATGCCTGGGAGCTGGACCGCTACCTGGCGCGGTTCTGATCCGATCCCGCGTCTCCCGATTCCCGCCGGCCGCGTCCCGGCATCCGACGCCACCAGCGCCGCCGACCCGGTTCGTGGCGGATTCCGATCGTCGCCCTCCTGGCACCCTCAGGGATTTCGTAGTAAACATGCGGGTCGAGCGGGATGACGAGGCATGTCATCCCCCCCAATGGGTCCTGGCAGGAGGTGACTCCCAGATGAAGCGAATCCCTGGACAGCCAGACCGCCGGACGATGCCGGTGTTCCTGGCGGCGATGCTGGTGACGGCAGGGCTGATGGTCGCCTGCTCGGACGGTGGCGGTCCGGATCCCGTGGACGCGATCGACGATGCGACCGCCGACACGACCGATCCCGGCACCGATCCTGGCTCCGACACGCTGGTTCCCCCGGATGACGGACGGATCGATGCGACGGCGGACCTGACGCCGCCCGACGCGACGGACCCCAACGCGCTGGAACTGGTGGCGATGGGCAAGGAACGCCTGGCCGCGGGCGAGTCCCTGGCCGCGATGGATGCGTTCGATCGCGCACTGGACTTCGCACCGGGACTGCAGGACGCCGAGTGGGGCCTGGTGCTGGCCCGCTTCCAGTCCACCGTGGCGATGTTCGGCTCGCTGATCGGCCTGATCAAGATGAAGGAGGACCCGGACGCGCCCCGAGCGATGGCGTTCCGGGACACGACGTGGCCGGACCACAAGGGCACGGTCGGCGAGGCGATCGACAGCCTGCACCGCGCCGCCGTGGCGG
>JARKOL010000101.1 GCA_029975745.1 Myxococcota bacterium | reverse complement strand
CACCAGGACTCGCACCCGGGCACCCGGACGTCCGGGTCCGTTTGAACCACGATCACGGAGGGGCCGCGGCGCTGCCCAGCCGCCACCAGTGCGGCCTTCAACGACGACGGGTCCGCGACGCACTCGGCGTGGGCGCCCATGCCCCGGGCCATCGCCTCGAAGTCCAGGGGCAGGTTCGGGCCGTCCAGCGCCCCCGACGCGTCACGCATCCGATAGCGCGTACCGAACCCGCCGCTGCCCAGCGCCCGGGACAGTCCGCCGATGCTGGCGAAGCCGTGGTTGTCGATCAGGACGATGGTCATCGTCACGCCTTCCTGGACGGCGGTGACGACCTCGGTCGGCGCCATCAGGAACGTGCCGTCCCCGACCAGCACCAGCACCTCGCGAGAGGGATCGGCCATCTTGATGCCGATCCCCGCCGGGATCTCGTATCCCATCGTCGAATAGCCGTACTCCAGGTGGTACTGGCCCGGCGCGCGGCAACGCCACAGCTTGTGCAGGTCGCCCGGGGCACTGCCCGCGGCATTGACGATCACGCCCCGGTCGCCCGCATGCGCGTTCAGCACCCCGATCACCGACGCCTGCGTGGGCAGGGGGCCGCCGGCCGGCGCGACGATCCGGTCGATCTCGGCCTCCCATGCGACCTGAAGCGCCCGGGTCTGGTCCCGGTACTCCGGTTCGACGGTCCAGCCGGCCAGGCGACGCGCCAGCGCCTCGATCGTGACCCGGGCATCCCCGGTCAGCGGGATCGCGTCGTGCTTGAACGCATCGAACTCGGCCACGTTGATGTTGACGAAGGTGACGTCCGGGTGCTGGAACGCGGTCTTGGACGCCGTGGTGAAGTCCGAGTAGCGCGTGCCCACGCCGATCACGACGTCCGCCTGGCGCGCCGTGATGTTGGCGGCCAACGTTCCCGTCACGCCCACGCCGCCCAGGTTCTGGGGGTGATCCCAGGCCAGCGCCCCCTTCCCCGCCTGGGTCTCGCCCACGGGAATGCCGGTGGCCCGGCAGAATGCGTCCAGGGCGGCCTCGGCCTCGCTGAACAGCACGCCGCCGCCGCACACGATCATGGGGCGACGGGCCGCGCGAATCCGGGCCGCCGCCCGGTCCAGCGCCTCGCGATCGGCACGGGGTCGCGCGATCTGCCAGGTTCGCGGCGCCAGGAAGCCCTGGGGCACGTCCATCGCCTGGGCCTGGACGTCCTGAGGCAGGCAAAGCGTCACCGTGCCGCACTGGGAGGGCGACGTCAGCACGCGCATGGCCTCGGGCAGCGCCGTCAGGATCTGCTCGGGCCGATGGATGCGATCCCAGTAGCGCGATACCGGGCGGAAGCAGTCGTTGACCGACACGTCCTGGCCGCCCTCGGATTCGAGCTGCTGGAGCACCGGTGCCACGTTGCGTCGCGCGAACACGTCCCCGGGCAGCAGCAGCACCGGCAATCGATTGATGGTCGCGGCGGCGGCGCCCGTGATCATGTTCGTCGCGCCCGGCCCGATCGACGACAGGCAAACGCACGCCGACTTCCTCATCCGAGACTTCGCAAACGCCGTCGCCGCATGCACCGCCGCCTGCTCGTTGCGCACCACATAGTAGGGGAAGTCCGGATTCTGCTGCAGCGCCTGGCCGAATCCCGCGATAATGCCGTGTCCGAAGATGCCGAAGGCGCCCTCAAAAAACCGGTTCTCCACGCCGTCCCGTTCGACGTATTGGTTCTTCAAAAAGCCCAGCAGCGCCTGGGCCATCGTCCGACGTATCGTTGCCATGTCCTCTGACTCCTCGCTAGAAGTACTTCGCCACGTTGTCCACGCCCGTCCCGCGCACCGCCGTCATCTTCTCCACGGCCTGCTCCGCAGCCCAGCCCTCGTGAATAATGCCGCCCACCGCCGCGCCCATCGCCAGCGGATCTTCCTCGCCCGGATATAGAACGTTCCTCCCCACCAGCGCCCCGCGCACGTTCGGCCCCGCCTGCATCGCAGCGCCCAGTTCCCGCAGGAACGGCGCCGGATCGCCGGCCGATTCGCCGCCCAACAGCAGAATCGGCAGCGTCGTCGACTTCGCCACCAGCTCGTACCTCGGCGCATACGGCAGCTTCAGCCACATCATCCGGCTGCTGTCGCCCAGCGCCGACGCCACACCCGCGATCTTCGCCAGCGCCACCGCATCCTTCTGCACCGTCCAGCCGGACTCGCTCTTCACCACCGGCAGCGGCTCCAGAAACATCGGCAGCCCCAGCGCGTTGCACTCGTTCACCGCCTGCGCGCTCATCAGCATCGTCTTCAACGATCCGGCGTCCGAGTCGCCGATCCGCAGCAGCAGCTTCACCCCGTCCAGCCGCCACGCCGCGCTCGACTCCACCGTCGCGCCGGTCAGCGGATCGTCCAGTTCCCAGCTCGCGCCCGCCAGCCCGCCGCGGTTCAGGCTGCTGATCAGTACCTTCCCATCGGTCAGCTTCTTTCCGCCGCGCGCGGCAATCAGCGAATCGAGAATCAGCAGGTCCTCGATCAGGTCCATCGTCGCCATCAGCCCGTCGATGCCGTCCGCGGCCAGCACCCGCACCACGCGCGCCAGGTAGTCCCGCCGGTCCGCCATCGAGATCGGGTTCGAACCCACCTTCGTCACGCGCCGCGCCGGATGATCCGCCGCCAGAATCGCCAGCTTGCCGTCCACCGTCAGCCGCTCGCGCCGCACCCGCTCCTGCGCCGCCCGCCAGGCGCACTGCGGGTCGTTCACGCGCATTTCGGTGATCGCCGCCATCACCGCATTCGGCAGATATGCACTCGAATCGAACATCAGCGGTCCTTTCTCTGCGCCGTCATCAGCGCCTGCACTTCCTCCAGCCGCGGCATCGCCTCAGAGCAGCTCAGCCGGCTCACCACAATCGCCGCCGCCGCGTTGCCATGGTGCAGGCACTCCTCAATCGGCATGCCCTGCAACAGCGCATACAGGAAGCCCGAAGCAAAGCCGTCCCCGGCCCCAATCGTCGTGCACACCTCCACCTTGTACGGCGGCAGGAACGTCTCCGACCCGTTGGCAAACACCCGCGTGCCCTGCTCGCCCAGCTTCGACACCAGCACGCTCACGCCGCTGGCGCGCAGCTTCGCCGTGGCGCTCTCCAGGTCCTTCGTACCGGCCACCAGCATCAGCTCCGGCTGGTTGCCGATCAGCACGTCGATGTACGGCAACGCCAGCCG
>JARKOL010000137.1 GCA_029975745.1 Myxococcota bacterium | reverse complement strand
GCTCCCACCGGATGAAGGCGCACTTGGGTCCCAGCAAGGGGCGCAGTTCGCGCGACAGCCGTTCCAGGAACGTTCCCGGATCGTCGGTTTGAGGGGCCATCTCGGGTCCGAACGGCACATAGGCACCCTCGGCGTCGGCGGACAGGGGTGACCGGACGACCAGGAAATCGCCGCGCTCGGGGTTCGAGTGCCTGGCGGGCGCCGGTTCCGTCGCCGGCCTGAAGCGCAGATCGAACGCGTCGGTTCCGAATCCCAGGCGGCGATGGACGCGGCCCCAGAAGGCAGTCTGGTGAACGATGGGTGTCGGGACCAGTTGGTCCGTTGTCTTGGGGGTGAGCTCGAACTTCACTCCGGGCCTCCGGGGCGTCTGCCGTACGGTGCTGGGTCTCTTGAACCCGCGATCCAAGGCCCGCGCCCATTCTGGCCACGGCCTGGGCGGAATGCAACAGCCCCGGAAAGGCTTCGTCGCCCCATCATGTGCGCAAGGTCTTGGAATCGTTCCAAGTCATCCAAAGGATGAGCGGGAATCCACCACCAGGTGACGGCTGCCGCGCCTGGGACCGTCCCGGGATCCGCCTTCGCCCCGACCCGACTCCGCTCCCTCCCGATTTTCCCCCGGCGAGGGCCGGCCCATCATCGAAACAGGCGGCCGGAGCAGGGCATCGCACCGGCCTCCACGGGCGAAACGAAGGGCACTTGAACGGAGGTCGGGGCGATGAAGCAGATCCCATTGAGAACGCCGGCACGCCTGGTTGCGCGGCTGGTACTGGACGACGTCGAGGTGGAAGCCGGCTTCAGCGAGTTGGTTCGATGTGACTTCCCGCTGTCCGGCTGGGGGCCGATTCCGGTCGAGATTCCCCAGGGGGGCAGCCGCTCCTGGTACGGCGCATGCGCGCGGGGCGAACCGCAGGAAGACGCGCGGCGGTCCGGTCCCGGAGCCGTCCACGTGCCGCGTTATCGGGATGCACGCGTTCTGAAGGGGCGGCGGTCGTTGGGAATCGAACGGAAGGCGTACCCGGGCGAGGTCGAGCGGCTGGTCGCGGCGACGCCGATCTGCGCGCTGGCCACGCGATCCCATCACATCGAGGCAGACCACTCCAGGTTCGTCGCGGCCTCGGTGCTGCTGGTCTGGTCCAGCCGGATCGCGGTCGTCGTCAGCCTGGACGGCACAGAGGGCGTGGCCTCCGAGGGGGCTCCCTCGCCCGAATGGCACGTTCGCGCCAGCCAGGGGCTGCCGATCGAACGGGCGCTGGAGGAACTGGCGAGCCGCTCCCAGGTCTTCCCGCTGGACGCAAGAACGCCGCATTCGCTGCACGTCATGCCGGTGGAGGTTGGCGCCGCCATCCTGGGCAGGGACGGCAATCCGATGGGGCCCAGCGGGGTGAACGGCCCGGCGTGGGGCGGCGAGTGGCGGTTCGACAGGTTCGAGGACTTGAACGCCGCGTTGAAGCGGTTCCAGCCGGGGCTTCAGGATTTCGCGGCGCACGTGATGCCGTCGGCATAGACAGGCGCCCGCACGACGCGGCGCCCGGAGGGAAAGTCCATGAAGATCGCGATTCCCAGGGAAATCATGTCCGGCGAACGACGCGTGGCTGCGACGCCGGAGACCGTGCGCAAACTGATTGCAATGGGCCATGAAGTGCTGGTCGAGACCGGCGCCGGCGCCGGCATCTTCGCGACGGACGACGATTATGAGTTGTCCGGGGCGCGCGTGGTCGCGGACGTTCGCGAGTTGTTCGCGACTGCCGACCTGGTCCTGAAGGTCAAGCAGCCCATCCACAACGAGGCTATCGGTCGTCACGAGGTGGACCTGATGCGGGAGGGCGCCTACCTGGTGACCTTTCTGCATCCTGCCGCCCCGGAAAGCCACGAGATGGTTCGAAGACTGCGGGATCGGAACATCACCTCGTTCACGATGGACGGGATTCCGCGCATCACCCGGGCCCAGCGCATGGACGCGCTGACGTCGATGAGCACATGCACGGGCTACCGGGCGGTCCTGCACGCCGCGATGCTGCTGCCGCGATTCGTCCCGATGGTCGGGACCGCGATCGGCACGATCAAGCCCGCCGAGGTTCTGGTGGTCGGCACCGGCGTCGTCGGATTGCAGGCGGTCGCCACGGCCAAGCGGCTGGGCGCCGTCGTGCGCGGCTGGGACATCCGGAGCGCCGCGCGGACCGAGGCCGGGAGCCTGGGCGCCCGTGTCGAGGGCTTCGAGGTTTCCGAGGCGATTGCCATCGCTCCCGGCGGCTACGCCAAGGCGCTTCCGCCGGAATGGTTGTCACGCGAGCGCCAGGCGTTGGCGCCGCTGGTCGCCAAGTCGGACATCGTGATCCTGAGCGCGCTGGTCCCGGGGGCCCTGGCGCCGCGCCTGGTCACCCAGGAGATGGTCCAATCGATGAGGCCCGGCACCGTGATCATCGACGTGTCGGTCGATCAGGGCGGCAACTGCGAGGCCACGGTGGCCGGTCGCGAGGTCGTCGTCAACGACGTCACGGTCAGCGGGATCCAGAACATCCCGGGAGGGCTGCCGGTTCACTCGACCTGGTTGTACGCGAACAACATGGCGCACTTTGTCGAGAACCTGTTCAAGCGGGATCTGGCGCTGCCGGACTTCGAGGACCAGATCGTCCGCGACGCGCTGGTGACGATGGGGCGTCGAATTCACTTCAAGCCGGCCCTGGAGGCGATGGGGGAAGAATGATGGACAGCTTGCCGATCCTTCTGGCGGTGTTCGTGGTCGCTCTGGGCGTCGGGGTCGTCCTGATTCGACGCATTCCCACGCTGCTGCACACGCCGTTGATGTCGATGACGAACGCGATCTCGGGGATCACGCTGGTCGGGGCGCTGTTCGCTGCGCGCCAGGCATCCCCCGACTTGGCGGGCCTGCTGGGGCTTGCGGCGGTGGCGCTGGCCACCGTCAACGTCGTCGGCGGCTACGCGGTCACGGATCGCATGATGAAGATGTTCCGTTCGCCGGGTCGAACCGGCGCCGGGAAGGAGACGCGCGATGGATAACGTCATCCTGGCACCCTGGGGCCGTCACGTCGGCTTCGGGGTCGCGATCCTGCTGTTCGTCGTCGGCCTGCTGTTGCAGCGGCAGGTGCGGACGGCACGAAACGGCAACGGTCTGTCCGCCCTGGGCATGCTGTTGGCCGTGTTGCTGGGGCTGGCCGACCTGGGGTCGTTTCAGCCGGCCTTCATCCTGGCAGGGATGGCCGTCGGGGCGGCGCTTGGGCTGGTCGCCGCGGCTCGGGTCCAGATGACCGCGATGCCCCAGATGGTCGCGCTGCTCAACGGGCTGGGCGGCGGTGCCTCGATGCTGGTGGCGCTTTCGTACCTTCACGAGCAGACCGCGGGCGGCGTCGCGGCGCATCGGACGATGGCCGCCATCCTCGGGATGGAGGGTGCCGTGACCACGGTCCTGTCGGTCGGCATCGGGGCCGTCACACTGGCCGGCTCGTCGGTCGCGGTCCTGAAGCTGCAATCGTGGATTCCCGGGCGGCCGATCCTGCTCCCCCGGCGGCATGCGATGCACGGGCTGGTGGCGGCCGTCGCTCTGGCCCTTGCCGGACTGGCCGCGTTCGTCCCGGCCGGACCGGGCGGTCCGATTGCCGGAACATGGGCGTTCACGGGGGCCGCCCTGCTGCTGGGCACGCTTCTGGTGCTGCCCATCGGCGGCGCCGACATGCCCGTGGTGATCTCGCTGCTGAACAGCTACTCGGGCCTGGCCGCCGCGATGACGGGGTTCGTGTTGAAGAATCCGCTGCTGATCGTCGTGGGATCGCTGGTCGGGGCATCGGGCATCGTGCTGACCCGGATCATGTCGAGGGCGATGAACCGGTCGCTGGCGAACGTCCTGCTGGGCGGCGTTGGCGGGCCCCAGACATCGTCCGGCAGGATCCCAACCTCGGCCCCTTCGCTGGACATCGTCCCCGACGCTGCAATCGACCCGGCACCGGTCGCCGCGACCCAGCCGGCCGATCCGGTTTCCGGCGTGGCTGCGGCGGTGAAGCGGCTGCGTGAGGCGGCCCGGGTCATCGTCGTGCCGGGCTACGGCATGGCTCTGGCTCGCGCGCAGTTCGACGTGGTGCGGCTGACCCGGTTCCTGGAGCGCCAGGGCAAGGACGTGCGGTTCGCGGTTCACCCGGTCGCGGGGCGCATGCCGGGCCACATGAACGTGCTGCTGGCCGAGGCCGACGTCGATTACGAGAAGCTCATGGAACTGGAGGAGGTCAACCGCGAGTTCCCGTCCACGGACGTGGTTCTGGTGGTCGGTGCCTGTGACGTCGTCAACCCGGCGGCCAACGACGCCACCCGGAACACGCCGCTGTCCGGGATGCCGATCCTGGAGGCGGGGCGGGCGTCCAGCGTCGTGGTGTGCAATCTGGACGCAAAGCCCGGGTACTCGGGCGTCGAGAACCCGCTGTACCGCGACCCGAAGACCCTGCTGCTGCTGGGGGATGCGCGCCGGACCATCCAGGGAGTTCGTCGCGAGCTAGGGGACTCGGAAGGGCTGGACGCGCAGGTTGCGGTCCTGGATGCCCCGACAGACGTGGCTTCGCTGCACGCGGGAATGGGAGGCTGACATGGCACACGACATCCGTACACCGGCGGCGTTCGTTCCGGCACGTCGCATGGCGGGGATCCGGTACGCGATCCGGGACATCCTGTTCGAGGCCGAAAAGGTCCAGGCGAAGGGAACGCCCTTGACGCTGCTGAACATCGGCGACCCCGCGGCGGTCGGCGGATTCCGTGCGCCGCCGCACCTGGTCGAGGCGGTCCGTCGGGCATGGGCGGACCATCGATACGAGTACGCGCCGTCCTGCGGCATCATGGAGGCGCGCGAGGCGGTTGCTGCCGACCTGGATCGGCGCGGCATGCAGGTCGAGCCGCGGCACGTCGTCCTCACGGCGGGGCTCAGTGAGGCGATCCGGTTCCTGCTGACCGCGACCGTCGATCCGGGGGACCAGGTGCTGCTGCCGGCGCCCGGATACCCGTTGTATCGCACCCTGCTGGCGGAACTGGGGGGAGTGGCGGGGGAGTACTGCCTGGACGAGGCCCGGGGCTGGGCGCTGGACATGGACAGCCTGGAGCAGGCCGCGGGGCCTCGGGCTCGGGTGATGGTTCTCGTGTCTCCCAGCAACCCGACCGGCCGGGTCTTCACGCGCGAGGAACTCCGGCAGGTCGTGGAATTCTGCCGACGTCGGCGGCTGCTGCTGATCTGCGACGAGGTGTACGACCGCCTTGCCTACGAATTCGACGGTCCCGTGCCCTCGGCGGCGCAGGAGTGCGGTCCCGACGTCCCGGTGGTCACCTTGAACGGGTTGTCGAAGAACTGGCTGATGCCGGGGGCCCGCGTCGGCTGGATGGCCTTCCACAATCCCCGCACCCAGGAGGCGGTGATCGAGGCGGTTGGACGGCTGGCGAACGCCCGCCTGTGCGCGCCAACACCCCAGCAGTGGGCCGTGCGCCCCGCCCTGGAGGGACCGCAGGACCATCTGGTTCCCTTCCGGGCGGCGTTGGCGGAACGTGCCCAGGCGGTTGCCGAAGGACTGGCCCGGGTGCCGTTCGCCTCGGTGGTCGCGCCTCGTGCGGCCTTCTACGCGATGCCTCGGCTGGATCTGCGGCACCCGGCGCTGGCCTCCTTCGCCAGCGACTACCCGGTGGTCCTGGAGTGGCTGCGCAGGACCGGAGTCGTCACGGTGCCCGGCGCCGGCTTCGGACAGGCGCCCGGAACCCACCACTTCCGCGTGGTCACCCTGGCGCCGCCGGACGTCCTGCGGCGGGCGATGGCCTCGCTGGCCGTGCTGGCGGATGCCGCGCCCGTGGTCCTGGCGACCTGATCGTGCCCGATGCCTGGCTGCGCCGGGTTGCCTGCTTCCGGGACAATGGCGCTTCTCGACCCGGCCCAACATCGCGCGGGCGATCGTTGCCGCGTCGCCCCGTCGGACCCGTGTGCTACACTGCCTCGAGGGAGGGAGGTCGTCATGCCCGGCGGATCATCCCGGTCCGCGAACCGTTCGTCTTCCATGCGACTCGACGAACTTCGTGAACTCCGCGAGCGGGACGCCGTGTTGTCGGTTCGTTCGGCCGAACTGGTCGAGCGCATGAAGGAGCTGGACTGTCTGCTGGCCATCTCGCGGGCCCAGGAGGATCGGCGGGCCTCTCTGGACGAGATTCTTGAGCGGCTGGTCCGCGAGGTGCCCAAGGCGTGGCGGTTTCCCGAGATGGCGTGTGTCCGCGTGACCGTGGAAGGCGCCGTTCACCAGGGCGGACCCTTCGAGCGGACGGTCCGCCGGATCGAAGAACCTCTGGTCGTCCGGGGACGGCAGGTCGGTGCGCTGGCGGTCGGGTACGACCAACTGCCCGACGGGGTTGCGGACGATCCGTTCCTGCCCGAGGAGCGGCGCCTTCTGGGGGCCCTGGCCTCGCGGGTCGCGGACATCGTGTCGTTGAAGGCCGCCGACCGCGAACTGGATCTGTACCAGGACCGACTGCGCTCGCTGGCCGCGGAACTGGCTGCGACCGAGGAACGCGAGCGCCGGCAGATTGCCCAGTATCTGCACGACCACATCGGGCAGTTGCTGGCGGTGATCCGCTTGCGGCTGGATGTGCTGCGCACCCTGGCGGTCGATGTCGAGGCTCGCGGGCACGTGGACGAGGTCGCCCTCTTGGTTGGGCAGGTGATCGGGGACGTCCGTTCGTTGACGTACCAGGTCAGTCCTCCAATCCTGCATGAACTGGGGCTGGGGCCCGCCCTGGAGTGGCTGGGGGAACAGTTGTCCCGGCGCTTCAATCTTCGAATCCTGGTGACCGTTCAACAGGGACTGCCCGACGTCGATGACGTGGTGGGCGGCATGCTGTTCCGGTCGGTCGGCGAGCTGTTGACCAACGTGGCCAAGCACGCGAAGGCCCGGCAGGCCATCGTCACGGTGGGGCGCGTTCGTGGACGCGTTCGCGTCGAGGTCGCCGACGACGGGGTCGGGCTTGACGTGTCGCGAATCCCGGCGCTGGCCAAGGGCCGGGAGTGCTTCGGACTGTTCAGCATTCGCGAGCGCCTCGAGTACCTTGGGGGGCGCATGACCGTTCGCTCCGCGCCCGGTGCGGGAGCAACGGTCGTACTGGACGCACCGCCCCGGGCCTCCAGAGGGCGTCGGGCACAGAAAGGAGCAGGGTGATGCGGATCCTGATCGTGGACAACCACCGGATTCTTTGCGAGGGGTTGCGGTGGCTGATCGAGCGTGAACCCGACATGGAGGTGGTGGGGGAGGCCGCGGACGGGCGCACGGCCGTCCGGCTTGTCGGGCAGATCCGGCCGGATGTCGTGCTGATGGACGTGGTGATGCCGGAACTGAACGGGATCGAGGCGACGCGCCAGATCCGCCGGGAATACCCCGACGTTCGGGTGCTGGCGCTTTCGATGCACGTGGACAAGCGCTACGTGATTGGGATGCTGGAGGCCGGCGCATCCGGCTACCTGCCGAAGGACTCGCCGTTCGAGGAGGTCGCGCGTGCGGTGCGCGCGGTGGCGGGTGGGCAGGTGTACCTTTCGCCCCGGGTGGCCAGCCTGGTGGTCGAGGAGTACGCGCGCAAGCCCGTCGCTGGACCGGGCGATGCGTCGCCCCAGGCCCTGTCGCCGCGTGAGCGGGAGGTGCTCCAGCTGCTGGCCGAGGGTTGCACGGCGCGCGAGGCCGGACGACGGTTGCACGTCAGCGTGAAGACCATCGAGACGCATCGGCGCAACATTCTGCGGAAACTGGAATTGGACACCGTCGCCGATCTGGTTCGCTACGCCATCCGCAATGGGCTGACACCGCTGGAGGACTGAGCCCCCCCCATCCGGAAGGGCCCTGCGAACGTTCAGAAGACGTGGGCCAGGTCCCGAGGAAGCCGCGCGGTCCACCGTTCCTGCCCGCCCGTTTCCGGCGCGTTGCCCCGGGAGTGACGTTTCCGCAGGGCCAGGACGACGGAGTTTCCGGGCCAGGCGACAGGTTCGTATCCCCGAAGCGTGAGGGCGCGCAGCAGCGCGTCCTTGCCCCGCCCCAGAAGCGAGAAGGCAACGAAGGGCGTGTCCACCTGGCCCGCGTGTTCCAGGGTCTCGTCCAGATCCGTCGGGTCGTACGCCAGTTCGTGAATGCCGCGATCCTCCCACGGGAAGGGATCGCCGGCCAGGTCGGGCCGCGACTCGCGAAGGTAGTAGAAGTAGGACCGCACGTTCTCGACGGTGACGGGCGCGTTGCCGACCACCGCGGCGATCTCGCGACAGTCCTCGTGGTGGATCGAATCGTGGGGGTCGTGGATGCTGAACGACCAGGGGAACACGCCGACGATTTCCGGGTTGGGAACCAGGGTCAACGCCAGGACCCCGGCCAGGAACAGCGCCTGGCGACGTGGTCGCAAGGGCATCCGGTTCCGGGCCAGACGTTGTGCCACCAGGGCCAGTCCGGCGATGGTCACCGGCAGCGTGAACGCCAGATACCGCAGGAACGGTCGGCCGCCCAGCACCCCGGCCAGCAGGAACACCTGGGTTGCCAGGGCGACAATCTCGAGCCGTTCCTGGGCCGTGCCTCGAATGCGATCGGCCAGATGCCCCAGTCCGCCGGACACGGTTGCCCGGACCCATATCGCCAGCAGCGCCACGCCGCCGATCCCCAGGGTGGCCACCACGTTCCACAGGTTCCAGTGCAGGAAGAAGCCCTCGAACTTGCTGCGGTGGTACCACAGGCCCGGCAGCAGGAAGGCCAGCCACGGCAGGTACAGCAGCCCGACCAGGGCGTACTTGCGAATCCACAGTCGGTCCCCGGTGCGTCGATGCTCGATGGCGTCCAGCACGGCCACGGCGGCGATGGCGAACACGGCCAGGTAGTTGGTGTACAGCCCACCGACCATGCCGACGACCTGGGCCGCGGCATTCCGACGGGTCCATCCCCATGCCAGCAGCGCGTGGAAGAACAGCAGGGGCGCGTACATGCTGGCCGACTGGGCGTACTGCTGGACCAGGGTATTGGCGCACCCCAACGCCAGGACCGCCAGGGCCGTCCGCCGCCGACCGGCACCCGCCAGAGCCCCGAACACCAGCGCCAGGCCCGCGACTGCGAAGGCGATCCCCGCCGCCCTGGCCGTCACCTCCAGATCGAACGGGAGGCGAGCCAACCCGTTCAGCAGCAGCGGGTACAAGGGCGGATGACGGGTGAAAATCGCCTCGGAGGTCGCATAGAAATCGGAACGCAAGGGGTGTTGCGCCAGGTCTGCGTACACGGCCTCGTCCCAGTAGAAACTGCCGTCCAGGTCCCATCCGGTGACGGCCGCGAAGGCGCCCAGCAGCAGGATTGCGAGCAGGATGCGGAATGTTCCGAGCATTGGCCCCCCACGCGCGACGGTGTGCTTGCGAAAGCACGTTGCGTGCCGTGCCCGGGGCGGGCAGGGGGGCCTGCAAGGACGAATTGCGCCGCGGCCACCGGAGTGGGCCTGGAGGGCCAGGTCACGCGCCGGTCCGCCGCCCCGAAGGGGCCGGCCAGGAGCGACGGACAAGTGGTTGCCTCAGGCATGCCGCATCCCCTGGATGAAGGCTGCTCCAAGAGGGTGGGGAGGGTGTCCGGGGCCGGCAGCGGTATTACCTTGCCGGACGGCAGGCTCAGCCGTGCTTGCGGCCGCCGACCGCGATGCGGGTCTGGGCCTTGCGGATGGATTCGCGGACCAGGTTGTACAGTTCCGGCTCGGTGGGGGGGACGGTGTCCAGGCGGGCGGTGGATTCCTGGAGTTTGGCCTGGGCCCGCTCGACGTCGATCTGGTCGGCGCGCTCGCAGGTCTCGGTCAGGACGCGAATGTCCTCGCCCAGCACCTCGACGAAGCCGCCCGCCAGCGCGAACCAGGCCTCGTCGGTGCCCGAGCGCACGATCATCGGTCCCACGCCCAGCCCGGCGATCAGGGCCTTGTGGCCGGGCAGGATGCCCATCTCGCCCAGCGAGCCGGGCAGGACGACCTCGGTGGCGTCCATGCTGCGGACGACCGCCCCGATCTTGGTCACGACGTCCAGCTTCATGCCTGCTCCAGCATCTTGCGGCCCTTCTCGACCGCCTCCTCGATGGTTCCGACCATCAGGAACGCCTGCTCGGGCAGCTCGTCATGCTTGCCTTCCAGGATTTCCGCGAACCCGCGGACCGTGTCGCCCATCTTGACGAAGCGGCCTTCCACGCCGGTGAACTGCTCGGCGACGAAGAACGGCTGCGACAGGAATCGCTGGATCTTGCGCGCCCGGGACACGACCAGTTTCTGGTCCTCGGACAGTTCGTCCATGCCCAGGATCGCGATGATGTCCTGCAAGTCCTTGTATTCCTGCAAGACTTCCTGGACGCGGCGCGCCACGCGGTAGTGTTCCTCGCCGACGACGGCCGGGTCCAGGATGCGCGACGTCGAGTCCAGCGGATCGACCGCAGGGTAGATGCCCAACTCGGCGATCTGCCGCGAAAGAACCGTGGTGGCGTCCAGGTGGCTGAACGTCGTCGCGGGCGCCGGGTCGGTCAGGTCGTCCGCGGGCACGTAGATGGCCTGGACCGACGTGATCGAGCCCTTCTTGGTCGATGTGATGCGCTCCTGCAGTTCGCCCAGGTCGTACGACAGCGTGGGCTGGTAACCGACGGCCGACGGGATGCGGCCCAGGGTCGCGGACACTTCCGAACCCGCCTGGGTGAACCGGAAGATGTTGTCGATGAACAGCAGAACGTCCTGGCCCTCCTCGTCGCGGAAGTACTCGGCCGCCGTCAGCGCCGTCAGGCCGACGCGCGCGCGGGCGCCGGGCGGTTCGTTCATCTGGCCATAGACCAGCGCGGTCCGTTCGAGGACGCCCGATTCCTTCATTTCCAGCCACAGGTCGTTGCCTTCGCGGGTCCGCTCGCCGACGCCGCCAAAGACCGAAACGCCGCCGTGGTGCTTGGCGATGTTGTGGATCAGTTCCATGATGATGACGGTCTTGCCGACGCCCGCGCCGCCGAACAGACCGACCTTGCCGCCGCGAGGGTAGGGCTCCAGCAGATCGACGACCTTGATGCCCGTCTCGAGCGGCCGGACCGACACGTCCTGGTCCATGAACGACGGGGGCTCGCGGTGAATCGGGTAGAACTTGTCGGACACGACCGGGCCCGCCTCGTCCACCGGCTCGCCGACGACGTTCAGGATGCGTCCCAGCGTGGGCTTGCCGACCGGCACCTGGATCGGCTTGGCGGTGTCCTGGACCGCCATGCCCCGGACCAGACCGTCCGTCGAGTCCATCGCGATGCAGCGCGCGGTGGATTCGCCGATGTGCTGGGCGATCTCCAGAACCAGATTGAACGGCTTGTCGCTGATCGACGGGTTGCTGACCCGCAGCGCCGTCATGATCTCGGGCAGCTTGCCCGGCGGAAACCGCACGTCCACGACCGGACCGATGACCTGGGTGATGACGCCTTCGGCCTGTTCCATCGTCGTACTTCCTCCCTACTTCAGGGCTTCGGCGCCCGACACGATCTCCAGCATCTCGGTGGTGATCATGGCCTGGCGCGCCTTGTTGTATTGCAACGTCAGCCGGGACAACAGCTCCCCGGCGTTCTTGGTCGCGGACTCCATCGCGGTCATGCGGGCGCCCATCTCGGCCGCCAGCGATTCCAGCACGGCGAAGTACAGCCGCACGTTGACGTACAGCGGCAGCACGCTATCCAGGATGGCGGTGCGGCTGGGCTCGTACGCGAACTCGATGCCCTCCAGCCGGGTGTCGATCTCGGCGTCCGGCTCGCGCTCGGGCACGATCGGCAGCAGCCGCTCGACGACGACCTTCTGGGAAATCGCGGACTTGAACTCGTTATAGACGATGTACACGGCATCCAGCCCGC
The DNA here is from genome assembly GCA_029975745.1 of Myxococcota bacterium. Classification (GTDB taxonomy): domain Bacteria; phylum Myxococcota_A; class UBA9042; order DTJE01; family DTJE01; genus DUVQ01. Next base: position 6,148 of record JARKOL010000137.1, on the reverse strand, counting down.
CATCGATGTACCGGGCGATGATCTCGCGCCCGATCTGCGACACGATGCCGAAGCTGGGGTCCGACAGAACCTCCATGTACTCCTTGTCGATCGCGTAGGGGCGGCGTCGGAAGTAGTCGCGCCCCTTGCGGCCGATCAGCGCCAGCGAGATCTCCTCGTGGTCGCCCTCGCCACCGCGCAGGTAGCGTTCCGCCCGCCGGTTGATGTTCGAGTTGAACGCCCCGCACATGCCGCGATCGGACGTGATCACGATCATCAGGGCCTTCTTCTCTTCCCGGACTTCCAGCAACTGGTGGCTTTCCCGGCCGGTGCGTTCAGAGACGTCCCAGATCACCTGGCGGATGCGCCGGGCATAAGGCCGGGCGCGGGTCATGTTGTCCTGGGCTCGGCGCAACTTGGCCGCGGCCACCAGTTTCATGGCCCGGGTGATCTTCTGGGTGTTCCGAACGCTGGTCAGCCGGCGTCGAATCTGCTTCAGCGTCGCCATGGCACCTCGTCCCCGGCGGCCCACGCGGGCCGGGCCGGGCTCACTGAGCCTTGAAGAACTGCTTGAACTCCTGGATGGACTCGACGATCTTGGTCCGCAGCGCGTCGCTGATCTCCTTGCGGTCCCGGATCTCGGCCAGCATCTCGGGGTGCCGGGAGTCGAAGTACTCCATCATCTGGGACTCGAACTGCAGCACATCGGCGACCGGAATGTCCATCAGGAACCCTTCCGGGGCGGTTCCCGCGAAGATCGACAGCACCTGCTTTTCGACGGGCAGGGGGGTGTACTGCGGCTGCTTCAGCAGCTCGATCAGGCGCGCGCCCTTGTCCAGCATGCGTCGCGTGACCTTGTCCAGGTCGGTGGCGAACTGGGCGAAGGCCGCCATTTCCCGATACTGGGCCAGGTCGATGCGCAGGGTGCCGGCGACCTTCTTCATCGCCTTGATCTGGGCGGACCCGCCGACGCGCGAAACCGAGATGCCGACGTTGATCGCGGGGCGGACGCCCTTGTAGAACAGGTCGGCTTCCAGATAGATCTGGCCGTCCGTGATCGAGATGACGTTCGTCGGGATGTACGCCGACACGTCGCCGGCCTGGGTTTCGATGATCGGCAGCGCGGTCAGCGAGCCGCCGCCCAGGGTGTCGTTCATCTTGGCGGCGCGCTCCAGCAGGCGGCTGTGCAAGTAGAAGACGTCGCCCGGATAGGCCTCGCGTCCCGGCGGCCGGCGCAGCAGCAGCGACAACTGGCGATAGGCGACCGCGTGCTTCGACAGGTCGTCGTACACGATCAGCGCGTGCTGGCCGTTGTCGCGGAAGTATTCGCCGATGGCGCACCCGGCGAAGGGCGCCAGGAACTGCAAGGGGGCCGTTTCCGACGCGGTCGCCGCGATGACCGTCGTGTAGTCCATCGCGCCGTGCTTGCGCAGCTTGTCCACGACCTGGGCGACCGTCGACTGCTTCTGGCCGATGGCGACGTAGATGCAGAAGACCGGCTTGTCGGTCTGGTGCGTCGACTTCTGGTTGATGATCGTGTCGATCGCGACGGCGGTCTTGCCGGTCTGGCGGTCGCCGATGATCAACTCGCGCTGGCCGCGGCCGACGGGCGTCATGCCGTCAATGGCCTTGATGCCGGTCTGCAGGGGCTCCTTGACGGGCTGGCGCAGGACGATGCCCGGGGCCTTGACCTCGATGCGTCGCTGCTCGGTCGCCTCGATGGGACCCAGGCCGTCGATCGGCTGGCCCAGGGCGTTCATCACGCGTCCGGCCACGGCGGGACCCACGGGCACCTCGGCGATGCGACCGCTTCGCCGGCACTCGTCCCCCTCGCGGATCTTGTTGACCTCGCCCAGAAGGGCGACGCCGACGTTCGTTTCCTCGAGGTTCAGGACCAGGCCCTTGACCCCGTGGGGGAAGTCCAGCAGCTCGCCGGCCATTGCTCCGGAGAGGCCATAGACACGCGCGATGCCGTCGCCGACGGTGATCACCGTGCCCTTTTCCTTGACCTCGACCTTGCGGCCGTACTCCCGGATTTCCTGCTTCAGGATCTCGGTGACTTCTTCGACACGCAGTTCCATGCTTCCCCTACCTGTTTTCCAGCAGACGAGCCCGCAGCGATTCGAGATAGGTGCGAGCGGACAGGTCGAATACCTGATCGCCCACCGTGACCCGCACGCCGGACAGCAGTGCGGGGTCGCGCTTCTTGGTCAGGACCAGGCGCCGGTTCATCGCGGCGCCGATCGCGTCGCGAATCCGGTTGACCTGGTCATCGGAGATCGGGCCGGCGGATTCCAGCAGGGCCTGTGCCCGGCCGGCCCGTTCGTCCTGGACGGCCTTGTAGGCCCCGATCACCGAGGCCAGCTTGTCCAGGCGTCGCCGGGAGGCCAGCAACGCCAGGAACGAGGAGGCCATCGGGTCCAGCTTCATCGAGGACGTCAACGAATGAACGACGCGTCCCACGGCCTCGGCGGGGACGGTCGGGTTCGCGAACAGATCGCGCAGGTCGGACACGCTGGACGCCTGGCGCGCGAATGCCTCGAGGTCCGCCAGGCACTTGTCGGCAATGCCCGCGGCGGTCGCCTCGTCCAGCAACGCCGTCGCGTATCGCCTGCTGGCCACATCCTGGATGGACAAGGTTCCCCCCTATGCCTGGCCGACGCCGCGGACGCCCTCGACCACCTGGCGCACCACGCCGTCGCCGACGGGCCGTTCGGCCTGTCCCGCCAGGCGCGACTGGACCTGGGCGAAGGCCTGGTCGATCACCTCGGTCGCCAACTCCGCGCGGGCCATCTTCAGTGCCTGGCTGATCCGGAACTCGGTTTCCTCGCGCACCTTGGCGGCCAGCACCTTGCCCTCGCCGGCCAGGGCGTCGCGTTCGGTACGTCCCAGTTCGGTGAACTCGGCCATCAGGCGGTCGATCTCGGCCGTCAACTGGGCGATGCGCTCCTCGGCGGCGCGCATCCGGGTCTCGGCCTCGGCGAACGCGGCCTCGGCCTCGGCGATGCGGGCCTTCACCTCGTCGTTGCGCGCGGACAGGTGCTTGCGAATCCGGGGCGCCAGCAGCAGGACCGCCGGCACCGCCAGGATCAGGAAGTCGATCAGATAGACCAGGGTCGTGTGGTCCGGGCCATGCCCGTCCCCCGCGGCGAGCGCGGCGACGGGGGCGGCCACCACGGCCAGGGCGCATGCGAACGCGCGCTTCATTGCGCCTTTCCCTCCACGACATCGACCTGCGTCTGGATCATGCCCGCCAGCGACGACACGGCCGCGGGCGCGGCGGTGCGGAAGCGGGCCTTCTCGGCATCCAGCTCGCCCATCGCGTTGTCCAGTCGTTCCTGCATCGCGGCACGCTCGCGGGCGACCACCTCGTCGCGGATTCGCAGGCCCTCCTCGGCCAGGCGACGCCGCTGGGCAACGGCTTCCTGGCGGGTTCGGGCCAGGCGTTCATCGGCCTGGGCTTCCAGGTCCAGCGCGCGCCGGAGCTGTTCCTTGCCTCGGGTGCGCAGTCCCAGCGTGGCGCTGTCGCGGCGTCGCAGCAGGTCGGCGTAGGGCATGAAGAAGAAGCGGCGCAGCAGGAGGAACAGGACCAGAAACAGGCCCAACTGGATCAGATAGGTTGCATCCAGATCGATCAGGGCTGCCTTGAGCACCGGAGTTGCTGCCGCCTCGACCATGATCCCTCCCGGGCTTCCAAGCCGGAAGTCGTACAATGGGGAAGCGGTGGTGTCAACCGAAATCCTACGGCCCGAACCGGTATTGATCGTCGCGCGGGTCGCGCGCGCGCCGAAGCCCGATGGGCTCGGCCATGGCGAAGTCCGCGTGGGGAACTCAGGTGCGGATGTGGCCGTCCCCCAGGGCGACGAACTTGGTGGTGGTCAGTTCGCGCAGCCCCATGGGGCCGAATGCGTGGATCTTCGAGGTCGAGATGCCGATTTCGGCCCCCAGACCCAACTGGAAACCGTCGTTGAATCGGGTCGAGGCGTTGACCAGGACCAGCGAGGCATCGACCAGATCCAGGAACCGCATGGCCCTGGCGTGATCGGTGGTGACGATCGCCTCGGTGTGCCGCGAGCCCCAGCGGGCGATGTGGTCCATGGCGTCGTCCATGTCGCGGACGACCCGGACCGCCAGGATCAGGTCCAGGTACTCGGCCGCCCAGTCCGCATCGGTCGCGGGCGAGGCCTCGGGGATGCGGGCGCAGGTTTCCGGGCAGCCGCGCAACACCACGCCGGCGTCGGCCAGATCCCGGGCAACCCGGGGAAGGAAGGCGTCGGCGACTCCCTGGTGGACCAGCAGCGTTTCCAGGGCGTTGCACACGCCGGGCCGCTGGGCCTTGGCGTTGACCGCGATGCGTCGGGCCATGTCCAGGTCCGCCGGGTCATCGACGTACAGATGGCAGACGCCCTTGTCGTGCTTCAGAACCGGCATTCGGGCGTGCTGGGACACGAAGCGGATCAGGCCCTCGCCGCCACGGGGGATCAGGACGTCGATGTGTTCGTCCAGATGACACATCGCGATGATGGCGGCCCGGTCGGTGGTCGGCACCTGCTGGATCGCGTCGGGGGGCAGGCCGGCCTCGGCCAGGGCGTCGCGGAACAGATCGGCCAGGCAGGTGTTCGAGTGGAACGCCTCGCTGCCGCCGCGCAGCAGGATCGCGTTGCCGGACTTCAGGGTCAGGGCCGACGCCTCGACCGTCACGTTGGGCCGCGACTCGAAGATCATCCCGATGACGCCCAGGGGGATGCGCATCCGGCCAACCTTCAGGCCGTTGTCCAGGGTGCGCAGTTCCTCGACGGCGCCGATCGGGTCGGGCAGGGCGGCCACCTGGGACAGGCCCGCGATCAGATCCTCCAGGACGCGGTCGGTCAGGCGCAGTCGGTCGATCTTCGGGGCCGGCAGGCCGGCGGCGATCGCGGCGTCCAGGTCCAGCGCGTTGGCGCGGGCGATCGCGTCGCGATGGGTACGCAGGCGGTCGGCCATTCGCGCCAGCGCCTTGTTGCGAGCCGCCCCAGGGGCACCGCGCAACGCCTGGGCGGCGCGTCGGGCACCGGCGGCCAGTTCGCCGATCCGGGTGTCCAGTTCCGTCATGACAGGGCCTCCGTGGCCACGCGGGCCTCCAGCTCATCGACCAGGGCGAAGTGATCCCGGTGGATCACCTCGTCCGAATGGCGGTATCCCAGGCGGGATTCGAGATCGGCGGTCCTGCACCCCAGGATCTTCGCGATCTCGCTGGCGTCGTAGTTGACCAGCCCGACCCCGATGGGGTCGCCGTCCGGTCCCAGGCAGCGCACCGCGGCCCCGACGCCGAACGCGCCGCGGACCTCGCGGACGCCCACCGGCAGCAGCGACGTTCCGCGCTCGCGCAGCGCACGGGCGGCCCCGGCATCCAGGACCAGATCGCCCTGCGGCCGGGGCATGTGCGCCAGCCAGTGCTTCATCGCGCCGACGTGGTGGGCCGGGGCCGCGAAGAACGTGCCGATCGGCTCGCCCGCGAGGGCCCGGTCCAGCGCCAGCGGTTCGCGGCCCGGGGCCAGCAGCAGGGGGATGCCCGCGGCGTTCATCCGGCGGGCCGCCAGCAGCTTGCTGCCCATGCCTCCCGTGCCGTCCCGGCCGGCGGCCCCGGCCAGGCGCAGCACGTCCGCATCGACCTGCGGCACGTGCCGCAGCGCGCGAGCGTCGGGGCGCGCCTTCGGGTCGCCGTCGTACAGCGCATCGACATCGCTCAGGAACACGGTCAGGTCCGCCCCGACCAGCACGGCGATCAGCGCGGCCAACTGGTCGTTGTCGCCGAACTTGATCTCGTCCACGCGGACGGTGTCGTTCTCGTTGATGACCGGGATGCAGCCCCAGTCCAGCAGGGTGCGCAGCGTGTGGCGCGCGTTCAGGTAGCGGTGCCGGTGCGCCAGGTCGTCGGCGGTCAGCAGCACCTGGGCTGCCGTCAGGCCGTGCAGGTTCAGGGCGTCGTCCCAGGTTCGCATCAGCAGGGACTGGCCCACGGCGGCCGCGGCCTGCTTGTCCGGGATCGTGGTCGGTCGGGACTCCAGGCCGCGTCGGCTCATGCCCGCCAGGATGGCGCCCGACGACACGACCAGCACCTCGCGGCCCAGGGCGCGCTGGTGGCCGATCTGCTCGGCCAGGTGACGGACGCGACCCACGTCCAGGCCGG
>JARKOL010000090.1 GCA_029975745.1 Myxococcota bacterium | reverse complement strand
CGAGACCGAGGCGGGCGCCGGGGCCATCGTGCGGGTGTCGGACACCTCCGGTCGAGTGCTCGGCACGGCCCAGACCGACGCGAACGGCGACTTCTCGATCCCGCTGTCGCGCCAGTTGACCGGCAGCGAGCAGGTGGTCTTCGCCACGCTGTGGGGGCCCACGCCGACCGGTTCGGCCGTCCTGGCCGTGCTGAAGCCTCCCTCCGGCGGAGAGCCCCGAAGCTTCACGTCCAGCCCCTGGGCCTGGACGTTCCCGGTTCCCCTGAACGGCCAATTGGGCACTTTGCACGTCCGCGAGGCCCAGGGGTCCGGAGCGCTCCACCTGCTGCTCTACAGCATGTCGGCCATGGCCGAGACGCTGGAGAACGTGCTGGGCGGCGACGCATCCAAGGTCATCACGCTGGCCCTGTTGTGGTCCCCGGGGATCTCGTGGACGTGCGGCGCCTGCTACTGGGCGGGGGGCTTCCAGAGCCTGTCCGGCGGCGGCAGCCTGTCCCACTCCATCTACATTGGCGGGGAATCCGACGGTTCTTCCGCCTGGGGCTACCCGGTCATCCTGCACGAATTCGGGCACTACGTGGCGAACAGCTACTCCCGGGACGACAGTCCGGGCGGCTCGCATGCCATCGGCGAACTGATCTCGCCGCCCTTCGCCTGGAGCGAGGGATGGGCCTCGTTCTTCGCCACGGCCACCATGAGCCGATGGGTCAACAAGGCCAGTCCGATCTTCTGGGACATCCAGGGGGGCTCCTCGTTCTGGATCGACTATGCGTCCGCCTCGTCGATGTACTCGGGCTATCCGATTGCGCCGAAACTCAACGGCACCATCACCCAGTCGCTGGACGAAAGCTGGGTCGCCTCGATGCTGTGGCACCTGTGGGACGGCCAGGAGATCCCCGAGCCGGCCGGGGACTCGGATGGGACCGCGCTGGGCATGGCCCGAGTCCTGAACACCATTCGGTCGAACCGCTTCCTGTACCGCGATCGGGGGGCGAGCGGGGTCGATTTCGTCGATTTCGCCGATGCGGTCAGTTGTCTGTACCCGTCACTGGGGTCCGGCATGGAGAAGACCATCCGCGACTACCTGAGCTTCCCGTACCTGGTCAGTGGCGCGACCTGCTACTGACGGAGGACTTCGTCATGGGTGAACATGGATGGCCCCTGGCGCTGGTCGGAGCCCTGGTGCTGGTCGTCGGTTGCGCCCGGCCCCCGAAGGCCCCGGAGACGGTCGCGCAGACCGCCGATGCGGGTCCGGCGGTGTCGTCCCGCGCGACCCCGCCCCTGCGGATCACGTTGCAGGGGATCCGCCAGGGCGACCGGACGCTGCTGGACGTCGAGATGGACCTTCGCGGCGCTCTGCCGACGCCCCCGGAGATCCGGTTCAGGACGTCCGGCAACGCGGTGCTGGACGACGGAAGACCCTTGCCGACGCTGCGGGGCCCGGCCGCCCCGGGGCGCGAAGTCCGGCGCCTGGTGCTGCGGGGCGTCGATGCCCCGATCGTCGCCTACGCCGAGGCGCAGGGGCCCGCGTTCGGGATCCACGTCGAGGCTCGATGGCCCCCCGAGACCCCGGATCCCGTCGCGCCGCCCGAAACGGTGGCGATCCCCCCGGTCCCGATGTTCGGCGTCATGATCGACCAGGCGATCCTGCTCGACGCCCCCGCGGACGCTCCGTAGCGACCACCGCCCCCCCCATCACTTCGCGCAACGCCACCCCGGTGTGGGATGCCTCCATCGCCACCAGCGCCTCTGGGGTGCCGGTCGCGACGACCCGCCCCCCGCCCTCGCCGCCCTCGGGCCCCAGGTCGATCAGGTGGTCCGCGACCTTCAGGATCTCGAGGTTGTGCTCGATCATCAGCACGGTGTTGCCCTGATCGACCAGGCGCTGCACGACGTCCAGCAGCTTGCGGACGTCGTCGAAGTGCAGGCCCGTGGACGGCTCGTCCATCACGTATAGCGTTCGGCCGGTCGCCACCCGGGCCAGTTCGCGCGCAAGCTTGATCCGCTGGGCCTCGCCGCCGGACAGCGTCGGCGACGGCTGCCCCAGCGCGACGTAGCCCAGCCCGACGTCCTGGAGCGTGCCCAGGATGCGGGCCAGCGCCTTCGTGTTCGCGAACGTCTCGACTGCCTCGTCCACCGTCAGTTCCAGCACGTCGGCGATCGTCCGGTCCTTGTAGCGCACCCGCAGCGTGGCGTCGTTGAACCGGCGACCGCCGCATTCCTCGCAGCGCACGAACACGTCGGCCAGGAAGTGCATCTCGACGCGGATCACGCCGGCGCCCTGGCACTTTTCGCAGCGACCGCCCCGCACGTTGAACGAGAAGCGGCCGGGCCCGAAGCCGTACGCCCGCGATTCGCGCGTCCCGGCGAACAGCGCCCGGATGTGGTCGAACAGCTTGGTGTAAGTGGCCGGATTCGAGCGGGGCGTTCGGCCGATCGGCTCCTGGTCGATCACGATCGCCTTGTCGAGCTGCTCCAGTCCCTCGATGGCATCGTAGGGCAGGGGCCGAACCCGCGCGTCGTGCAGTTCGCGCAGCAACGCGGGGCAAAGCGTGTGCGTGACCAGCGACGACTTGCCGGCACCCGAAACCCCGGTGACGACGGTGAACGTGCCCAGCGGAAAGGCCACGTCCACGTCCTTCAGGTTGTGGCCGCGGGCCCCGCGCAATCGCAACAGGCCCCTGGCCTGGCGCCTGGTGGCCGGCACCGGAACGGCCCTGCGCCCCGAAAGATAGGCCCCGGTCAACGAGTCCGGCGACGCCAGCATCTGGGCCGGCGTGCCCTGGAACACGACGTGTCCCCCGTGCCGGCCCGCGCCGGGGCCGAACTCGATCACGTGGTCCGACGACAGGATCGCGTCGCGGTCGTGCTCGACGACCATCACGGTGTTGCCCAGGTCGCGCAGGCGCTGCAGCGTCGCGATCAGCCGCCCGTTGTCCCGCGGGTGCAGACCGATCGAGGGTTCGTCCAGGATGTAGGTCACCCCGGTCAGTTCGCTCCCCAGTTGCGACGCCAGCCGAATGCGCTGGGCCTCGCCGCCCGACAGCGACGCGCCCGACCGGGACAGCGTCAGGTACCCGATGCCCAGATCCTGAAGCAGCGCCAGGCGACCGACGATCTCCTTCAGCAGTTCGGTCGCCACGACCGCGCGGGCCTCCGGGAACGCCATGCCCCGCAGCACGTCCAGCAGCGAGGCGATGGCCCGATCCGACAGATCGGCGATGCCGTACCCGCCGACCCGGACGGCCAGCGCCTCGGGTCGCAACCGGCGGCCGCCGCAGGCCTCGCAGGGCCGGTCGGTCAGGAACTTCTGGTAGTAGGTCCGCATGTCGTCGGAACGCGTTTCCCGCAGCCGACGAACCAGCATGTTCGCGACGCCCTCGAAACGGACGGCCACGGACCCGTTGAAGGTCTTGGACTTCCACTCGACGGACACGCGATGGTGGTCGCCGTACAGCAGCAGATCCCGATGCTCGGAGGGCAGGTGCTTCCAGGGCAGGTCCAGGTCGATGCCGTGACGACGCGCCAGGCCGGCCAGGATCTCGGACGTCCAGCCGTTCTCGTCCTCCATCGCCTTGGCCCACGGGGCAATCGCCCCCTGGCGCAACGACAGCGAGGCGTCCGGCACGACCTTGTCCGGATCGATGGTCAGGGACGACCCCAGCCCGTTGCACGCGGGACAGGCGCCGATCGGGTTGTTGAACGAAAACAACTGCGGCGACAGCTCCGGGAACGACAGTCCGCAGGACTCGCAGGCCAGGTGCTCCGAGAACACCCGCTCGTCGCCACCATCCGGCACGACGACCACCCGGCCGGAACCGGCCTTCAGCGCGGTTTCGACGCTGTCGGTCAGGCGCGGACCGATGCCCTCCTTCAGCACGATGCGATCGACGACCACGTCGATGTCGTGCTTCCGGTTCTTGTCCAGCGCCGTCACCTCGGCCAGGTCGGCCACGACCCCGTTGATCCGGACCCGCACGTAGCCGTCGGCGCGCAGCGATTCGAACAGGTCGCGAAACTCGCCCTTGCGATTGCGAGCCAGCGGCGCCAGCACCTGGATCCGGGCCTTCCCGGAGACCTCGGTCATGGCGGCCCCCTTCGCCAGGACCTCGGCGACGATCTGGGACGGCTGCTGGCGGGCAACCGGACGACCGCACTGGTGGCACGACTGCTCGCCCAGCCGCGCGAACAGCACGCGCAGGTAGTCGTGGACCTCGGTGATCGTGCCCACGGTCGAGCGCGGGTTCGACGACGCGGACTTCTGCTCGATGGCGATCGTCGGGGTCAGGCCCCGAATGCTGTCGTAGCGGGGCTTCTCGAGCTGGCCCAGGAACTGGCGGGCGTACGCGGACAGCGACTCGACGTAGCGGCGCTGGCCCTCCGCGAACACGGTGTCGAACGCCAGCGACGACTTGCCGGACCCGGACACCCCGGACAGCACCACCAGCCGATACTTGGGAATCGCCACCGTGACGTGCTGCAGGTTGTGTTCGCGGGCGCCGGTGACGACGATCTCTTCGGACAGCATGGGCCCCTCCGTCGGCGGCAATGATAGGCATCCGAGGGCCGCGGGTCCATGGGAAGGGTGCCGGACGCGCGGCCGGCTGCGCCCGAATTGCACATGCGCGCGCGGAGGTGGTAGGATGCCGGCATCGGTGCCGGCCGGGGAGGGGATCACCATGAAGCCGCGGTTCGCCGGGGCGACCGATGTCGGTCGCAAGCGCAGCCACAACGAGGACCGCTTCCTGGTCCAGCCCGAGGACGACCTGTTCGTGGTCTGCGACGGCATGGGGGGTCATGCCAGCGGCGAGATCGCTTCCCAGATGGCCGTCGATGAACTGTCCACGTTCTTCGCCCAGAGCCGGGATGACGACGAGGTGACCTGGCCGTACAAGCCCGACAGGCGCCTGTCCCCCATCGAGAACCGGCTGGCCGTCGGCATCAAATGGGCGAACTGGAGGGTTTTCGACGCATCGTCGAACGACCCGCGCCTGAAGGGCATGGGCACGACCGCGGTCGGCATCGCCGTCAACGGGGACACGTGCGCGATCGGTCATGTCGGCGATTCGCGGTGCTATCGGATCCGGGAAGGACGAATCGAGCAGTTGACGCGGGACCATTCGCTGCTCGAGGACTACAAGCAACTGGCCCAGTTGACCGACGAGGAAATCAAGAACTTCCCCCACAAGAACATCATCACCCGCGCGCTGGGCATGAAGGAGACGGTGCAGGTCGATACGCGCCGCGAATCCCGGCGTCCCGGGGACCTGTACCTGCTGTGCTGCGACGGGCTGTCCGGCGAGTTGGAGGATCCGCAGGAGATCCTGCAGACCGTGCAGGAGTGCCTGCCGGACCTGGACGAGGCGGTGCGAGAGTTGATCGCCCGGGCCAACCGCCGGGGCGGACGGGACAACATCACCGTCGTGCTGGTCGAACTGCCCTAGCCTCCGAAACCATCTCGCGGATCGCGACAACCAGCGGCGTGCCGTTTTCCGCCCATCCCGCCGGAGGGTCCTGAAGGCGACCCGGTGCGCACACGTACGGCGCCGCGAAGGCGGGGAAGGCGGCCAGCGCGTCCCGCAACCGGGTCCTCGGCCCCGCGCACGCCAGCCCCTGGACACGGCCGGACATCGGCCCCAGCAGGCGGTCCAGATCCGGCCGACCCGCGAAGGGCAACACCTGGACGCAGCGATGTCCGGGACCGGGGCGATAGCCGCCCGCGGGCTCGAACACGACCAGCGGTGGGATGGCCCCGGCTTCCGGGAACACGCGGCCGCCCGAAGGACGCCCCAGCATCCGCGCCTCCTGGGCGAACAGGCGCACGGCGGCCAGGTCCGCCAGGTCCGGCGTGGCGGACGGCAGCGTGCGATCGACCCGCGCCAGGGCATCGGCGAGGGCGGCGGCGAACCCGGGCCCCTCGATCGTCCCGCCCGACTCGACCAGCACGACCTGGGGCGACAGGCACCCCGACTGGTCGTAGATCGCGACGTCCCGGGCGATCGCGGCCGCCAGGCGTGTCACGGAGGCGGCCGTCAACGCCTCGCGAAAGACGACGACCGCGGACTCGCGATGCGCCCCGAAGCGCGTCGGCAGGTCGCCCCGCGCCGCACGAACGGCCGCCGCGGTCGCGTCGGACCCGTAGGCCAGGCAAAGGGGTGCCGTGGCGAGTGCCCGCCGCAGGTTCGAGGCCTCCGAGGACCAGTCGACCACCTGGATCGCCGGGATCAGTTCAGGGGCAACCCGGGCCACGGCCTCGACAAGCGCCGTCGCGACGGTCGGCTCCAGGCTGGACGGCTTGATCCGAACCGCCACGCGCGCGGCCCAGGCCGAGATCACGACCTGGACCGCCAGGGCGGGCACCCGACCCGCCAGGATCGCCAGCAGCCAGGGCGATTCAGAGGCCCCAGGGGCGCCGGCGGGCCGACCCCGGGCCACCAGGCGACGCAGTGCCGCGTCCGTGAAGGGGCGAAACGCCCGTCGCAGGGCGGCCTCGGCGTGGCGCCCAGGCCAGCCCGTCGAGGCGGACAATGCCGCGACGACGGGCGGGGGCGGCGCCTGGAATCCGCTCCGCAGCGCGGCCAGGGCCGCGACCAGCCGCGATTCGTCCAGGTCCGGAAAGAGGGGTGGAATCATGGCGCCTCCCCCGGTCATCCGGCCCGGGTCGCCGCCTCGGACGAGCACCCGCGCATCGATGCCCCCGGGGCCCGAACGATGTCGGTGAAGCCATCCTCGACCGCGGTGGCCATGTCCTGGGTCAACACGGCGACCGCGGTGTCGTGGTTCGCCAGGTCGTAGTGGCACAGGACGCCCCGCGTGCCCGGGGCGACGGGCGCCAGCGTGCGCGGGTCCAGCACCCGCGTCCGCATCCAGGGCACCCCAACCAGGCGTCGAGGGCCCGGCGTGACCCGGGGCGCGTCGTACGCCTGGGACAACAGCTCGGTCATCCCGTATTCCTCGACCACGTCCCGGGTCGCGATGCCCAGGTGTTCGCCGAAGGCGGTGCGCAGCGCGTCGCGCGACACGGCGCGGCCGGATGCCTTGGCGCCCCCCGTGTGCATCGCCCGACTGCCCGTGGGCAGGACCCATCGTCGGCCCGAAGCCTCCAGCCCCTGGAACAGGGTCAGGAAGTCCAGGGTCGTCCCCAGCAGGACCACGGGCTCGTCCGCCGCCGTCGCCGCATCCAGGGACGCCGCCAGGACATCCAGGTCCAGGGCGTCGTCCCGCCGGACCCACGCGACCTGCCCGGCGAACGCCTCGACAACCATGGAGGCCATGTGGGACAGGGAGGAATGGGGTCGGTGCGACGCGTCGGGGATCAGGGACACGAACCGGCCGACCGGGTCGCCCCCCACCACGAAGCGCCGAAACCCCCGCACGACCGACAGGCGGTACAGCCCCATGTCCTGGACCAGCCGCCGACCGGGTGCGCCGGTCGTGGTCCCCGAGGTCCGAAACGTCGCCTGGGCCTCCGAGGAGGCGAAGTGGGCCACGGTCATCAGCTTGAACGCCGTCTCGGGAACCGGGTCGATCGCGTCCAGGTCGAGGATGGCGTCCGGCCGCAGAAGGCCCTGGGCCTGGGCAACGGCGACGCACAGGGCCTGGAACGTCGCATCGTCGGCGGGCCCGTCGGCCTCGATTTCCGCCCGGATGCGATCCGCCAGCCAAGGTTCGATCATCGTGCGGCCTCCTCGATCGCGGACTCCAGCCGGTCGAGCGCCCGGTCCAGCTCCCGGTCGGCCAGGACCAGGGGCGGGGTCAAGGCCAGCACGTCGGCCCGGGGCCCCTCGGTCAGAACCAGGACACCGCGTCGCAGCGCCGCCTGGACCACCTTCGCGGCCACGCCCGCATCCAGGACGATGCCCATCATGGCCCCGCGGCCCCGGACCTCGCGGATGCAGGCATGGCGATGCTGCCAGGACGTGGCCCGTGCGCGAATCCGGTCGCCGATGGCCCCCGCCCGCGCGCCCAGGCCCCGATCCAGGGCCTGCAGCACCCCGATGCCGGCCGCGCACCCCAGCGGATGCCCCAGGAAGGTCGAGGTGTGTACGGCCTCATGGCCGGCCCCACGCACGGCCGACGCGATCGGGGGCCGCATCAGGCATGCCGAGATCGGCAACCCGCCGCCCAGGGCCTTGCCCAGGCAGACGATGTCGGGCACCAGCCCCTCGGCGTCCCCCGCCAGGAACGTGCCGGTGCGGCCGGCGCCGGAATAGACCTCGTCGGCGATCAGCACCAGGCCCAGGTCCGCGGCCAGCACCGACAGTGCCGGCAGGAATCCCGGCGGCGACACCCGGATCCCGCCACGCCCCTGGATCGGCTCGACGATCACGGCCCCGACGTCCCCGGCCCGTGCCAGGTCGCGCACCTGCTGCAGGACGGCGGCCGCATCCGACCCGTCGGACGCCGGGAACGCGGCAAACCGCCCGCGGCCCGAAAGGGTCGCCTCGAACGGCTGCCGGAAGATCGGGTTCCAGGTCACCTCCAGAGCCCCGGCGGTCAGCCCGTGATAGGCCCCATGGAAGGCGATCACCCCCGGGCGCCCCGTCGCCGCCGCCGCGAACTTCAGCGCGCACTCGACCGCGTCGGCACCGTTGAGCGACAGCACGGCCCGATAGTCGGGCGCCGGCAGGTGCCGGACCAGGCGCGAAAGGAACCGGGCCTTGACGGCAGGCGGATGAACGTCGCCCATCCCGTGCAGCAGGCGCCCCATCTGGGCGCGGATGGAAGCCACGACCCGAGGGTTGCGATGCCCGACCAGGGCCGCGCCGAAGAACGAGGTCAGGTCCAGGTAACGGTTGCCATCGACATCGACCACACGCGCGCCCGTCGCCCGCTCGATGACGATCGGGAAGTCCGAATCGAAGTCCATCACCTGGGGTGCCTCGACGGCCGACAGGGCCCGCAGCGTCGTACGGCTGCGGGTCCGGCGAAAGGGGCGTTCCTGGGTTTTCGCCACGAGGCCTCGGTGGCAAGAGTCGGCGAATGATACCCCGAAACCGCGCCCCGGGACCTGGCGGCCCGTCAGCGCACCTTCAGGGAGGCCAACGCCAGCGCCGCCAGCAGCGCCGACACGATCCAGAAGCGGGACACGATCTTGGGCTCGGCCATCCCGCAGTGCTGGAAGGTGTGGTGAATCGGTGCCCGGTACAGGATGCGCCGCTTCAACAGGCCCAGTCCCAGCCACTCCTGAACCGCGGTTGACAGGATTTCCGCGACGAAGACGCCGCCCGCGATCAGGAAGACGAACTCCTGGCGCAGCAGGATGGCCGACGTGCCCATGACGCCGCCCAGGAACAGCGACCCCGTGTCGCCCATGAAGACCTCGGCCGGATGGCAGTTGAACCACAAGAAGCCCAGGCAGGCTCCCGCCACGGCCCCAAGGAAGACGGCGATCTCGCCGGCACCGGGCATGAAGGGATACAGCAGGTAGCGCGAGAAGATGGCGTTGCCCAGCACGTATGCGAACACGCCCATCACGATCAGCACGAACAGGGACGGTCCCACCGCCAGACCGTCCAGGCCGTCCGCGAAGTTCACGGCGTTGGCCGAATAGACGATCATCAGCACGACGAACCCGCCGTAAGCCCAGCCCAGATCCAGGACCGGGTGCTTGTAGAACGGCACGAACAGCGTCGTCTCGACGCCGGGCCAGGGCGTCCACGATGGGTGCAGTACCACCACGGCCAGCCCGATTCCGAAGGCGATCTGACCCGCGTATTTCCCGGCCCTGGACAGTCCCTTGTCCGAATCGCGGCGCCGGATCTTGAGCAGATCGTCCAGCGCCCCCATCGCCGCGAACCAGCCGGACGCCACGAACAGGATCCACACGAAGACGTTGGACAGATCCGCCCACAGGAAGGCGCTGCCCAGCCCGCCGGCCAGCAGCAGAAGGCCCCCCATGACCGGAGTGCCCGCCTTGCCGGCGGGATTGATGTCCCCGTAGGCCCGCTCGACCGACCGGACCCCGAGTCGGAACAGCAGGTGGATCAGGGGTCGGCCGACCGCAATCGTGATCAGGAAGGCGGTCACGACCGCGAAGATCGTCCTCGTCGTCAGGCCGCCGATCATTGCCGGAAAGTCCAGGAAGTCGATATGGCCGCTGAGCCAGTAGAGCATCTTCGTCAGTCTCCGGACGCCGCCTCGCGTTCGCGAATCGCCGTGGACAGGCGACGCGCCGCCTCCTTCAGCGGGTACAGGGGCCGGCTGCCGACCGACGTGATCAGCACCTGGCGCATCTCGTCACGCGCCCGCGCCGGGTCGAGCACACCCCGCCGCACGGCGCTTTCCAGGGCCGTGTAGACCGCGGCCCGCACGATCCAGATCCGGTCGAACCGCAGGCGTTTCAACCCAGTGACCACGACCTCCGAGTCCGTCGCCAGCACCCCCAGGGCTCGCGCCGCATGGGCCCTGACCTCGAAGGCGCGGTCGCCCAGGAGCGCGACCACGGCCGGCAGGTAGGCATCGAAGGAGGCCGGGGTCCCCTCGTTCGCCGGGCCCGACGCCAGCCGGGCCAGCGTGCCCAGAGCCGCCTGGCGAGCCTCGTAGTACGAGTCGGCGAGGCCGGCGACCAGCGCCTGTCGAACATCCGGCGTGTCCTGGCCCAGGTCCCCCAGCCCCACGAATGCATCGCGACGAACGATCGGAGTTTCGCGCAAGCGGCCCGACGCGGTCCGCTCGGAGGCGAAGGCCGAGAGGATCGGGCGCCGCTCGGAGTACCCCGCCAGGCCCACCATCCGACATCCCCGAGCCCGCTGGACGTAGTCCGCGTCCGCCAGGAATCCGTCAATCTTGTAGCGGACAAGCTGGACCTCGCCGGGGGCCAGGATCGCGCGTCCCTCCTGGACCTGACGCAGCAGCCGATCCAGATCGTTGGAACCCAGCCCCAGAATCCGGTCGTGCGGCACGGAGGCTCGGACGACCGGGCCTTCGGGGGGCAAGGGGGCACCGGCCAGCAACGCATCCGCCTGATCGGCAATCCGGACCAGGACCTCCGGATCGTACAGGGCGAGTGCGCGCCGCCGCATCTCGGCCCGCCGCCCCTCGTCGCGCAGCAGCCCAAGAACCTCGCCGGCCAGCGACGCGCCATCGACCGACTCGACCGCCGTCTCGCCGGCGGCCAGATCCACGCCCTCGTACACCACGACGGCCGCCCCCTCCCGGGCCAGGCTGAGCGCATTCCCCACCTGGTGATCCCCCGGCAGGTTCGCCTTGGGAATGACGATCGCGGGCAGCCCGGCGGCGCAGACCTCGTTCAGCGTCCCCGCGCCGGCCCGGCAGACGACCAGATCGCTCGCGGCATACTGGGTACCGATGTCATCGAAGAAGTCGGCCCGCAGGTACCGAGCCAGCGCATCCCCCAGCGGCGGCAATCCGGCCAGTCTCCGGGTGGTGTCGCCCGCCCCGTCGTATCGGTTTCCAGCCAGGTGCTTCCCGGTCCCGTGAATCACCCACACCGACGGGTCCGCCAGCAGCCCCGGAAGCGCATCGACAATCGCCCGGTTCAGCGTCCGGGCCCCCTGGGAACCCCCGAAAACGAACACGACGCGCGCGTCGAGCGGGATGCCCAGTTCCCGGCGCGCCGCCTCGCGGTCGCCCCGGACCGCCCGGGGACGGACGGGGTAGCCCACCACCACGCCGTTGCGACGAGGAAGCCGAGGCAGGGTCTCGGGAAACGCCACGCCCACGCGATCGGCGAACCGGGCAGCAAGCGCGTTCATGCGCCCCAGCGCGACGTTGGACTCGTGGATGAAGATCCGCGTGCGGACCAGGCGCAGGCGCCGAAGCAGCGCCGCGGCCAGCACCACCGGGGCAGCACCGTACCCCCCGGTCGCGACGACCAGATCGGGCCGCCAGGTCCCGACGATCCACGCCGCCTTTCCCACACCGAGGATCAAGGCGCCCAGGAATCCGGCGAACGCCAACAGGTCGCGGATGCCCGACCAGGGTCGCGCCCGCACCGTGCGCAACGGGATGCCCGCCCTGGGCGCCATCGCCGCCTCGGCCTTGCCCCGCAGCCCGACGTACAGGTGCCGGGCGTCGGGGTGCCGCTGCGACAGGACACCTTGTAGGGCCAGATTCGGCGTGACGTGTCCGCCCGTGCCTCCGCCGGTGTACAGGATCCGCACGGGTCGGGGCGCTTGCATCGATCTTCCTGCCTGGATGGCGTCCGCCGGGCCTGGGCGAAGGCTATCACGGAAGGCGAGCGCCCTCCAAGGCCAAGCGGAGCCGTGGGCTCAGGGGGTGTCCGGGAAGAACCGCTCCCAGGCCGGCGTGAAGTCCTCGCCTCGATCGGGCAGCACCGGTCGGATGCCGGCGCCCTCTCGCGACATCACGTACAGCCGCTGGCGGCCGTCCCGGGTCGAGGTGAACGCGATCATCCGACCGTCCGGGGACCACGAGGGCTTCTCGTCGTTCCAGGGGCCGCCGGTCAGCTTGCGAACCCCGCCCGTCTGGACGTCGTACACCCAGATCGAGAACCGGGACCGTTCGCCCCGGGACTGGTACACGATCTCGCGCCCATCCGGCGACCAGTCGGGGCTGGTGTTGTAGGACCCGGGGAGCGGCAGCGGCCGGGGGTCGGTCCCGTCGGCGTTCATCACGAACACCTGGGGCTTGCCCTGCCGGTCCGACACGAACGCGATCCGCCGACCGTCCGGGGACCACGTCGGGCTGGTGTCGATGCGCTCCGACTGGGTCAGGCGCGCGATCTCGGCCCCCGTCCGGGCGTCCAGCAGCCAGATGTTGGGGTCCCCCTCGGGGGCCACGGTCAGCGCGACCCGGCGCCCGTCGGGCGAAAAGGCGGCCCCCGAATTCTGCCCAGGAAGGCCCGAGAACACCTGGCCGTCCAGCCACAGGTCCGGGTTGCCGTTGCGATAGCCGGTCCAGGCCACGCGACCGCCCGGCGCCCAGGAGGGCAGCATCGTCAGTTCGCCGTCATGACTGACCTGGACCGGCTTGTCATCGCCCAGCACGACCGTGAAGATCTCCTTGGGTTCCCCAGGCCGGGTGCGCCGCGCGAACGCAATCCGGGTATCGAACGCCCCGGGCAGTCCCGTGATGCAGCGCAGCAGGGCGTTGACGAAGGCCCGCCCGAACGCCGGCACCCGGTCCACCGGAACGACCGCCTCGGCCCCCTCGAACCGCAGCCGGTCCCCCTCCTCGGTCAGATAGGCGTCCAGCCGCACCCTCAACCCGCGAGGTTCGGCGGACAGTTCCCCGACCACCACCAGCCACGCCCCGGCCCGTCGCCAGCCCTCGTAGTCGAACGCCGCGGGCCCGAACCACGCCACCGTCCCGCCGGTCGGGACCGACGAGGGCGCCCCCACCCGGAACACCCCCGACACCTCCAGGTCCCCGGCCAGCGCCGTGGCGAGGCGGCCGGCCACGATGCCCAGATCCCCCCCGGGCGTCAGATCCTGGATTCTGGGCCACGCGACCGGAATCGTTCCGACCTCGCGCGACCACCCCATCTCGTCACAACGGGCATCGACGGACCGTGGCTTGGCGAACGCGTCCGCGCCCGCCGACCGCGACGACAACACCATGCTCGCCAGGACAAGGCCGACCGCCGGGATGCGGAGCCAGGACGGGAAGGGGTCGTGTCTCAACAGGTGCTCCAGGCTCACCGCTTGAACAGCGCGCCGTCCAGATCGATCACCATGCCGCGCTCGTTGATGAAGGCCAACGTCTTGTCATCCGGCGCGGGCAGGTACGCGGTCCCGCCTTCCCGGGGCACGAAGCGCCGCACCGCCTGAAGCGCCGCGGCGTTGAAGCGGGCGTCCGACGAGTTCTCGACGATCTCGTAGCTCAGGACCTGACCGGACGCGTTCATCTTCGCGACCTTGATCCGGACCCGCAGCCGCTTCAGGTCGGCATCGGTCAGGAACGGCGGCACCGTGAACTGCTGGCGCAGCGCCATCGACACCTTGCCCGCGTAGACGTTGCCCGCCCGGAATTCGGTCCCGGATCCATGCACGCTGCCCTCGGGTGAGCCCACAATCCGCGACAACTGGGTCGGCCGCTTGCGCGGGTCGTCGTCCTCGGGCGCTCCCAGGATGTCGGCCAGGGGATCCTTGCGCTTGCGATCGACCTCGGCCTTCTTCGCCTTGACATCCTGGGCCGGAGGCTTCTCCTTGCGGACGGGCTCGACGGCCACGTTGACCGCCTGTTCGATCTTCTCGGGCTGCTCGTACTTGATCAGCTTCGGCAGCGCGCCGGGGCGGGGTTCGGCCATGCCCAGACGCGGGATGATCGTCGCCTCGATCATTCCCAGATCCACCGCGGCCGTCGCGTCCAGCCCGCGCCGGCGCTTCAGAACGGGCTTCTCGGCGCACCGGACGCCCTCGCACAACTGCGACTCGGCCGCGGCCAGCCAATCGGGACTGGCCGAGCCGCCCGCGGTCGCCAGCATCAGCGCCAGCAGCACGTGGATCAGCAACGTGACGACGAGCGCGAAACCCATCGTCCGGCGATCCGGCCCGTCCGGCCGTGTCCTGGAAGGCCGCTGCGCCAACGTCCTACGACTCCGGGTCCGCGATCAGCCCGAACTTGCCCACGCCCGATGCCCGCACCCGGGCCATGACCTTCAGGGTCAACCCGTATGGCAGGCTGCGGTCGGCCCTCAGGTACAGTTCCTGGTCGGTCTTCAGCTTCTCGTTGGTGCCCAGCTTCGCGACCAGGACGTCCAGACACTTGCGCAGCGCCTGGTC
>JARKOL010000013.1 GCA_029975745.1 Myxococcota bacterium | reverse complement strand
ATCACGGGTTCGTTCGATTCCATTATTTTTGCGAGGTTGTCTTGGAGGACAAGGACGTCCGTGTGAACGCCCGGATCCGGGCGCGCGAAGTGCGACTGATTGGCGCCGAGGGCCAGCAGGTCGGAGTGGTTCCGTTCTATCAGGCCATGCAGATGGCCGAGGACGCGGGGCTGGACCTGGTGGAGGTCGGGGCCACGGCAATGCCGCCGGTCTGCCGCATCATGGACTACGGCAAGTTCAAGTACCAGCGCAAGAAGCGCCAGCAGGAGGCCCGCAAGCGTCAGGTCGTGGTGCAACTGAAGGAAGTGAAGATCCGCTACAAGACGGATGACCATGACCTTCAGACGAAGGTTCGCCAGGCGCGCGAGTTCCTGATGGAAGGGCACAAGGTCAAGTACGTGATGTACTTCCGGGGGCGCGAGGTGGCGTTCGCGCATCTTGGACAGCAGACGATGGAGGAGGTCGCGGCGGACCTGATGGACGTTGCGACCCTGGAACGCGCCCCGAAGATGGAAGGCCGGTTGCTGGCCATGTATTTCCTCTCGAAGGGCGTGGTCAAGAAGGGTTCGGAGGACAAGCATGCCGAAGGTGAAGACGAATAGGGCCGCCGCGAAGCGCTTCAAGCGGACCGGGACGGGACTGGTGGCACGCGCCAAGGCGTACAAGAGCCACATCCTGACCAAGAAGAGCAAGAAGCGGAAGCGCAATCTGCGGCAGGGTACGCTGGTGCATGCCAGCGACATGGGGCGCGTGAACCGGCTGCTGCCGGGCACCTGATCGCATCGTTTGGAGGTTCCAGGTCATGGCAAGAGTCAAGCGAGGATTCAAGCGGCGGCGCCGCACGAACAAGATCTTCAAGGCGGCGTCGGGCTATCGTGAACGCCGTGGCAATACGTACCGCCGTGCCGTCGAGCAGGTCCACCGGAGCTGGGCGTATGCGTACGCCCACCGCAAGCAGAACAAGCGGAACTTCCGGGCCCTGTGGATTGCCCGAATCAACGCGGCGTGCCGCATGCTCGGCACCAAGTACAGCGTGTTGATTCATGCGATGAGCACCGCCGGCGTGGCGGTGGATCGCAAGATCCTGGCGGACATCGCGGTGCATGATCCGAAGGGATTCACCCGGTTTGTCCAGTCGGTAGGAATCGCGACGGCTGCGGCCTGAGCACCAAGGAGGACCCGATGACGAAGGCGGATATCGTCGAGGGCGTTTACGAGCGCCTGGGTGGCTATTCAAAGAAGGAAGCGGCCGCGATCGTCGAAACGATCCTGGACGTCATGAAGGACGCCCTGGTCTCCGGCGACAAGGTCAAGATTTCCAGCTTCGGCTCGTTCACGGTTCGGTCCAAGCGCAATCGCATGGGCCGCAACCCGAAGACCGGCAAGCCGCTGCAGATCACGGCCCGCAAGGTTCTGACGTTCAAGCCGAGCCAGGTGCTTCGCTCGGTCCTGAACTCCTAGGCCCCGGTTCCCGCAGCGCACCCGTTCCCTGGGGGAGTCGATGGACGGCCCCGCCACGCCCGATCGCAGGCCCGCCTATCATCGCCTTGGCGAAGTCGCACGGTTGCTGCGGGTTGCTCCTTCCGCCATTCGCTACTGGCAGCAGGAATTCCACCCCCACGTTCATCCGTCCCGGACTCGAAGCGGCCAGAACGTCTATTCGAACCGCGACGTCGCCGTCCTGGGACGAATCCGCCAGTTGGTTCATGACCAGGGGTTGTCCATTCGGGACGCCCGCGAGGCGCTGCGCGTCGAGTTGGCCGACAACCAGGGAGTTCCGGCGATGGCGGACAATGGCCTTCAAGCCGAGATGGACTTCACGGGGCAGGTGCTTGCCAGGGCCGCACCCGCGCCGGGACGCAACGACGCCATGGACCAGGCCCTCGCCGACGCCCTTGCCGAGCGCGACGCGCTGGCGCGGGAACTCGACTCCGCGCGCCGAATCCACCGGACCCTTCAACAGCGCCACACCCAGACACTGGACGCACTGTCCCGGGCGATCCGCGAGATCGACGCACTCCTCGGACCATCGACGGATTCGAAGCCGCGTTGACGTGAACGAAACCGACGGGCGAACCAGGGGACCCAGGTCGGGGGACCTAGCGCGAGTGCGAGTGCAACTTCTTGCGCCGCCGCTCCGCTTCCCGCTGCTTGCGCTTCTTGGAAACGCTGGGCTTTTCGTGGAAACGACGCTTCTTCAGTTCCTTGTAGAGCCCCTCGTTCGCCATCTTGCGCTTCAGTGCCGACAGGGCGCGACCCACGTCGTTCTCCTGGACGGTCACCTCGAGCGGACGGAATTCCAACTGCTTGGGATTCAAAGCGAAATCACCCCCTTCCCGCGTCAAAACGCACGCGTTTATACAGCAGAATCGTAATCGAGTCAACCCCGATCGCGGCAAATCGCGCGCGTGCGGGCCACGTCGACGGCAATCGCCTCGCGCAGCGCGGCCACGTCCGGAAACGCGCGGACCTCGCGAAGGCGATCCAGGAAGTGCAATCGCAGATGGGTTCCGACCAGGTCTCCTTCAAAGTCCAGCAGATGCGCCTCGACCACGGGGCGCTCGACCCCGAAGGTGGGGATCGGTCCCACGTGTACGGCCGCTGGATGGCAGCCCTCGGCGGTCTCGGCAAGGACGGCGTAGATTCCCTCGGCCAGTCGAGTCGTCATGTCCGGCATGACGTTCGCGGTCGGAAACCCCATGCCGCGTCCACGCCCGGCGCCGGACACGACCCGACCCGTGACCACGTAAGGCCGCCCCAGGTGCCGCGCGGCACGGGCAACATCCCCGGCCAGCACCAGGCGACGAATGCCGGAAGAGGAAACCCGCTCGCCGTCCACCTCGACGGTCCGCGTCACGGTCAACCGAAACTGTCCCGCATCGGCAGCCTGCTGGAGGTCCGCCAGGCTACCCCCCCGGGCGCGACCGAACCGGACGTCCGGCCCCACGAACAGGTTCGCGCACGCCAGGCGACGCACCAGGATTTCCGCGACGAACGTGGACGCATCGACGGCCGCGAACTCGCGCGTGAACGGCACGACCACCGTCGAATCCACTCCCAACCGACGCACGGCCTCCAGTCGATCCCGCAGGGTCTGCAGCATCGCGGGGGCACGCTCGGGGGCCAGCACCTGCAGCGGATGCGGATGGAACGTCAGAAGACAGGACGAAATCCCCTGTTCCCGCGATTCACGGACCAGATCGGACAGGATCCGGGCGTGGCCCAGATGCACCCCGTCATAGTTTCCCATCGCGACCGCAACGGGACCGAACGCGGCCGGAACCTCCTGGAGCCCCTCGAATATCCTCATCTCCAGCCCTGCCGCATCCCGTGGGTGCGGCCCATCCTCTCAGTCGGTCGCGGAGAACCGTGCCATGCGATGGTCCGCGCGTTCGCGCGCCTCGCGCACCAGGGCATCGATCGGGTCCGCGGAGGACCCCGCCCCATCGGGCATCCCGGACATCACGTCCGCCAGGCGTCGCAGCAGGACCGCATCCTCCTCGGTCTCCCTCCGCCACGAATCACGCACCGCGAACAGCCCCTCTTCGAGCTGCCTGAACTCGTCGCGACGCCGCAGCGGCCGAAGGGACGCGGCGCTGCCCTCCGACAGCGCACGCATCATGCCCGAAATGGCGTGGACCGGCCCGGCGACGCGGAAGGTCACACGAATCGCCAGCGCCGTCAACAGAACCACAAGAGCCAGCGCGACCGTCGCCAGGACCAGCAACTGGTTGCGGTCCTCGATGCGCGCGCGCTCCCGCAGTTCCTCGTCGAACGCCGCCGCCTCGTCATGGGATGCGCCCATCTCGACGATCGCCCCCCCCTCCACCGGGCTCAGCCCCAGCAGCTTCGTCTGTTCGTCCAGGGCATGCCCGTACATCGCGAACAGGACGACCACAAGCGCGACGGCGATTCCGACCATCTGGATGGTGTGACGCACCTGGAAGCGCCAATCCACCCAGATTCCTTCCCGGCGATCACTGCGACTGCCTGATGCTCCCACGACTCACCTCCTCGAACGGCGGGACGCAGGGCCCCGTTGCTTCTCTCCATCGACCGGAGACTCCGCGCTGGAACGAAAGGCATCGACCAGTTGCC
Source organism: Myxococcota bacterium (assembly GCA_029975745.1). Taxonomy (GTDB): domain Bacteria; phylum Myxococcota_A; class UBA9042; order DTJE01; family DTJE01; genus DUVQ01. Next base: position 15,356 of record JARKOL010000013.1, on the reverse strand, counting down.
GGCCCACCTCGCGCCCCACGGCGGCGGCGGCCACCAGCCGCGCATCCTCGCCCCGCTTCTCGATGCTGTACTCGTCCGCGTACGGGTCCGGCGGAGGTGCCGGCCCCTCGACCCCTTCCGCCTGGGCGGTCACCGACCAGGCCGTCGCGCCCCCGGGAACCTCGACCCGCAGGAACGCCTCGGCCCTCGCGGCGCTCCGGTCGCCGGTCGTCACCACGCGACCGACCAGCGCGACCTGAACCGCCTGGACGGCGACACCCGGCAGTGCGAGGCCGAAGAACGCCACCCCTTCGCCAGCCTCCAGTTCGTCCGTGAAATCCATGGAACTGGACACGTCGAAACCGCCCGCCTCCAGGAGCACCGTCAACACCCCTTCCTGGTAGGACTTGGCGATCTCGTCCGATTTCTCGCGCACGGGACTCTTCAGCCCTTTGACCCGCACCTTGACCTTGGGAACCGTCGACAGGATGCGCCGTACCGCCCATCCCGCCCACCGTGCCACCAGAGGGTCCGGATCCGAGGCCGCCGAGGCCAGCGCGTCATAGGTCCGCGAGTCGGCGTGCTGCCCCAGCACGTTCGCCGCGGCCGCGCGCACCATCGGGCTGGGGTCGCCAAGCCCCTGCAGCAGGGCCTCCCGGGCCTCCGGATTCCCGGCCTCGCCGCGCAGCGCCAGCGCCGCCTGTGCCCGAATCTTCGGATTGCGCTCGGTCCCCAGGGCCGAAATCGCCTTGGTGGCGACATCCTCGCCCAGCCCCTCGGCCGGAAGCGACACCAGCAGCGCGGCAACCACCCACAGGTGACGGGAAGACGGGCATCGGGTCAGCGGCCGGGTTCGCACTGTCGCGCTTCCCCCTGGCTGCGGGACCGGGTGGTCCCTACAACTCGACGTCAATGAAGATGTACCCGCCATCCTGGCGGTACAGGTAGCCGACGGGGGCCTTCAGGAAGACGGTGACGATGACCGCCCCCTCGTCCTTCTGGGACGTGCCGACGACGACCCGATCCACGGCCGTCGGGAAGTTGCGCGTCACCAGTTCGTGCAGGTCGTTCGAGGTCGAGACGTCCGCGGCCGGGATCCGGACCTCGATCCGATCCTGCGCGGGACGGGTGACGGCGAACGTGAACGCACCCGACACCTGGATGAAGACACGCGAGTAGGTGGGAAACGGCTGGAAGCCGACCCAATCGACGATCGCCCGCGAGTCGGACGGCACCTGGGTTTCGGGGCTCTTGGCCGGGACCGCGGACTGGTCGCGGATCCCCGGCACGACGCCCTTGTATCCGCGGGTCGTGTAGATTTCGCCCGCCTCGTCCGCAACCCGATCGTACGACTCGGGGGGCACGGTGACGATGACACCGGTCCTCGGCTCGGGATCGCCCCGCTCCTCCGGGCCGGCCTGGATCGCCGGGGGCGTCTGCTGCCCCGCAGCCCCGGCGCTGACCCCAAGGACCGTACAAACGGCCACCACCTGAACGATCCGCATACTCGGCGCCTCGCGAAGCGGGACCCTGCAAGGATACAACCGACATCGCCCCATTGCAAAGCGCGAATCCTCGCGATGGCGAATCCCCGCCAGGGCGGGGAATTGGGCCAAGCCCGGTGCATTGACGGTGCTTGGTCCGGACGGATATGCTAGGCGCGCCTGCGTTCCGAGGGTGCCGTGAACCTTGTGACCGCCGCGACCATGCGCGAAATCGATCGCGCGACCATCCAGGACTTCGCCGTCCCTGGAGTGATCCTGATGGAGCACGCCGGGCGGGGGGTCGCCGACGCGGCCCAGCGGATGCTGGCGGAACGCCCCGGGCGCCGGGTTCTGGTGCTGTGCGGCACCGGAAACAACGGGGGGGACGGCTTCGTCGCGGCCCGGATTCTGGCGGATCGCGGCTTTGACGTGACGCTGGCGCTGCTGGGGCGCTCCGATTCCCTGCTGGGCGACGCCGCCTTGCACTGGCGGCCTCTTGCCGCCTTTCCGGTCGCGGTCCACCAGGCGCCCGAGGCCCTCCCCGATGGCCTGCTGACGCCCCCGGGGCCCGACCTGATCATCGACGCCATCCTGGGGGCCGGCCTGACCCGTCCGACCGATGGCCTGATCGCCCAGGTCGTTGGGGCGGCGAACGCCCTGCCCTGCCTCCGGCTTGCCGTGGACCTGCCGACGGGCGTCGATGCCGACCGCGGTCGATTGATGGGCACGGCGTTTCGGGCCCACAGGACCGTCACGTTCGGGCTGCCGAAGGTCGGTCACTTCGTCCATCCGGCCGCCGGATTCTGTGGTCAGGTATCCGTCGTGGATATCGGGATTCCCCGGGCGGTCGCCGATGCCGCAACGGGCGTCCGCCTTCTGGACGACACGTCGCTGCGGGCCGGATTCGCCCCTCGCCCCGCGGATTCGTGCAAGAACCGCTTCGGGCATCTTCTGGTCCTGGGGGGGCTGCTGGGCAAGAGCGGCGCCGGACTGCTGGCCGCCACCGCCGCGATGCGGGCCGGCGCGGGCCTGGTCACCCTGGCAACGGACGCCCGCGCTGCCGACGCCATCGAGGGACGCATTCCCGACCTGATGATCGAGCGCCCTCTGGGTTCCGAGGGTGGCCACCTTCACGTCGATCGGGACCGGCTTCGTGCCGTGACGGCAGGCAAGTCCGGACTGGTCGTTGGACCGGGGCTGTCCAACGCGCCCGGTGGCGTGGACCTGCTGCGACACGTGCTGGCCTCGGGCCTTCCGGCCGTGCTGGACGCGGACGCGCTGAACCTGTTGGCACAGGCGCCCCCAGGCGACCGTCTGACCCACGCGGACTGCGTCCTGACCCCGCACCCCGGCGAGGCGGCACGCCTGCTGGGAACCGGCTCGGACACCGTCCAGGCCGATCGCCCCGATGCGCTGCAGCGACTGGTCGCGCAATCCGGCGCCGTCGTGGTGCTGAAGGGCGCCGGCACGTTGATCGGCGCGCCCGATGGCCGGGTCGCGGTGGCTTGCAACGGCGGCCCCGCGCTGGCGACGGCCGGTTCGGGCGACGTGCTCGCCGGGTTGATCGGCGCGCTTGTCGCGCGTGCGGTCCCGCCGTTCGAGGCGGCGTGCGCCGCGGTCCACCTGCACGGCCTGGCGGGCGACCTCGGGACCCGACGCTTCACCGAACATGGTCTGACGGCCTCCGATCTGGTCACGCTGGTGCCCGAGGTCCTGGCCGACGCACTGCGCCCCGCCGGCGCCGCGGTGGCCCGATGAACACCTTGCGCCAGTTGATCCGAACCATGCGACCCGGGCAGTGGGTCAAGAACCTCTTCGTCGCGGCGCCCGCGCTTTTCGCCAAGGCCCACGCGGAGGGCCATCCCGAGGTCTTCCTGCGCGCGGGCCTCGCCATGGGCACGTTCATCCTGCTTTCGGGCGCGGTCTATGTGCTGAACGACGTCCTGGACATCGAGAAGGACCGCGCCCACCCGGTGAAGCGGACGCGTCCCGTCGCGTCCGGGGCGCTGTCCATTCAGTCCGCCGTCGCGGGCGGCCTGCTGGCGCTCGCCGGGGCGGTCATGATGGGCTTCTGGCTGGGAATCGCCTTCGGCGCCATCGCCATCGGCTACCTGGTCCTGAATGTCGCGTACAGCAGCGTTCTGAAGCACATCGCCTGGCTGGACGTGGTCAGCATCGCGACCGGATTCCTGCTGCGCATCCTCGCCGGGTCGTTCGCGATCGGGCTGGATGCCAACGAGGTCTCGATCTACCTGGTGGTCTGCACCTTCCTGGTCGCGCTGTTCCTGGCCCTGGGCAAGCGCCGCCAGGAGTTGTCGCTTCTGGGGGACGATTCCCACGCCCATCGATCGGTGTTGCGCGACTATACGCTGCGGCATCTGGACATCGCCCTGGTCTCGGTCGCCTGCCTGACGGCGGCGGCCTACACGTTGTACACGCTGGCTCCCCAGACGCTGGCGTACTTCGGAACCACCCGACTGGTCTTCACGACGCCGTTCGTCTTTGTCGGCATCGGGCGGTTCCTTTGGTTGCTGCGGCGCCGTGACGACCCCCGCAGCCCCACCGACGCGATGGTTCGGGACCTTCCGTTCGTTCTGAACATCGTGGGCTGGACCGCCGTGGTCATGTGGGCCATCTACGGCTGACGGGCAGGTCCCGCCGGGAGGAGCGCATGCATCGTCGCCTCGTGGTCACCGTCGCCGCCGTCGCCGGGCTTGCCGCCGGTTTCGGCGCCTGCGCCTCCCGCCCCCTGAGTCCGGCCGACCATGCCCGCGAACGACTCGAGACCCTGGCGGAGCAGAACCGCGACGCCCGCTCCTTTCGCGTGCGCTGGAACCCGGCATCGTGCGACTGCCCGCCCTTCGAGGTGCTTCTGGGCGATTCCTGGCGACGCGCCTTCCTGGAGCCCATCGCCGACGATGGGCCCGTCGGCCTGCTGCGCACCCAGCTTCTGGACGGCGAGGCCCGCGGCACCGTGCCCCAGGCGCGCGTGACCGGCACCCTGTCCACCGGAGTCCGCCTGGCCCCGAATCGGTTGCCCTGTCTGGTCCTGAAGGTTACGGCCGTTTGCGACGGCCTTCGATGTCCCAACGACGAGGAGTGACATGAACCGCCTGGTCGAGTGCGTCCCCAACTTTTCGGAAGGCAGGAACGCGGACGTCATCCGCGCCATTACCGACGCCATGGAACAGGCAGGCGCCACGCTGCTGGACGTCGATATGGGAGCCGCCGCCAATCGGACGGTCGTGACCATCGCCGGCGCGCCCGAGCAGGTCCTCGAGGCGGCCTTCGCCGGCATCCGCACGGCTGCCGAGCGCATCGACATGTCGCGCCACTCGGGCGAACACCCGCGCATGGGCGCCACCGACGTCTGCCCGTTCGTCCCCATCGACGGCGTTTCGATGGACGAGTGCGTGGCGCTTGCGCGGCGCCTGGGCGAGCGCGTCGGACGGGAGCTTGGCATCCCGGTCTATCTGTACGAACGGGCGGCAACCCGCCCCCAGCGCGGCAGTCTGGCCGACATCCGCCAGGGCGAGTACGAGGGACTGGCCTCGAAGCTGGCCTCGCCGGACTGGGCCCCCGACTTCGGCCCGGCCGCGTTCAACGCCCGGTCGGGCGCGACGGTGATCGGGGCACGCGAGTTCCTGATCGCCTACAACATCAACCTGAACACGCGCGAGCGCCTGCTGGCCAGCCGCATGGCCATCCGGATGCGCGAGGGCGGCGGGCCGGCCCGGGGGACCGACGGCGAGCGCCTGGTGGACCCGGCCGGCGACGCACTGAAGGTGCCCGGTGCCCTGCGCGCCATCCGGGCCGTCGGCTGGGTGATCCAGGAGTACGGCATCGCCCAGGTCTCGGTGAATGTGCTGGACGCCAGCATCACGCCGCTGCACCTGATCTACGACGAGGCGAAGCGCCAGGCCGCGCTGCTGGGCATCGAGGTCACCGGCAGCGAGATCGTGGGACTGGTGCCGCGGGCCGCCCTGGTCGCCGCCGGTCGCTACTATCTGGAGAAGCAGGGCCTGTCCCCGGCCGCTCCCGAATCGGAGCTGGTCCACATTGCGGTGCGATCCCTCGGATTGAATGACGCCAAGCCCTTCGTGCCGCGTGAGAAGGTCATCGAATACCGGCTGGCGGCCGGCAGGTCCACGCTGGCGGACCTCAGCCTGCAGGAGTTCGCGGATCAGGTCAGCGCCGACGCGCCCGTGCCCGGCGGGGGATCGGTCGCCGCGCTCGCGGGGTCCCTGGGCGCCGCGCTTGCCGCGATGGCCGGCAACCTGACCATTCGCCGTCCCGAGCTGGCTGCGGTCCGGCCTGCCATGCGCACGATCGCCCTGCGAGCCCAGGATCTGAAGGCCCGCCTGATCCAGTGCATCAGCGAGGACAGCGCCGCCTTCGAGGCCGTGATGAACGCCAATCGGATGCCCAAGGGCACCGATGCCGAGCGCGCCCTGCGGGATGCCGCCATCCAGCGCGCCAACACCCTGGCGACCGACGTTCCCTTCGAGGTTCTGGGGCTGTGCGAGGAGGTGGCCCGACTGGCTTCCCAGGTCGTGTCGGACGGCTACGTCAGTTGCCTGTCCGACGCCGCGACGGCCGCCGCCATGGCGCTGGCCGGTGCCGAGGGCGCCGCGCTCAACGTCCGCATCAACCTCCCTCGGGACACCACGTCTCCCGAGGTCGCCCGCCAGGGCGCGGAAGCCATCGAGCGGCTCGATCGCACACGCGAGACCGTCCGCCGGACCCTGCAGTCCGCCCACGAACGCCTCTGAGGCGCCCCTCGGCCCCCCCGCCGCCGATCCCGATTGATCGTCGCGTTGCGCTATCGCCCCGTCGCCATTTCCGCGGCGGTCTTGCGCTTGATGGTGGCCTGGATCTCCCGGACCAGCGTGGCGTGGTTCCGGGGACGAACCACCTTCAGGAAGCGAATGATATCGGCGCGGGTGTAGACGGGAACGACCCACTGGCGGCGCGAGCGCTGCTTGCGATAGACGCGTCCGTGCGGCACCGCCAGCGACTTCATGGCCCCCAGCAGCAGCTTCCGCTCGGCCATGTCCCCGACGACCAGTCGAAGCTCGACGCCCCCGTGACGCCCCTTCTCGGGCTCGTCCGGACGGATGCGGATGCAACCGTTCCTGTTGAAGAATTCACGAAGAATCGCGTCGGGTTTCGACGGTTCCGCCTTCGCAACGTCCACCATGACCACCCCCACTGCGCGAAATCACAATCGGGTGCCCGCCATCGCGAGCCCCCCCAACCGATTAGAACCGTCCCGGGGCCGCGACCCCCACGTCGCACGCACCGTGACGACACCATAATATTTGAACTTCGGAATTGTTACAATTTGTAATCGTTCGCAATACAAGAACGGGGAAACCGGAATTCCCCCCGCTAGTCCCGGCGCATCCCGACGGGCCCGGACACGAATTCCTGCGCCTCCAGGTCCGACGCGATCGCAATTTGGCCACGCTGGGTCAGTTCCAGTCGCCCTCCCCGGACATCCACGACAACGGTGTCCAGCACCAGGGGCACGAAGCGCCCCAGGACCGTGGCGGTCGGAAGCGGCTGGGGCAGGTTGAACGCCAGGTAGCCCGTGCGCGTCAGGTTGCGAAGCGCCACCGCCTCGCCGCCCTGAAGCACCGGGAACTGCATCCCCGGGGCCGCGCACTGGTGGAATCGCATGTCCATGGGTTCCAGGCTCATTCCCTCCAGCAGGGCGATGGCGGCCGCATCCTGGACGGGGTCCAGTGCCTCCGCCTGCGCCTTCAGCGCCTCGCGCATCCGGTCCTCGTCGCCCGGGACGACGCCCGCGAACGCGACCCTGGGAACCCAGCCCCGGCCGACGCAGCCCACCCCAACCGGTTCGGGATGCGCCTCGGGACGGCCAGGATCCTGAACCAGCGAGGCCGGGGTCAGCAGCCGGTCCGGATCCTCGATCTGCGGCAGTTCAAGGCCGTCGATCGCCTCTCGCGTGTGCTGAACGCAGAATCCCTTCCCGAAGGGATTTCCGGGGCTGCGCAACCGGACGGGCTCCGCGTCCACCGACGGGCGCAGCACGGCCTCGCCTCCGTAGGCGTGGAACCAGTCCATGGGAACCCGCGCGACCGGGTCGGGTTCCCCGAAGATCGGGGGCGTGCCGGACGCGGGATTCGTCGGACAGTCCCGCCCCTGGAACCGCGCCCTCCGGGGGCCGGTCACCCGCAACACGCGCTGATTCGAGCCGATGCCAATGCGAACCTCGAACGCAGGCGCGGGGACGCCGTCCGGCGCCCAGGCATCGGCCAGGACGATCACGTCCGTTCGCGGCTTCCGGGGGACCAGTTCGTGCTCCAGCAGCACGGGCGAGGACTCGGGGGACGCCCCGGACGCCCAGACGTCGCCGGTGCGGATCGGCTGCTGTTCCTCGGCCAGCACCGGCTGGCGATCCTCGCCAATCGTCCAGGTCGTCTTGACGATCAGGATGCCGGCACGCTCGCCGCCCGGTCGGGCAGTGACCAGGCGCATGAACGGAAACGCCTCCACGCCCCCTCCCGCCCCCCGGGCAGAGTCAGTTGATCTTGACCACGGACCCCTTCACGGTCATCGCCGACGAGGACTCGATGTCCGCGGTCGCTCCCGCCTTGATCTTCAGGGTGCTGTCGGTACGAAGCTCGCCCGTCGCGGTGGCCGCCACCTCGAGGTTCCTGCACGAAAGCCGAATCGTCCCGTTCGGCGCCGACACCTCGATGTCCCCGTCCTCGCTGTGGATGGCCACCTTGTGATTCGAGGCGTCCACGACCACGAAGGTCTTGCGCGCGCCGTCCGAGATCTCGATCCGCTCGCTGCCGCTGGAGTGATCAATCACGATGAAATGGCCCGATCGCTGCGTCGGCGCCTTCGAGGCGTCGCCGGAGGCCACCTTGGTCTGCAGCACGATGCGTTCCTGGCCGCCCGAGGCGTCATCGTGGAACTGCAGCACGTGTCCCGACCGCGAAAAGAACGTTCGGAAGTTGTTCGCCCCGCCCTCGCCGCCATGAATCGGGGCATCGACCTTGTTCCACAGGCTGCCGATCACGAAGGGGCGCCGGACATCCCCATGCTCGAACATGACGACGACCTCGTCCCCGACCTCGGGCAGCCAGAAGGCCCCTCGATCGGGCCCGGCCATCAGGGTGGCCACGCGCGCCCACGAGGACGGAAAGTCCTGCCGGTCCGGAGCATTCGTCATCTGGGAATCCGATTCGGACACCCAGGGAAACTTGACCTTGACCCGATACAGGCGCTCGGGATCGTCATTGTCGATCACGACCCCGACCACGGCGCCAAACACCCGATTGATCCTTGTGCCGGTGTTCGAATCCATGCCGTCGTCCTCCGGAGGATGGCCCGGGCACCCCGCGAGCGCGCCCCCTTCACGGCGCGCGCGGGAACTCGATCACATAACGGCCGTCTTGCATCAACGGGACACGCGACCCGTCGTCCATCGACAGTTCGACCCGCACGACGACAATCCGTGGCTGCATCGCCGGCACATAGACGCGATCGATGTGAACCACCGCCTCGGGACGCGAGAAGTCCTTGGCACCCACCTGGCCCCCGAAATGGTCGCTGCGCCCGAACGCGATGTGCAGCCCCAGCTTCTCGTCCAGCAGGATCTCGCCCGTCGGGGCGACCCCGAAGTCCCCAAGCACCCCGAGTCCCAGTTCCGCCAGGTTGCCGTAAGCCGGTTCCGCCGCCAGCAAATCCCCCTCACGCCGCGCGAAGGGGCCAGCGCCATCCGCAGCGAACGCACGGTTTCCCGAAATCGGATACACGACGATCTCGTTGTCGAACTGCACCGGAATCGACCCCTCGGTCCGCGTGGGGTCCCCTGCCAGTTCCCCCTCGTACGGAACGATGTAGGCTTCGCCCGACGGCAGATTGCCGACCTGGCCGGGCTCGGGGAACAGGCCGCCCGAGGCATGCGCCGTCCGATGCCGCAGGTCCAGCTTCAGGGCATGCGCCTCGTCCTCATCGACCCGGAAATCGATGTCGGCCTCGACCGCCCGATCCAGCAGGTCGGTCAGGCAACGCACCCGCCGGTTGATCTCGCCGTAGTCCAGCCGCAGGGCCGGCACCATCGCCGGGGTGAACCCGGGCATCGTCGCGCCCCGGAACCCCAGACGCCGAGCCGCCAGCTTCAACGGCGCCGTTGCCGAAAACTGGGTCGGCGCAACCACCAGCGGGCTGCGGCCCAACACCTCGTCGAACGGCACCGCGTCGGCCGGGTCCAGATCATCCGCCGAATCGGGCAACTCGTCGTCGTCGATCCACCAGGCCGTCGAGGGCAGGTCCGCGTTGTTCCGGCGGGCGTTTCGATAGGCCACCAGGCGGGCGTGAAGCCCCCCGGGATTCGCATTCAGTCGCCGGACCCACTCGCTGGCGATCACGCGTCGATGCAGCCACTCCGGTTCGTCGCCCACCTCGAAGTCGGGCAGATCGACCAGCACCGAGATCGTGCCCTCGCCGGGCCGCGGCAGGAACACCCGCTCGAACAGGGACTGAAGCTCCGCTCCACTCAGGTTCAGGTCCAAGGACGCACCTCTTTCAATCGACCCCGCCCATGGTAGCCCAATCGCGGGCCCTGTCACATCCCCATTTCCCGTCGATTCCTCCCCTCCCCAGCCATGCCGCATTCTGGTACGCTGCGTCACGTCGCGGGACGTGCCGCATGGGGAGGCTCCGATGAAGAAACTGCTACCGTTCGTGGCTCTTGCCGGATTGTTCGCCCTGCTTGTCGCGTGCGGCAACGGCTCCGGTGGCAACGCGGGCTACGACGGCGTCGATCCGGGAACCCTCGATGCCGCGGACCCGGGCCCGGGCACGGACCTCGTCGATGAGGTCCGGGAGGACGTGGACCTGGACCCGGGCGTCGATCCCGACGCGACCGACGAGGACGCGCAGCTCGACACCGCCCCGGACACCGCGGCCGTCGATCCCGGACGGGACTACGCCCCCTACGAGCAACCCGAACTGCACGTCCGTTTCGACCTGGCCGCCACCCCCGTGGACACGCCGTTTCCCTACGACTACTACCTGGACCCCGACGATGGCCACATCCGGCTGGACACGGGGGCGTTTTCGGCCGAACTGCTGCCCCTGATGGGCGAGGGCAAGTACCCAGAGCAACTGGCGCTTTGCAAGGGATTCGCCACCTACACCTACCTGGCGTTCCTGGCCAGCGCGCCCGTCGATCCCGAGTCGTTGCCCGCCACGCCCGAAGACACCATCGCCGACGACAGCCCGGTGCTGCTGGTGCAACTGGGCGACGACGGCACGCCCGTCGCGCGCGTTCCGTACCAGATCGCGACCCGGAATTTCGACGAGGTCGAGGGACTGCGCCACCTGGTCCAACTGACGCCGCTGCGCCCCCTGCTGGCCGACACCCGGTACGCGCTGGTCGTGTACGACAACCTGAGGGCCCTGTCGGGCGGCACCTTTGGCATGGCCCAGGGCTTCGCCCAGGTGCTGGACATCGCGGCACCGCCGGCGCTGGACGCCGAGCGGGCCCCGCTGTTCCGGCGCGAGGTCGAGCGGATGCAATCGACCGTTGCCGCCCTGCCCTTCGCCCAACGCGTCATCGCGGCCGTGGACTTCACCACCGGAAACGCCGCGGCCCAGATGGAAGGCGTGATGGCCCGATTCGCGGACGTCGATGACCCCGACATCCAGGTGTCGGTCAATCTGGACCCCGACGGCGATGGAAACCCGAACATCTGGACCGATGGCGCGGCCCCCGAATGCCAGATGACGGCGAACGAGATGGCCTTGTACGTCGGCGGCACCTTCCAGCCGGTCAACTTCACGTCGCCGAAGGGGCGCTTCGAGTTCAAGGACGGCAAGTGGACCGTGTTCCCGCCAAAGAACGTGGCGTTTTCCCTGATGGTGCCCGCGGGTGCTGGGCCCTTCCCCGTCGTGCTTCTGGCCCACGGCATCCAGTCGTCCCCCGGCAGCATGTGTACCAACGCCCGCGACCTGGTGCGCCGGGGCATGGCGGTGCTGCGCTGGGAACTGCCGCGGCACGGCTCGCGCGGCGGCGGCGGGTACGACTTCCTGGCCCTGGACGACCTGCTGCGCATCCGCGACAACTTCCGCCAGGGCGCCACCGAGATCGCGTCGCTGACCCTGCTGGTGGATGAACTGCACGAGATGTTGACGATCGTCCCGGAGATCGGCGACCCGATCCTGCCGACCTTCGACAAGGACCACATCGGCTACCTGGGCCACTCGCTGGGCGCGATCATCGGCCTGCTGGGCATGCCCTTTTCCGAGCGCATCAAGGTGTGGGTGTCCAACGTCGGCGGCGTCGGCATGATCCACCTGGTCGATCTGGCCCTGACGAACCAGTTCCCCGACCTGAACGAGATGTTCGCATCGGTCGGCGTGCTGCACCTGGGCAGCCACGCGCTGTGGGGCGGGGACGGCGTCACGTTCACCCACCGGCTGCTGTCCGACCCGTACACCCCGGCGCACGCGGGCAAGTGCCTGCTGGCTCAGGAGGTCATCGACGATGACACGGTCGCGAACCAGTCGGCCGAGTTGCTGGCGCGAGGTGCCGGACTGCCCCTGGTTCGCCCGATTCGGAAGGCGGTCCCCGGGCTGGACGAGGTCGATGCCGAGGGCACGCCGTCGGGCCTGTTCCAGTTTGGCGACGTGGTACACGGGGCCTTCACCGGCACGCCGTCCAGCGACACCGAACACTTCATTCGCGAACAGGCCTACTACTTCCTTTGGCGCGGCCTGGCGGACGGCGTCTGCGAGATCGTGGACGCGCGACCGCGCTAGCGGCTGCTCGAAACCTCCCCATTTCCGCCATTCGAGTTGACGGGCCTTTTCCTGCGGGTCTATGCTCGCCGAAGCGTCGGGTACCCGGGTCGTTTTCGCCGTCCACCAGGCATCGAGCCTGGCCACGTCGTGCCGTCCTTTGGGCCCCCGCGCGACGGCACTCTTGCGAGGGACGGGCATGCACTGGCTGGTCGAGTACTACCGCTCCACGATGGGCAAGAAGTTCGTGATGGCGATCACGGGCGTCCTGCTGTTCCTGTATGTGCTGGCGCACATGGCGGGGAACCTGCAAATCTACCTGGGCGCCGAACGAATCAACGCCTACGCGGCGTTCCTGCACTCGGACACCGCCCTGCCGCTGCTGTGGGGCGCGCGAATCGTGCTGGGCGCCGCGCTGGTGCTGCACATCCTGGCGGCCGTGCAACTGACCCTCCAGAACTGGTCCAGCCGCCCGCGGAAGTACGCGAAGGTCCGCTACCGCGAGGCCGACATCGCGGCGCGCACGATGATCTGGTCCGGCCCGATCATCGGGCTGTTCCTGGTCTACCACATCCTGCACCTGACCACCGGCACGGTCCAGCCGGCAGGCACGTTCGCGATCCAGGCCGGCGGCCACGCGCCCGACGCCTACGCGAACCTGGTCGCCGGGTTCCGCGTGTGGTGGGTCTCGGCCTTCTACATCGCGGCGGTGGTGCTGCTGGGCATCCACTTCTATCACGGCCTGTGGTCGTGGTTCCAGACGCTGGGGTGGAGCCATCCCAAGCACAACGGCGCCCGGCGCGCCCTGTCCACCATCCTGTCGGTGCTGGTCGTCGTGGGGGACGTGTCGTTCCCGCTGGCGATCCTGGCCGGCTGGGTCGGCAAGTAGAGGGGGATCAAGATGTTGAAACTGGACGCACGAATCCCGTCGGGCCCCGTCGAGGACAAGTGGTCGCGGCGGCGTGAAGACGTCGCGCTGGTCAGCCCGGCGAACAAGAAGAAGCGGACGATCCTGGTGGTCGGGACCGGCCTGGCGGGCGCCTCGGCGGCGGCATCGCTGGCCGAGCTGGGCTACAAGGTCCGGGTCTTCACGTACTCGGACAGCGCGCGGCGCGCCCACAGCATCGCGGCGCAGGGCGGCATCAACGCCGCCAAGAACTACCAGAACGACAACGACAGCACGTACCGGCTGTTCTACGAGACGGTCAAGGGCGGCGACTTCCGGGCCCGCGAGGCGAACGTGTACCGCCTGGCCGAGGTGTCCAGCGCCATCATCGATCAGTGCGTCGCCCAGGGCGTGCCGTTCGCCCGCGAGTACGGCGGCCAGCTGGCCAACCGCTCGTTCGGCGGGTCGCTGGTGTCGCGCACGTTCTATGCCCGCGGTCAGACGGGCCAGCAGTTGCTGCTGGGCGCGTACTCGGCGCTGATGAAGGTCGTCGGCGACGGTTCCTGCGAACTGAACGCCCGCAAGGAAATGGTCGATCTGGTCGTGGTCGATGGGCGCGCCCGCGGCATCATCGTGCGCGATCTGGTGACCGGCGCGATCGAGTCCCACGCCGGCGACGCCGTGCTGCTGTGTACGGGCGGCTACTCGAACGTGTTCTTCCTGTCCACCAACGCCAAGAACTGCAACGCGACCTCGATCATGCGGGCGTACCGCCGGGGCGCGGGCCTGGCGAATCCCTGCTACACCCAGATCCACCCGACCTGCATCCCGCAGGCCGGCGACTACCAGTCGAAGCTGACGCTGATGTCGGAGTCGCTGCGCAACGACGGCCGCATCTGGGTGCCCAAGGCGGTCGGCGACGAGCGCGCCCCAGGCGCCATTCCGGTGCCCGAGCGCGACTACTACCTGGAGCGCATCTACCCGTCCTACGGCAACCTGGCGCCCCGCGACATCAGCAGCCGCGCCGCCAAGCGCATGTGCGACGAGGGCCGCGGCGTCGGCCCCGGCAGGCGCGGCGTGTACCTGGATCTGGCGGACAGCATCGCGCGCCTGGGCCGTCCCGTGATCGAGGAGCGCTACGGCAACCTGTGCGAAATGTACGAGCGCATCACCGGCGAGGACCCCTACAGCGTCCCGATGCGCATCTACCCGGCGCCGCACTACACGATGGGCGGCCTGTGGGTCGACTACGACCTGATGAGCAACGTCCCGGGCCTGTTCGTGCTGGGCGAGGCGAACTTCAGCGACCACGGCGCGAACCGGCTGGGCGCGTCGGCGCTGATGCAGGGGCTGGCGGACGGCTACTTCGTGATCCCGATCACCATCGGCGACTACCTGGCCAACATGAAGGTGCCGGGGGTCGGGACCGACCACGACGCGTTCCGGTCGGCGGTGGCGGAAGCGAAGACCGCGACCGACCGGCTGCTGTCGATCAACGGGTCGCGCACCGTGGACCAGTGCCACCGCGAACTGGGCCTGACGATGCTGGACCTGTGCGGCATGTCGCGGACGCGGGAAAGCCTGACCGAGGCCATCGGGAAGATCCGCGCGATGCGCGACCGCTACTGGCAGGACGTGCGCGTGCCGGGTGACGCCGACGACATCAACCAGGAACTGGAGAAGGCCGGGCGCGTCGGCGACTACTTCGAGCTGGCCGAACTGATGTGCCGCGACGCGCTGGAGCGCGAGGAGTCCTGCGGCGGCCACTTCCGCGAGGAGTACCAGACGCCGGACGGCGAGGCGCTGCGCGACGACGAGAAGTTCGCGCACGTCGCCGTGTGGGAGCACCAGGCGGGCGGCGAGGCGATCCGCAACGTCGAGCCGCTGGTCTACGAGCGCATCCAGCTCGCGCAGAGGAGCTACAAATGAACCTGACGCTTCACATCTGGCGACAGAAGGGGCCGGGGGACAAGGGACGCTTCGTCCGGTACGAGGCGCGCGACGTGTCGCACCACATGTCGTTCCTGGAGATGCTGGACGTCCTGAACCAGGAGCTGATCCTGAAGGGCGAGGAACCGGTACACTTCGAGCACGACTGCCGCGAGGGCATCTGCGGCACGTGCGGCATGGTGCTGGACGGCCTGCCCCACGGGCCGATGAAGGGCACCACGATCTGCCAGCTGCACATGCGGCACTTCCGGGACGGCCAGGAGGTCTGGATCGAG
>JARKOL010000012.1 GCA_029975745.1 Myxococcota bacterium | reverse complement strand
ATGCCGTTCGTCGAGGACCTGTGCGCGACGGTCTTCAAGAAGGTCGCGGGCTGCTGGCACCTTGCCTCCGACGAGATCCGGTACGAGGCGGGCCTGTCCATCGAGGTGGTGGACGAGCGATCGGCCATCGACTTCCTGCGTTCGAAGCTGTCGGTCCGGTCCATGAGCTTCGGGGAACTGGTCCCGGAGTGGCGGGCGGCCACGCTGAAGATCGGCAAGGCCCTCGGAAAGGACCTGCACCAGGTGCTGGAGGAGAACTTCTGGCACGAGGCCGACACGAACCGCTGGCGCATCCCGACGACCGACGAGCGGGCGCGCATGGGCGACGAGCGGACCGTGCGGCTGCGCCGCCGGCTGCGGCGCGTGATCGACGGCGAGGCTGCCCCGGCGCCGGACCTGCTGGAACTGATGATCTTCGCGTGGCAGAACCTGGCGGACGCCCGGGCCGCGGTCGCGGTGTTCGGGCGGCTGGACCTGGCCGCGCTGTCCGAGGACGACGCGAAGAGGGCCCGGCGCCTGTACCAGGTCGCCCGAGCCCGGGCCGCGGAGGACGAAGAGAACGAGGCCCCGGATGGACGGCTGCTCTGACAGTGCGGCGGTGCCGGACTTCCCGGTCCTCGACCGTCCGTGGATCGAGGTGCTGTCCGTGCCCGAGCGGGTCGCGCGCACCCTCGAGGAGATGGGCGCGGTCACGCTCCGCGACGTGGTCCTGGTCCCCGAAAGTCGGTGGATGTCCATCCCGAACTTCGGGCGGACGTCTCTGCGGCAGCTCCGGAGCGCGGTCGCGGACGTGATCGACGAGGAATGCCTCCCGTTCCGTCCGTTCGCCGACGAGCCGGCCGCGCGCCCCGACGAGCCGGACCCCGTGCCTTCGGCGCCTCCGATGCCGGCCCGCGACAACCGGTCATTGGAGGCCCATTGGCTCGACCTGCCATGGGAGCAGGGGCTGGACGTGACCGTCCGGGTCAATAACGTGCTGCGCCAGGTCCGAGCGGTCACGGTGGGGGATGTGCTGGGCCTGTCCGACGAGTTCCTGCTCTCCCGGCCCAACTTCGGGCGGAAGTCGCTGCGTGACCTGCGCCGCGCCATCCAGGAAGCGCGAGAGACCCTGGCGATGGGGCGGGTGCCCTGGATCGCGCCGCCTGCTGCGCCGGACCCGATGGAGGTGCCCGCGGCGCCGCAGCCGGCACCGGGTGCCGACCTGCTGGATCGACCCTGGTCCGAGGCCCTCGATCTGACGGTCCGCGTCGCGCATGGGTTGGAGAAGGTGGGGGCCGTCACCGTGCGCGAAGTCCTGGCGCTGACGGATCGGCAACTGCTGTCCATTCCCTGGTTCGGGCGGAAGTCGCTGCGCGACCTGAAGGCGGCCCTCCAGGCGGCGGTGGACCGAACCGCGTCCGGTGAGGAGACGGGCGCGGTCGCGGTCCCGGAACCTGCCTTGCCCGAACCGGCGGACCTGGCAGCGCTGGCTACCGAGGTCCGTCGGGCCATCCCCCTGCGTGACGGGAAGGTGTTCGACCTCTACTGGTCCGAAGGGAAGACACTGGATGCGATCGGCGGCGAGATCGGGGTCACGCGCGAGCGGGTCCGGCAGCGCCTTTGCCGGTGCGAGCGCCGAGCCGCCCGTCTGGGCCGCGTGATCAGAAGGATGCTCGACCCGGTCCTGGAGTGCATGGAAGCGGCGGGAGGCTTGCTGCACGCCGACGAGGTGCGCGAAATCGCCGGCGTAGGGCCGATCGGGGACGTGCCGTTCCTGGCTCGGGCCGCGGGCCTTCCGGAGGTCCGGGGATGGGAGGGCAGGTTCCTGACGAGCCTGCCATCGACCGAAGTTCGCCGCCGCCTGGGTGCAGTCCGGGAGGCA
This sequence comes from Myxococcota bacterium, assembly GCA_029975745.1. GTDB lineage: Bacteria > Myxococcota_A > UBA9042 > DTJE01 > DTJE01 > DUVQ01. Next base: position 8,537 of record JARKOL010000012.1, on the reverse strand, counting down.
CTGCGGCGGCTTTGCCGGGACAGCGTCCCCGTGGACCAGGTCGCTGCCGTGTTGCGGGACGCCGGCGGCCTGACGCCGGGGCCCTCCGGGCTCGTGGCTCTGCTCGGAGCCGGGTTGGGCCTGGAACCGGAAGGGGACGTGGTGCCCCTGGAGGCGATCCTGCGACCCGGGGGGAGGCTGATCGCCACCCTCGCGAACGCGGGCCGGCCCGTCCGGGTCGCGGAATTGGCGGCCCTGATCGGCCTGGTCGGCGAAGACGACGATGCGACCGGTACCCCTGCCCATCGAGTGCAGGCCGTTCTGGATCGGTACGATGAAGCCTGGAAGATCGGCCCGGCCACCTACGTCCATCGGGACCACCTGCCCGTGCCGGAAGCCCGCCTGATGGAACTGGCCCGCGAGACCTTGGACCGGCTGGAGGCGTCGCCCGGACCTGTCGGTCTTGTCCGGCTGGCGCGCGACTTCCAGGAACAGGATCCCTCGCTCCACGGCCTGACCGCGAACCTGCTCGGTGCGGCCCTGGCACGTCACCCGGCGCTGGTCATCCGGTACGGCAGGGTCGGCCTGGCCGAGTTGTTCCACGCCGGCGGCGTCTCCATCGCCCGGCAGGCGGAAACGGTGCTGGACGAGGCGGGGCAAATCCTCCGGCTGGAGGAGGTGGTCGAGGCCGTCAACGCGGGAGGCCTGGACTACACGACTGCCTCGGTCCAGAACGTCCTTCTGCATCATCCGGCCGTGCTGGTGCTGGGCGAGCAACGATTCCTGGCGCGGTCCGCGCTTCCTGTCAGCGACGCCGAGGAGACGGACCTGTGCGACCAGGCAGTGAGCCTGCTTCCGGAGGATGGCCTGCCCGCGGTTGCGCGGAACCTCTTGCGGCCCCTGTCGGCGCGGGAATGGAATCGCAGCGTGCTGCGGCGAATCACGGTAGACGGCGAGCAGGAAGCGGTGCTGTGGGCCCTGCTTCGGCAGAGGTCCGACGTCGAGGTCGCGGGGGGCTTCCTGGTGGCCCGCCGCGTGGACGGACGGCAGAAGGGGATGGTCTGGGGCCTGCTGCTGAAGGCGCTCGACGAACTGGGCGCGGCGACCCAGGCCGGGCTGATCCAGCACCTGGGCAACCGTCACGGATGGTCCCGGACCACCGGAAGGCTGGCCAACATCCTGGACCGCATGATGGAAGACGGCGCCGTGGTTCGGCTGCCGGGGTCGGTGTACCTTCGACCCGATGCCGTGGAGGAGAAGGCGTTCGAGGCGCTGGGGCATCACCACCAGGCGATCCTGCGGGCCGGTTGTCCCGACATGACCGGAAGCGTCGAGATGGGGATCCTCGCCCGATATCTCTGCCGTCGCGAGGAGTGGGCCGTGGCCGCCGGGATCCTGGACCGCCTGACGACTCGCGGCGACCTCGGGGAAGATGAACGTCGCGAATTCGGGCGCCTGCGCCAGGTCGCCCGTGCGCGGTTGGAGGACGAGGGATGAGTCGTTCCGCTCCGGAAGTCGCCCAGGACAAGACCGCCTACCTGGCCCAGCGCCTGGGGGAGAACGTGCCGAAGGGCGCGAGGCTGGCCATGTGCCTGGACCCCGATGCCGAGGCGGCGATCCCCCATATCGTCGATCACCTGGGACGCGCGTTCGCGATCGTGACCTACGCGGGGGACGACCTGCCGTTCCGCGCGGCGCTGCGCGACGTCGAGCGGGAGGCCGGGCCGAAGGAGCCGGTGCTGGTCCGCGTGACCTGGCCCCGGTTTGCCCGGATCGGGGCGCCGATGGACCTGTCGTCGATCGCCGACGTGGTCGCCCGCGTGGAAGGCCCGATCGTGAACCTGCGGACGGACGCCGTGATCGCGCACTACAGCGTGCCGGCCGTGTGGCCCGAGGAACTGCACGCGCACTCGGTCCGCGTGGGACGGGACCTCAAGGGGTTCATCGAAGGGTTCGAGCGTCTCCGCGAGGTGCTCGGGCGGGACCGCGTGCTGAAGGCCGTGAACATCCGGCAGGCGATCCTGCTCGGCGCCTACCCGGCACTCGAGGTGCGGGACCTGGAACTGACGCGTGCGTGGCCCGAGGAGGTCGTGGCGCGTTTCGTCGGGATGGCGGCGTTGCACCGGATGATCCCCGAGGACGCGGGCATCCTGCTGGACGTCCTGGCCACCACGGCGGGAGTCGCGGATGCCCCGGTCGTGAAGGTGTGGTCCGCCCTGTCGCTGACGGACGCGCTGCGGCTGGCCGCGTTCGGCGAGTTCCTGGACGCCCGGGGCGTGCAGAACATCGGCGCGGTCATGGCCGGGAAGGGGGTCTTCCAGGGCTTCGTGTCCGACGCGGCGCAGAGCGTCACCAAGGTGGTCGAGCACCTGCGCGCCCGGCGAGGCGAGTTGGAGGCCGTCCGGGACTCGGTGGACGACTCGACGCCGCCCGAGGTTGCCGATGCCGTCTGCTCGCTGCTGCGGGAGGATCTGCCGGAAGGACCGCTGGCCGCGGCGGACGACGCCCCGCACTGCCTGGCCCTGGCGCTGGTGACGGGATGGCTCGATCGGACGCTCGCCTCCGCGGCCGTCCCGGTGCTTACGCTGCCGCCGGTGCCCTGGTGGGCCGAGGGGCAGTTGGACACCTGGGACACGCCGGACACCAGCGCATCGGCCGGCGCGCGGGCCGCAGCGCTGTTCCGCATGGTGTGGCGGATTGCGCGGGTGCAGGCCCGGCTCCACGCTGCGGAACCGACGGCGGCGGGTGCGGACGCGCTGGCCGCCGCGGTGGACGCCTACGCTGGGTCGGAGGACTGCCGGCTGGAACTGCTGCTGGCCCTCGCCCGGAAGGACGCCGACGTGATCGGGGATCGGGGCCTGCTGGCGAGGCTGTACCGGTTCCTGGACTCGCTCGAAGACGAGGTCGCGGCGTACCTGGATCGGGCGGATCGGGGCGTGGCCGACCTGCTGGATCGCGACCCCCGGGCGTGGCTGGAGCACGACCGGTCCACGACCCGGGCCCTGGCGCGCGAGGTCCGGAAGCTGGGCGTCGAGGGTCGCCTGTTCGTGTGGTTGTTCGACGGGATGCGATGGGACACCTGGACGGACGTGGTGCGCCCGGTCCTGGCCGAGGCGTTCGCGATCGAGAGCGAGGCCCCGGCCTTCGCGGTGGTCCCGACTTACACCCGGCTGGCCCGCACGTCCATCTTCGCGGGCCGGCACCCGGGGCAGGGCTGGAAGGGCCTGCGAGGCGGCTTCTGCACCTCCGAGTCGGAACTGGCCGCCGTGAACTTCGGTCTGCGGGGGGACGCGGCGACGAAACAACTGCTGTTCCAGGTGGCGGCCGATACGGCCGAGGGGAAGCGCGCGATCCACGAGGCGGGGCTGCGGCGCTTCAACTGCCTGGTCTTCAACATCAGCGACGACAACATCCACGACTTCACCGGCGACCTGCGCGAGGTCAACGACGCGGTCCGCAACAAGGTGAAGAAGGACGTCGTGCCCGAGATGCGGCGGGCGGTCGAGGCGGGCGACCGGGTGGTCATCCTGGCCGACCACGGCTTCGTGCAACTGCGAAGGGCGCAGCGGATTGAGATCGCGTCGAGGTCGCACGAGCCTGGGCGATCGGAGGTCCACCGGCGCTACGTCGTGGGGCGGAACGACCCTCCCGGCGTCGTGATGCCGATCGCCGAGGGGCGCAACGACGAGACCACGTGCGCGATCGGGCGGTCCTGGTACGACCGGGACGGCCGGAACGACTTCGAGCGGTACGCGCACGGGGGCGTGTCGCTGTCCGAGATGGTGGTCCCGGTGGCCGTGCTGACCCGGGCCGTTGAGGCGGACGACGTCCGGCTGGACGTGGAGATGCCGGATCGGCTGGAAGGGCTGGAGGACGGCGACCTGGTGCTGGTGGTGAAGGTGCGGAACCGGGGCGGGCGGTCGGTGTCGCTGCGCCTGACGGTCGCGAACCTTCCCGTGGAGACCTTCGACTGCTCGCGGGGCCGCGAGGTGGAGCGGACCGCGACCCTGCGGGCCTCGCGCGACCTGAAGGTCGTCGGGGTCAGGCTGGAGGCCAGGACGCGCGACGGGCGGTATGCTCCCGTGCCGCGGGGGACGAGGCAGATCGCGGTCCGGGTGCGGGAGAGGGACGACAAGATCGAGTTCAGCAGGGCGCTGGACGTGCTGGACGAGTTGTAGACGGGAGGCGCCGGCCTTCGGGCCGGGCCGACCGCGGGAGAAGGGCCCATGGCGGATGCTTTGGCGGGTGAAACCAGGCTCGATGCAGCCGTGCGACAGCACCTGGCGGATCGGGTGATCCTCAAGTCGCTGACCCGCTGGAACGAGGCGTACAAGGAGTTCCCGCGCTTCGTGCTGGAGTACCTGTGCGGGCGCTACATCGATCCGGCGGACCCGCTGCCGGGGCAGCAGAAGATCGACCGCCTGCTGCAGGAGCACTTCGTCGAGAGCGGCGCGAAGGAGTTGATCAAGCACAAGATCGCGGAGGCGGGGCGGTACACGCTGCTGGGCCCGCTGCGGATCGCGTACGACCAGCGGATGCTCCAGTACTGGGCGGACGTGCCCGCGCTGGGCGACAACCGCGTGCGCGTTTCCGAGCGGGTGATCCGCGAGTTCGGGGACGTCCTGCTGACCAGCGGGGCGTGGGGCACGATGCGGGTGGAGTTCGAGCCGTCCTACATGATCGGACGCAAGGCATATCCGTTCCGCGTCGACGAGTTCACGCCGTTCCAGGTGACCCGGCTGTCGCTGGAGGACTACTGCGCGAAGCGGGCCCTCTTCGAGACGCAGGACTGGATCGACCTGCTGATGCAGACGGTGGGGTTCAACCCGGCGAAGTTGTCCGAGCGGGTGAAGCGCCTGCTGCTGCTGCGCCTGGTCCCGTTCGTCGAGCCGAACTACAACCTAGTCGAGCTCGGGCCGCGGCAGACGGGCAAGACCTACATGTACAAGAACACCAGCCAGCGGGCGTTCCTGGTGTCCAGCGGGAAGGCCACGGCGGCGACGCTGTTCCACAACGGCGCGACCAAGCGCGTGGGCGTGATCGGGCTGAAGGACGTGGTCGTGTTCGACGAGATCGCCAGCGAGCGGGAGGGTGCCCACAAACTGGAAGACGCGTCCGTGGACACTCTGAAGAACTACATGGCGCAGGGGTCCTACACGAAGGACGGGGTGGAGTTCACGTCCACCTGCTCGATCGTGCTGGGCGGCAATATCAACACGGACCTGGAGCGGCACCAGCCGCTGGACGGCTGCTACCGGCACCTGTTCCAGCCGCTGCCCGCGGAGCTTCGCGAGGACACGGCGTTCCTGGACCGGATCCACGCCTATTTGCCTGGGTGGGAACTGCCGGTCATCACCCCCGACAACTACGCGACCGGGTACGGCTTCATCACCGACTACCTGGCGGAAATCTTCCGCCTGCTGCGGCGGCGCAACTTCCAGACGCATGTCGTGGCCCGCGTGCGCTTCCCCAAGGGCATGTCCCAACGCGCGCACGACTCGGTCCAGAAGACGGCGGCGGGCCTGCTGAAGCTGGTGTTCCCGCACCGCAACCCCGAGGACGTGCAGCCCGACGAATTGAAGTTCTGCCTGGACCTGGCCGTGGAGATGCGAGGGCGCGTCGCCGACCAGTTGCGGGTGATCTCACCGAAGGAGTTCCAGTCGGTGTCGATCGGGTACGAACTGGGGGACCCGGAATGAAGGCGGAAGCCATCCTCGGCGTGCCTTGCGAGATCGCGAATCCGAAGATCCGGGCCGCGATTCAGACGGTACTGGAGAGGATCCAGGCCCGCCACCCTCGGGACTGGGCAAGGATTCGTCGGCGGGTTCGGTCATTCGGCTACATCCCGCCGGGCGAGGATCCCTGCACGACGGGATACTGGCACGGGGACCAGCCGCCTCCCGACCACGAGGAGGTTGATGCTGCAATCGACGCAGGTCGCTGGCGGTGGGTCCAACGCGTGGAGGATTGGCGCTTCTACCGCACGGGACAGATCCTTTTCTCGAAGCGCATGGCCCGGATGGAGACCTCGCAGATGCTTGCGGTGGTGGCCCACGAAATCGGGCACGTCGCCACGCGGGTCGGGGACTTCAATCGGAGGGACGAGGCGGCCGGTGGCGACGCGGAATGGGCCTCGGAACTGGCGGCTGACTTCTACGCCGCCAAGTGGGGCTTCGAGAAGGAACTGCGGGAACACTGGAAGACGCGGGCGTTCGGCCACCACTGCGTGCCGCCCGGCAAGGTCGTGTCATTCGGTGATCGGTACTACCGGGTGGATCGCTGGTAATACGCGCGGATTCTTCGAGCGACGCCTCCGGAATTCCGCTGAATCGCTGTCGCTGAGGATGGATCGCGTGAGGGGCGGGATGGAGGTCACTCGTCAGCCGGCCTCGCCGGCCAGCGCGTTCGCGGCGGCGTCAGCGTCGGGGCCCCCAATCGCCCGGAGCCTCTCGATCAGGGCGGTGCGGATGAAGGCGCTGCGGGACTTCGCGCCGCTCGCGGCGACCGCGGTGTCGAGCAGGCGGGTGGTCTCGCGCAACAGGGTCAACGGCAAGACCTGCTGCGACCCCGCCGGGCGGGCGGGGCGCTTCTCGACCGGCCCGACCGGGACGCGTCCCTTCCGCGCCTGCGAGCACTTCCACGCGATGTAGGCCGGGTTCGTGGACGAGGTCGGCCGCCCGACCGCCTCCAGGTACTCGGCCTGCAGTTCCGCGATCGACTTGTCGCGCCTGCGCTTCGGAGCCGGCCCCGTCGCCTCGGCGGTGTTCTCGACCGGGGCGCCCGTCACCGCGGGGGTGTCGTCACCGGTCGGGGCGTCGCTTTCGGTGCCCGCCGCGTCGTCGACGACCCCTTCGGGGATCGGGGCCGCCTTCGTGACCCGCTTGCCCTTCGTGGCCGCCTTGCCATGGATCGCCTTGCCCTTGCCCTTCGGTCCGTGCTTCGTGCTCATGATGTCCTCCGTTTCATGCGGCTGGCACACCCGGGGACCATCCCCGGGGTCGCCCGGTCGCGTCATCCCTTGCCCTTCGCGCGCACGCACTCGGGGTTGCAGTGCTCGTAGACCGACCCGTCCGCGAGGCGGACGTCGAGCCAGTCATCGGCGAGCCCGGCGTCCGCGAACGACCGGGGCGCCGGGTGGCGCCCGATCAACTCGCAGGCGTACCAGCGGGTCCGTCGCGACCCCTTGTGGTTCCAGACCTGGACTTCGTGCGTGGTGCGCATCGGAACCCCCGTCAGTCGTTGCTTTCCGCGATGGCCCGGGCGACGACCTGCTTCAGCAGGATGGTCGCCAGCGTCGCCTCGGCGTCCGAGCCCTCAGCCAGTTCGAGGCGAATGACCGTGGCGAGCATCCCGCGTCCGAGGCATCCGACCTGGCCGTCGAACTCGACGCACCATCCGGACGTCTCCGAGCACTCGCAGACGCGGGCGGCGATCCGGTGCGTCTCGGCCTGGAAGCGGCGCCAGTGCATCCCGGCCTCGCGCCAGCGGAGCACCAGGTCGACGGCGTTCCCGCCGAGGCTCTTCCGGACCTCGTTCTCGATCAGGTTCTTCATCGCGCTGGCCATGGGTTCCTCCTTTTGAATCAGCGGGTTTCCCCCGCGTCGTGAGGTCATGTTTGCTCGACGATCGGGGCATTGCAAGGGAAATAACCGCTTTATATCAGTGGGTTGCAAAGGGGTCTGTGGACGGAATGCCGGGGCTCTGGTCGTGGCGATATCGACGGGGGTGAACTACCAGATCGGCATCATGGCCACGTGGCAGTCCAGTGAACGGATGAGGACGCACCGGGCACCGAGGGCTGAACGGGAAGGTACTTCGCGATCCGGAACTCGATGGCACTGGAGTGGAGCGCCCGGTTGAACCATTCCAAGGGAGTCCCCTGCGCGGACCAGACGAGGGGGTGGAAGTCGGGCGCGGTCAGCCACATCACGATGCGCTGCACTGCGGAGAGGTCGGCGGGCGCCTTGCCCTTCCGTTCATCCTGAAGGATGGATGCACCCCACGGACACGGGAAGCCGGCGCGTGCGTACCCGATGAGGCGCGCGTAGTAGAGCGCTTCGGGAATGATGCCGACCTTCTGGTTGCCGTTGATCTTCAACTCGAACAGGTGGAGGACCGTCCGGTCCCGTGAGAGGCACCACAGGTCGACCTGCTCCTTGCCGCCGGGAGAGACCGCGGTATGGCGGGCGACAGGCCCCTCGAACAGGCCCACCGGCAGTTGGCGATGCATCAAGGTGGGCGCGTCCGGGTCCTGGACCGGGAAGGCCGCGATGACGGCAGCATTCCCGGCCATGTGCAGTTCCATGTCGGCCTCGCGCACCCTGATCGGAAGCGGCTGATCGCCCTGTGGCCCGGGTCGGGTGCCAGGGGAGTTGAACCTGGGCTGCGTGGGCCAGCGCCAAGGCGGAACGCCTCCGGGGTAGTTGCAGATCAGGCGATCCGGGAAGAGGCGCTCGAGTTCCTTCACCAGGAATAGCGAGCGCCAGATGTGCCGGTCGGTCTTGTTGGACGGCAAGGACGGCCCGGTCCACCCGGAGGAATCGACGCTGCATGCGCAG
>JARKOL010000009.1 GCA_029975745.1 Myxococcota bacterium | reverse complement strand
ATTTCGTGGGGTGGGGGGGGCGGGTCAGGGGGCTACGGGACGAACATCGACGAGGAGCGCATCCTCGAGAACCTGGCGCTGGCGTCGGCGCAGTTCCTGCCCCACGGCATGAAGTGGTTCATGGTCGATGATGGCTGGCAGGTGGTCGAGGGGGACTGGGAGCCTCGCGCCGACCGCTTCCCGGACCACGACGTGGACGGGGTCACGGTGGACGGGATGGCCTGGATTGCCGGCCAGATCCGTGATGCCGGCATGATTCCCGGCATCTGGGTGTCGCCCTTCACCCTCCATCCGGACAGCGCGACGGCTCGGGAACACCCCGACTGGCTGGCCGATCTGACCCCGCTGGGCCACATCTTCGTGCCGGCGGACATGCGGCCGCTGGACCTGACGCACCCGGAGGTCAGGCAGTGGCTGGCCGACCTGTTCCACAAACTGGCGCATGCCTGGGGATTTCGCTGGATCAAGCAGGACTTCAGCTACTACGCGTTGTTCACGACGAATCTGCACGACCCGGACGTCACGCCTTCCGAGGCGTTCGTGGATGCGCTGGCGATGCTTCGCGACGTCATCGGGCCGGACGTGTTCTACCTGCTGGTGTCCGCGGTGGGGCTGACGTTCGACGCGGCGGACGGGAACCGGATCACGCTGGACAACCAGCCGTGGTGGGGCGACCCGGTCAAGTCGGGCGACCAGGGTACCAAGGTCACGGTGCAGACGGTCGCCCATCGGTACTGGATGTCCCACGGATTGTGGGTCAACCATCCGGACCTGCTGTTCTTCCGGGATCGATTCGGGATGACGCTGCCGGAGGCGCGCTGCTACGCGTCGCTGGTCGGGCTGACCGGCGGCATCGTGAAACTGGGCGAGTCGTTCGTGGCGATGGATGCCCATCCGGACTGGCGCGAGGTCGTGTACCGTCTGCTGCCGGTGTACCCGCGCACCGCGCGCCCGCTGGACCTGTTCGAGCGCGAGTATCCGGAACGATGGCTGTTGGAGGCCGGACGGGACGACTGGGCGTGGCACGTTCTGGGGTTGTTCCACTGGGGCAGGAACCGGGACATCGGCGGCGAGTGGGACTTCCCGAAGCCGGACGACGAGTTGTCGCGGGAGTTCGAACTGGACCTGTGGGCGCTGGGCATCGGGGACGGCGGCGATGTGCTGGCGTTGGACGCCTGGGAGGGCACCTGGGAGTGGATCGCAGACGGTCGGGTCGTGGTCGATCTGGCGCCGCGGACCGAGCGGGTGCTGGTGTTGCACCCCCGACCGGACCGGCCCCAGATTGCCGGGACGTCGCTGCACCTGCTGGGAGGCGCGGTCGAGGTGTCCGGCGTGGCGTGGGACGGTGCGGCGGGTCTGCTGCGGGCGGACCTGGCGACGGTGGCGGGGCAGCCGACGACCGTGTGGGTCATGGACGGCGATTGGACGCCGGTTTCGGTGCGGGTGGTCGGGGAGGACGGGGTCGAGGCCGCCGGCATCGAATGGGAGGCTCGCGACGGTCTGGTCGTCGCCTCGTTCGCGGCGCACGGCGCCCGGACGCGGGTCGAGGTCGCGTTCGCGGAGCCGGCGCCCCGCAACGTGCCGGCCTGCCCGGAGTGGGCGGGCGAACCCGGGTCCCTGGCGGCCAAGGCGGCGGCGCTGGACGCGCGGGTTCGCGACAAGCTGCTGGACGATGGCCTGATTCGCACGGTGCGCGAGGACGAGGCGGGGGTGGTGCTGTCGCGCGAGCATCTGCCCAGCACGGGGCTCTGGACGGCCATCTACCTGGCATCGCAGTCCTTTCGCTGGGCGGTGACCCGGGATCCCCAGGCGCTGGAGAACGCGCGCGTCGTCGTCGAGGGGCTGCATCACCTGACCGCGGTGACCGGCGTGCCGGGGTTGTGGGGGCGGGCGTACCACCGGCCGGGCTTCACGTACAGCGGTGACGTCGCGGGTCGGCCGCACTGGGTGGCATCGACGGCGCCCGGCTACGAGGGCTGGGTCTTCAACGACGACGTCAGCAAGGACACGATGGACGGGATCCTTTTCGGGTACGCGACGGCGCTGGACCTGCTGGGGGATCCGGACATTCGGGCCCGGATCACGGAGGATGTGCTGGCGTTCGCGCGCCACCTGGTCCAGAACCGGCTGCAGATCATCGACCACACGGGCGAGGTCACCGAGCACGGGCGCGTCTTCTACAGTGCCCTGGACGACGCGGCGGGGTTCAACGCGCTGCTGGCGCTGTCGTGGTTGCGCACGGCGGTCGATGCATTCCAGGCGTTGTCGCCAGCCGAGCAGGCAGCCTGGGACGGGCCGGACCTGCGTCACTTCCTGGACGCCTGTCTGCTGCGCCTGGAGGACCCGACCGGCTGTCCGGAGCTGGATTTCGCGGACATGGGGTCGTACCTGGACGTCGCGGTCACGATGCTGAACCTGTACGTGGGCAGCTGCAAGACCAGCTACGACAACATCGACATGGTCTTCCACGCGATTCATCCGCTGTTGCGGCGGGAGTGGCGCCCTCAGGTCCGACAGCGACTCCTGGACCTGCTGGACGTCGGCATCTGGGAGCCCGAGCGCCCCATCGCGCCCCCGCTGCATCGGGCGACCCACAGTCTGTACACCTTCATGTACGGGTCGCTGACCTGGCCGGGGGCGGCGCCGACGTTCGAGGACGCCTGGGAGGACGCGGTCTGCACGCTGCATCGCATGCCTCTGGAGCGACGGGATCCGGGCGCCCGGGACACCGGCATCGAGGCGGTCTGCACGAACCGCATGGGGCGTGGCAACGCGGCCCAGGTGATTCCGCTGGAGGATCGCGACTACGACAACTACCTGTGGCGGCTGGACCCCTACGAGATCCCGGAGCCCCGGGAGCCGGTGCCGGGCCAGGTCCATTCGCCCGAGGACTTTCTGCTGGCCTACTGGTTGGGTCGGCACGCCGGGTTCCTGACCCCCGGGCAGTAGGGCAGGCCGCGGAGTCCCCTGCCCCACCGCTTCCTCCCTGGGGTGCCGGCATCCGAGGGGCGGAAGATCCCCTTTTCATGGGAATCGCTGAAAAGGGGCAGGACAGTCGGCCTGCCATCAACCGGGCGACATCACGGTGTGGGGCTTCCTGCTGCTGCGTGAGCTGCGGTGGCCACCCGGCTCGTCGCGAACCGCCCCCAGGCGCTATCGACACCCCGATCCTCGCAGACGGGTCGTGGCGTGTCCGCAGTCCAGGCTAGGGACCGTGGCCCGTGGATGGACGCGAGCTAGTCGCGATGAAGCGAATCGAGTTCCGCCTGCAGGAACAGGCGCCACGTCGTTCGTTCCAGCGTGTCTCGCAGGGGATCGCGCAATTGCTGGTGTTCGATGTAGAGACGATCGAGGTCCCGTGCTCTGTTCGCGGTCGAAGGCGGTCACGATGCGGACGGACCCGCGCGGACGACGCCGATCCCTGAACGAGCCCCCCGGCTGCCCGGCCCTACGAATCGGGCGGCCCCTGGACTGGCACGATGTCGCTGCGCCCCACACCAGGCGGGCCGCCGGGTCGAGCGCAGCGGCCGGGCGCGCGCAGGTCCGCCTGCCGCCGGATTCCCGGGACACCTCTGGACATCCGCGTGATGCCCAGGTCGCTTTGAAGTCACGAGCGCGCGCAGCGAGCACGACTCCCGGCGGACGCCGTGGGGCGCAGCGGGCGGGTCGCCGCCGTCAAGCCGGCGGCGGGAGAGCTGCCTCAAGCGGCAGCAGTCCAGGGTGGGCCGCTGGAGATCTGGGTCAATCCCCAACAGTCCAGACCGGCATGCCCGGTACCCCAGCCTTGCGCGACCAGGCCCCGATGATGAGGGGATGGGTCAGGGGCGCAATGGTGGCTGGCATGAGGACTGGGGGTCGCGTCCCTGGGCTTTTCACGCGGGCGAAAATCGTGTAGATCCGGCGCCGGGATCCCGGTTCGTTCACCCAAGTCACCCCGGAGGCTTGCCCATGCAGCACGACGCGATCGCCGTCGTCGATTTCGGAGGCCAGTACGCCCACCTGATCGCCACCAAGGTTCGTCGCCAGCGGGTCCTGGCCGAGATCCGGCAACCCGAGGATCCGATCGAGGCGTTTCGCGGCTACAAGGGCATCATCCTGTCGGGCAGTCCGTCGCTGGCGTCGCATGGCGAGGACTCGGACTACACGAAGGCGATCTACGACCTGGACGTGCCGATCCTGGGCTTCTGCTTCGGTCACCAGGAAATCGCGAAGCACTACGGCGGCACGGTCGTCCACGGGGGACGCGAATGGGGCCACGCCGACATGCGTATCGTTCGCGACCATCCCCTGTTCGCGGGTGTCGGGTCGCAGGCGCGCGTCTGGATGAGCCACTTCGACAGCGTTACGGCCGTGGGGCCCGATTTCGAGGAGCTGGGGTACACGATGCTGGGCGACAGCGGCGTGCATCGCTTCGCGGCCATCGGTTCGGACAAGCTGCGGCGCTACGGCTTCCAGTACCACGCCGAGGTCGATGACACCGAGCACGGCGACACCATGATCGCGAACTTCGTCCTGCGGATCTGCGGCTGCACGCCGTCCTGGACGATGGAGGCCTACCTGGACGAGCAGGTCGAGCGTGTGCGCAAGCAGGTCGGCGATCAGTCGGTGTTCCTGCTGGCGTCGGGTGGGGTGGATTCGACGGTCGCGGCGCTGGTCTTTCGCCAGGCGATCGGGGCCGACCGGCTGCACCTGCTGCACGTCGATAACGGCATGATGCGCAAGGACGAGAGCGCGGATGTGCTGGACATGTTCCGGCGCTTCGGGCTGGGCAACAACCTGCACTTCGCCGATGCGTCGGACGAGTTCCTGAAGGCGCTGGAGGGCGTCGTCGAGCCCGAGCGCAAGCGGCGCATCATCGGCGACACGTTCATTCGCGTGTTCGAGCGGATGGCGCGCGAACTGGGCATCGAGGGCCACCTGCTGGGCCAGGGAACGATCTACCCGGACACGATCGAGACCGGCGGCACGAAGCGGGCCGACACGATCAAGACGCATCACAACCGCGTGCCGGTCATCGAGGAGATGATCGCCGCGGGCAAGGTGATCGAGCCGCTGGCGGACTTGTACAAGGTCGAGGTTCGCGAGCTGGGCGAGCGCATGGGCATTCCCGGCGAGCTGCTGTGGCGGCACCCGTTCCCGGGGCCCGGGTTGGGTGTGCGCCTGCTGTGCAACACCGGCGTCGCGGACCGCGAGGGCATCGAGGGCGTCGATGCGGCGCTGGCGGAAGTGGCCGGGCGCTACGGGGTGCGGGCGACGGCGTTGCCGATCCGGTCGGTGGGCGTCAAGGCGGACCTGCGTTCGTACGAACACCCGGTCCTGATTTCCGGCGACGTGCCGTGGGATCGGCTTCAGGAGGCCGTCGGCGTGATGCTGAAGTCGGTGCCCGGCATCAACCGCTGCATCTGGAACCTGGGCGGTGGGGCGCCCGCGAACGTGCGGCCGCTGGCGGCGACGATGACGCGCGACCGGCTGGACCTGCTGCGCGAGGCCGACGCCATCGTGATGGACGGGCTGCGGCGCCACGGGTTGTACGACGACATCTGGCAGTGCCCGACGGTGCTGGTGCCGCTGGAACTGGACGGCCGGGGAAGCGAATTCTGCATCGTGCGACCGATCCACTCGGAGCGCGCGATGACGGCCACGGCGGCCCGGCTGCCCGACGTCCTGCTGGCCGAACTGCGGGACCGCATCCTGGGGCTGCCGGGCATCTCGGGGCTGGCCCTGGACCTGACCTCGAAGCCGCCGGGCACGATCGAGTGGGAGTAGGCCGCGGCTCGGGGGCGCGCCACTTCCGGTTCCCCGGGGTGCGACGGGTCACGTGACGGTCACGCGGCCGCGCTGCGGCGGGGTTCAGGGGGCTTTCGGGAACGCGGGGGTCGCCAGGGTCGTCGCGCCGGGAAGGATCTCGACGGTCTCGGTCCAGGCCTGTCCCTTCAGAAGCACCTTCACGTCGTGCCGGCCCGCGGACAGCTTCCAGCCCCCGACGGGCATGGCGCCCATCGCGCGACCATTCACCTGGACCTTGCCCTCGCCCGTGACCACCAGCAGGCCCTTCGTGGAACGCGCTCGCGTCTGCAGGTTGCCGAACGCCTCCTCGGCATTGCGGGCCGCCGCGGCGAAGGCGGATGCCAGATCCCCGGAGCGGTAGGGTCGGGCACGCAGCGGAGCGACCGAGGCTTCGAAGCGGATGGGCGTTGCCTCGGGTTGGGCTTGACGGGCCTGGATCCAGGCTGCAGCGACGGCCTGCGTCTCGAAGGACTCCCGCAGGAAGCCGATGACCGCGTCCAGGCCGACCAGCGAATCAACCATCCGGGGCTCGTCGCCGGAGAGGGGGGCGCCGACGTGACGGGTCATCAGACCGACCAGACGCCCCTGGGGATCGACCAGGGGGCCGCCCTCGTAGGTGGGTTCCTGACCTACCATCAGGCGCCGCAGAGGCATCGCACGCGGGTCCATCCCTTCGTCCCGAAGGGTTCGTGTCACGGTGCCGGACCAGTAGCCCTGCTGGAAGGGGTGTCCGATCGCCAGTAGCTCATCGTCGTCCTCGGGTTCCTGAAGGCCGACGCGGATCGGCTGCCACTTCTCGCCCAGCGGCGGCAGTTTCAGCAGGGCCAGGTTTCGCTGCGGGTCGAAGGCGGTCAACACAGGATAGCCGTAGGAACCCAGGTCGCGGATCGGGTCGCCGGTGAACTCGTCCGGCCGAAAGACCACGCGGATGTCCCCGGCCAGGACGCGTTCGGGCTTCAACGCGGCGTACGTGGTCAGGACGTGGGCGTCGGACGAGACCAACACCCCGGCACCCAGCACCTCGACGTCCCCGTTTCGCGAGCGCAGGCAGATCATGACCACCGACGGGGTCGTCCGCGCCAGCGTGTCGTGAACCAGCGCGAGGGCGCGCGAGTCCTCCTCGACGATGGGCGCGGCGGTGGATGGTATGGCGAGCAGGAGGCAGGCGAGCAATCCGAGAATCGTCGTGTGGGGTTGCATGGTTTCGTCTCCCTTGTTTCGGACGATGCATGACCTTGCTCGGGGATCATAGCAAGATGCGGGCCGAGTGGATCGTCGGCGACAGGAGGAGTGGAAACGGCTCGAGACGCGGTGGCACGCCAAGAATCCCCAGCCTCGGCCAGGAGGCGCCTTTGTGGCCGGGGGCCAGGGCGGCATCGCGTGCCTTACATCCGGGAAGACGGCGGGGTATCATCGCCGGGCGCCATGACAGAACCACCGAGGGAGGTGCGACGTGGGAATGCGCGTTTTCGGGGCCGGTGTCCTGCTGGTCTGCCTTGTCGGGCTGCCCCTGGTGGCGGTCGCCGAAGAGGTTGAGGGCCGGGAGGCGGGGCAGGATCAAGATCAGGCTCAGGGGCAGGATCAGGGGCATGGCGGGGAGCAGAAGGCGGAGCAGGAAGAGGGGCGGGAGCAGGACCCAGGGCAGGAGGCGACGCAGGAGGCGGAACAGGAAGCGGCATCGGGGCCTGATCCGACGTCGATTCCGGAAGCGCCGGGCCCGGTGCCCGCGGCAGCGACTGTCAGTCCCGCTGCCGCCCCGGTGGTCGTGGCGCCCCCCGCTCTCGCCCCGTTCACCTTTCGCTTTGCCAACGGTGCCACCCTGAAGGTGTACGGAAAGCTGGAACTGGTCACCTACTACGACACGACGACGCCCGCGATCAGCGACTGGCTGGCCTACGCCCAGCCTTCGAACACCTACGATGGCGGCGAGGACTCGTTCAGCATGTCGGTGCGCGCGTCGCCGGTGGGCGTCCACCTGCACGTGCCCGATCTGGTCGGCACCTGGGATCTGGACTCGCGGGTCGAGGTCGATTTCTCGGGCGGCTTCGTCACCGGGGGGTCCAGTGCGTACTCGCCCCTGCTGCGCCTGAAGCAGGCCTGGGTATCGATGTCGGGCAAGCACGTCTCGATCCTGGCCGGCCAGCACTTCGCCGTGTTCGCGCCCCTGTTTCCGGACACCGCGAACTGGATCGCGCTGGGCACCTCGGGCAATCCCTGGATCCGGCTGCCCCAGATCCGGCTGACGCTGGACTGGGCCCCCGTCAAGGTCGAGGTCAGCGTCAATCGACCGATGGGGTCCAACGAGGTACTGACGGACTCGGTCAACGACCACATCAGCGACGGCGAGCAGTCGAACGTGCCGTTCCTGATGGGGCGCGTTGGTGTTCACCAGCCGCTGGGTCTCGTGACCCTGGGGGCCGGTGTTTCGGGCGTCTATGGTCGCGAGAAGGTCCGGCGGGTGTTCGACCCGGCGACCGGCGAGATCAAGCGCAAGTCCAACGGCGAGTACCTGAAGGACCCGGGGACCGGCACGACCGCCCTGGACCGCACCCTGGACGTGTGGATGGCCGCGGTGGACCTGAAACTGACGTCCCGGTACTTCGATCTGATGGGCGAGTTCTTCATCGGCGACAACCTGAACTCGTTCTTCGCGGGCGTGTTGCAGGGCGTGTCGCTGTTCTACACGCCGCCGCGCGGGCTGCTGAAGGGCCGGATGGATGCGCGCGTCATCCGGACGATGGGCGGCTGGGTGCAGGCGATCGGGCGGCCCATCCCCGAACTGTCGCTGGGCGTCGGCTTCGGCGTCGATGACCCTCGAAACGGCGACCTGAATCCGGCAACGGCCGGCCCGGTTCGTACGCGCAACACGACGGTTCATGGGAACGTCGGCTACAAGCTTGGGGGGGCCTGGTTGATTGGTGCCGAGGTTTCCTGGACCCGCACGAACTGGCGGACGTCCGTCGCTCCTCAGGACTTGTCGAACAGCAACATCCGCGCGGTGGTCAAGACGTCCTGGGCGTTCTGACGGGGGACGCGGCGTACCGGGTCGGATCGTTGGGCAGGCCCGACCCGTTCCCGTCGGCAATCGTGCGGAACGGTGGCGGTTGCACCCTGGCGAATCGAACGCGCTCGTTGTAACAATGGGCGAGGGTTCGAGCGGAGGTTCGGATGAACGAGTCCTGGTGGCGCGAGACCACGGTCTACCAGATCTATCCCCGCAGTTTCTTCGACGGCAACGGGGACGGCATCGGCGATCTGGACGGGATCATCGCGAAGTTGGACTACCTGAAGGAACTGGGGATCGGGGCAATCTGGTTCTCGCCGTTCTACGCCAGTCCCCAGCGAGACGTCGGCTATGACATCAGCGACTACCGGGCCATCGCTCCGGAATACGGGGACCTGGCGGCGGCCGATCGGCTGATTGCCGCGGTCCACGAACGGGGCATGAAGGTCGTGCTGGACATGGTGATGAACCACACCAGCGACCAGCACCCGTGGTTCCTGGAAAGCCGTTCATCCAGGGACAACCCGAAGCGCGATTGGTACGTCTGGCGTGACGGGCGCAAGCCGGGCGGCAAGGCGCCCCCGAACAACTGGAACGCGATGATCGGCGGGTCGGGGTGGCACTACGACGCGCCGACCGACCAGTGGTACTGGACCCAGTTCCTGCCGTTCCAGCCCGACCTGAACTATCGCAATCCCGAGGTCCGGGCCGAGATGCTGGACACCATGCGGTTCTGGCTGGACCGTGGCGTCGATGGGTTCCGCCTGGACATCGTCAACGCGTTGTTCGAGGATCCCGAATTCCGGGACAACCCCTTTTCCTGGCGGCTGATCCCGTCGGATGACGATCCGCGGATGCTGTTCCAGGGCTCGGACCGGACGTTGAACCACCCGGACACCATCGCGTTCATGCAGGAGTTGCGGGCGGTCATCGATTCCTACCCCGGGGGACGCTTCCTGGTGGGCGAGGTCAACGCCCCGATCGAGCAGGCGCGCGCGCACTGCGTGGAGGGTCGAGGGCTGAATCTGGTGTTCCTGTTCCGGTCGCTGAAGGTGGCCCTGAACCCCGTGGCGGTCCGAACGCTGATGGCGGACTACGAGCGGATGTTCCAGGACCCGCTGCTGCCGACGTGGGTGTTCGGAAACCATGATCGTGCGCGCCGCATCAGTCGGCTGGGAGGCGACTTCGCGCGGGCGAAACTGAACGCCGCGTGGCAGTTGACGGCCCGCGGCGTGCCGTTCCTGTACTACGGGGACGAGATCGGCATGGTCCAGCGTCCGATTCCGGCGAAGGAGTCCAAGGACGCGTTGATCCACCGGATGCCCTGGGTGCCTCAGTTCGTCTATGACGGCATTCGGGCCGTGATGGGCGAGTCGATCAATCGCGACGAGTGCCGCACCCCGATGCAGTGGGATGCGTCGGACACGGCGGGGTTCTGCCCCTCGGGGGTGGCGCCGTGGCTGCCGCCGCCGTCCGACAAGGGCGGGCGGACCGTGGCCGATCAGGCCGGCAATCCCGACAGCCTGCTGGAATGCTACCGGCGCTTCCTGAAGGCCCGTCAGGCACATCCGGCCCTTCATCGGGGGGACTTGACGATGATCGACCCCCGGGAGATCCGGTATCCCGTGGTCGGCTGGAGGCGGGTCGCGGACGGTGCCGGCGTCGTCGTGCTGCTGAACGTGTCCCGCCGGAAACACCAGGTCCGCAATCCGGCGGTGGGCGGCGCGCTTCTGGCGTCCACCGACGGGCAGCGCGCGGCGATCGACGGGGCGGAACTGGTCCTGGGACCGTGGG
>JARKOL010000008.1 GCA_029975745.1 Myxococcota bacterium | reverse complement strand
TGGGATTGGCGTGGCTGATCGCCGGGCTGCTGGCGGCGATGGCGTGCTTCCGGCGCGTTGCCCGGGGCGATTCGAAGGTCAGGACGCCAGTCGCCGGTTGTCCACGGCAATCCTGAAACCGGCGTCGCCTTGCCGGCCGGTCAATCGTCGCAGTGCTCCCGGACACCCGAAGCCGGACGACCGCCGCCCACAGTCAACGAACGGACGAGCCGCGTGACCCATGCGCGCTGTTCCTCGGTGTCCGGAACGGGACACCCGCGAGCCTGCCGGACCGCCTGGAACGCGCGATCCGGGTCCAGCCCCGACAGCGACAGTACCAGCGCGACCAGGGATGCGGACCGCCCGATGCCCTGGCGACAGTGGACCGCCACGCTGCGTCCGCGACGAATCGACTTCAGCAGGGCGACCGCCAGGTTGACAGCCTCCGTGCCGGATTCCGGAACGCCCCGGTCCGCAACCGGAAACGCGTGGTGCCGCATGCCGTGAATGCGACAAAGATCGGGTTCCAGGGCCAGTTCCAGTTCCCGGGTCTCGTGCGGTTCCAGCAGCGAAACGATCTCGTCGATGCCTGCGGTGCGCCACGCGGCCACCTCGTCGGCCAGCCAGTCGCCCCCGCGTGGACGCGGCACGATCCCCAGCCGTCCCGGCCAGTTCCCGGCAACCCAGAACACCTGTGCGATGGCCTTCACGTGTCCATTTCCGATGCCTCGTCCAGGACTTCGCGAGGCAGTCCGTGAATGTCGATTCCCCGTTCGAAGAGTACCCGAAGCCGGTGGTGGCCGTCGAGGACGGTGCCGTCCGGACGCGCCTTCAGGGCCCCCGGCGTACCCGGCAGCAGGGAACCGAGCAGTTCCAGGGAGCAGATGCCGCGAAACCGATCGAGCTTGCTTCGCACCAAAGACGTTTCCGGATGGATGAACCTCAGTCGAACCGCCATGTCGGGCTCCAGGGGGGTGCCCCTCTATCGATTCGCGCGATCGGATGTTTCGTTCGGTCAGGGGGCCGGTGGGTTCGGTTCATTGCGGCGACGGTGCGCTTGCGAAGCGTTTCCCGGAGCGGATCGAACGTCAGGACGCCAGCCGCTCGATGACGCCGGCCGGCAGCGACAGGGCCACGAACATGGCCTGGGGGTACAGGTAGTCCTCGCCCGATTCGTCCACGACGCGAACCAGCCCGTTGGTCGCCGCGTCGGCATCCGGGATCGTCCGGTACAACCGGCGCACGATCAGCGAAGCCTCGTACCCGCGGCAGTCCACGCAGAGCACGAAGCCGGTGTCGCCTGCGTTGCCGTTCATCCCGCGTCCTCCACGAAGCGCTTGATCTTGAACTCGCGGCACCCGATGCCGTGAGCCTCGTACCAGTGTACTTCCGCCAGTCGCAGGTTGCCACCCGCCAGCCTGACACGAGCGATCCCCTTCATCTTGCGCCAGCGACCCGGTCCATATGCAGTCGCAAGGCGCCATCCCTCCCGAACGCCACGGCCCGCGACGCCCCGACTTCCCTGCACGACGCTGTTGCGGTAACCTTGGCCGCGAGGGGCGTTGCAGGCGTGGAGCCACCCCATCAAAATGCTGCAGCGCGCTGCGCGGGTGGATCTCCGGCAGCAGTACCCTCGATTCCCGGCACCCACCAGCCCCGCTCTCTCGGGATGCTTGTCCATGGCATCGAAATCGTTTCGTCCAGGAGCGGTGGTTCGGCTCCAACTGCAGCCTGAGAACTTCCTTTCAACACCCCTGAATGAATCACTTCGCGCCAGGATCCGATAGAATCCCGTTTCGAGCTTGTGTGGATTTGTGGCGCCGCGTTTCGAGTGGGATGTCGCGAAGGCGCAAACGAATCTGATCAAGCACGGGGTGTCGCTGGACGATGAGACCCGAATACGACTTCTCGCAGGGCCAACGCGGACGATACTGAACCCGACGCGCTCGAACCACGGAGCTGATTATGCACAAGCCGATCCTGTGGATGATTCCGCTGCTGCTGGTGACCGGGTTCGCACCACGACCGGCCCGGGCGTGCAATTACATCGCCCCGACCGAGCACACGGTCGATCCGTCGATGGAGGGTATCGACACCACGCCGCCCGAACCCGTTCAGGTCCGGTCGGTCCGTGTCTACCGCGCCCCTACGCGAGGCGGCGGCGCGACATGCTGGGACGGTGCCGTGTACATCCGGATCGCGAACCCCGTGGACGACAAGACCCCACCCGAACAGATGGGATTCCGGTACGAGGTCGTCGACGGCACGGCCCCGGACCTGCTTCGCGACCACTTCCCAGGTCCCGTCAAGCTGCGTCGCGGAGGCGATGGCGACTTCGGGGTCTCCCTGCCTTGGATGGAGACCGAGCCCGATCCCGCCATCATCCCGCCGGTGCGCTTCACGGTCCGGATCACACCGATCGACCTGGCGGGGAACACAGGACAGACGGTCGATGTCGTCGTCCAGGACCCGTCGGATGACACCGGCTGCGGCGCCACCGGCGCGTCGGGCGGCCTGGGATTGGCGTGGCTGATCGCCGGGCTGCTGGCGGCGGCGGCGTGCTTCCGGCGCGTTGCCCGGAGCGGATCGATCGTCAGGACACCAGCCGCTCGATGACGCCGGCCGACAGCGACACGGAAGCGTCAAGCAACCTTGCGGGAGATGATGGACCCGAGACTTTGCCTGGATGTCCCGAGAGCCAGGAGCGTGCGGATCAAAAGGTCCAGCGATACGGTGGCGTCGCCGGCCTCCATCTTGGCGATTCGAGACTGGCTGGAAGCGACCAGGCGGGCGAGATCTTCCTGTGTGAAACGCTTCCGAGTCCGCTGGCGTCTGAGCGCCGTGGCGAGGGCCAGACGAATCTCGATGTAGGCCTGCTCGACGGTCGAAAGTTCCAGGAAGTCGGCCGCGGAAGCGACTCGCCAGCCCTTGGCCTCCAGTCTCTCCTTCTTCTCTTCACGCATCGTCGTACTCCTTCAGTCGCGCACGGCACCTTTCGTGAGCCTATGTCGCCTCTGACATGTTGTCAAGCGCATGCCCGCCAGGCATCCCGTGGCCCGGCGTTCGGACTCTGAACGGGATGGACACCGGAATCGCGCCATGTCGGGCTCCAGGAGGGTGCCCACCTATCGATTCGCGCGGCCCGATGTTTCGTTCGCTGGCGAGGCAGGCTTTCGGTTCCTTGCGGCGGCGGGCGGATCGCCGTCGCGTTGCCCGGGACTCGTTGACTTTGCGCCCCGGGGGTGGCATCAACGGGAGGGCTCGCCGCGTCGCCCTGGAACGCCGTGGGAAACAACGAACTGACGGGCTGCGACACCGAGATCCCGGACCCGGTTCATCCGCCGGGACCGCGGGCGTTTGGAATGCATCGAATCCGCGAACTGGAGGCATCCGTGAACACGCGCATCGAGCACGATTCGCTGGGGGAACTGGCCGTTCCGGCAGACCGGTACTACGGCGTCCAGACGGTCCGCGCGCTGGCGAACTTTCCCATCTCGGGGATTCCGATCAGCAGTTTTCCCGCGCTGGTCCGGGCGCTGGGCGCCATCAAGAAGGCGGCGGCGCTGGCGAACGCGGAACTGGGTTTGCTGGTGCCGGACGTGGCCCAGGCGATCGTCCAGGCATGCGACGAGGTCATGGAGGGGCGGCACGACCAGGACTTCGTCGTCGACGCGATCCAGGGCGGCGCCGGGACCAGCACCAACATGAATGCCAACGAGGTCATCGCGAACCGGGCACTGGAGCTCCTGGGCCGGCCGCGCGGGGCCTACGCCGACTGCCACCCCAACAACCACGTGAACCTGTCGCAGTCGACGAACGACGTGTATCCGACGGCCGTGAAGGTCGCGACCATCTGGAAGATCGCCGGGCTGATGGAGGCCATGCGGGCGTTGCAGGCCGCGTTCCGGACGAAATCGACCGCGTTCGCGGGGGTGTTGAAGCTGGGCAGGACGCAGTTGCAGGACGCGATCCCGATGACGCTGGGCCAGGAGTTCGGGGCGTGGGCCGTGACGGTGGGCGAGGACATCGAGCGTCTGGGCGAGGCGGCGTTGCTGATCCACGAGATCAACCTGGGCGCCACCGCCATCGGGACCGGGCTGAACACCGTGGAAGGATATGCCGAATGTGCGCGACGGCACCTGGCGGAGATCACGGAACTTCCCCTGGTGACCGCGTTCGACCTGGTCGAGGCCACCAGCGATCCCGGGGCATTCGTCCAGTTGTCGGGCGTCCTGAAGCGCATCGCGGTCAAGGCTTCGAAGATCGCGAGCGACCTGCGCCTGCTCTCGTCGGGACCCCTGGGCGGCCTGGGGGAGATCCGGCTGCCCGCGGTGCAGCCCGGCAGCACCATCATGCCCGGCAAGGTCAACCCCGTGATCCCGGAGATGGTCAACCAGGTCTGTTTCCAGGTCATCGGGAACGACGTGACCATCACGATGGCGGCCGAGGGCGGACAATTGCAGTTGAACGCCTTCGAACCGATCATCGCCTTCAACCTGTTCCAGTCGATCCAGATCCTGACCCGCGCGTTCACCGTGCTGCGGGAGCGCTGCGTCGAGGACATCCAGGCGAACGAGGCCCACTGTCGCGATCTGCTGGAACGGTCGACCGGGCTGGTGACGGCGCTGGTGCCGTTCGTCGGGTACGAGGCCGCGGCGGCGCTGGCCCACGAGGCCTTGGCAACCGGGCGTCGCATCCGGGAACTGGCGCAGGAACGGGGCGTGCTGGACGGGGCGACGCTGGATCGGGTGCTGGACCCCGCGACGATGACGCGCCCGGGAAGGGCGTGACGGGGACGCGCCGCCTACCGCACGCACTCGCCGTCAACGTACCGGCAGGCCTTGCCGCGCTTGCAGCCGCTGGAACGCTTGCAGTCGGCCTCGGAACCGACGACGCACCGGCCGTCACGGGCGGTGCATTGGCCGCTGGTGTCGCACACCTTGGCCTGGCGGCAGTCGTCGTCGCAGCCGACCCCGCACGCCTCGTCGACCACGCTGCACTTGCCGATCGCGTGTAGAACCTCCATCCACGAAACAGGCGGACAGCCGGGATAGAGAAGGCGGGCGGAGAGGCCGTGCCGATGGATTGCGTCGGTTGGGCGAGGTGAAACGGAGCACTTGGCGGCTGGACTGCCTGGGAGTCCGGCCGCGAATGCCGCCGGAGCGCGCACTGAAGCCTTGACCGCGTGTCCCCGGAGCACGAGTCGGCTGCCGATTGCCGTACC
>JARKOL010000403.1 GCA_029975745.1 Myxococcota bacterium | reverse complement strand
GCGCGGAAGATGCGCGAGGCGGAGGCGCATTTCAACCGGGGGGAATACCTGGAGGCGCTGGGCGATTACCAGGAGATTCTCGAGCAGTCTCTGACGGGCGAGTATCAACCCAAGGCCCTCATGATGTCCGCGACGATCCACGGCACGTTCCTCAGGGACCCCGAAACGGCGCTGAAGCTCTACGGCCAGGTTCGCGAGAGATACCGCGGCACGGTCTACGAAGCCGACGCCGTCTTCGAGTCCGCCAGGGTCGAATACGAACGGGCACGGTACCGGGAGGCCTCCCGTCTGTTCGGGCTTTACCTTTCGAAATTCCCTTCCGGAAGCCGGCGCGACGTGGCTGCCTTCATGCGCGATGCCAGCGACCACCCGCCCGGCGAGGTCGAACGAAAAGCCCGAGAACAGGCATCCCGTCAGGACCGGGGCGATGGAATCCGGGTCCTCGTCCTGGACAATGCCGGGGAAATCCGCGTTGCCTCCTCTTCGCGTATCGAGGTCCGCAACCCGTCAGGCAGCGGGCTTCTGTCCACGATCGCCCCCCGGCAGGAGACCCGGATCCGTTTCGACGGCGGGCTTCTGTCCGTCGGCGGGCATCCCTACCCTCTCACGGAATGCCTCCTTGCGGCAGAACAGGGCGGCATGCTGCGGGTCAACGGGACCCTCTACCGGGGAACCTGGAAGATCGCGGCGTCCCGCGAAGGACGGCTTGTAGCCTACAACCTCGTGAATCTGGAAGAGTACCTCTATGGCGTCGTGCCGAAGGAAATGCCCCCGGGATGGCCCGACGAGGCCCTGAAGGCTCAGGCCGTGGTGTCGCGGACCTTTGCGCGCTACCAGAAGGAAGCCAACGCCGCCCGCGAATACGACATCAGCGCCACCACCGCCTCCCAGGTCTACGGCGGGGTCGCCGCCGAGACGGATCGGACCCGCCAGGCCGTCGATGCCACGCGCGGCCGGATCCTCCTGTACGGCGGCAGGCCCGCCCTGACGTACTTTCATGCCAACAGCGGGGGGATGACGGAGGATGCACGGCACGTCTGGCGGGTCGCCATCCCCTACCTGCAGTCGATGCCCGATGAGCCCAGCGCCCGGGCGCCCGGAGCGGCGTGGGCCGCGTTTCTCACTTTCCCGCAGATCCGCGATGCTCTGCATCGCAACGGGATCAAGGTGGGGGAGATCCGCGGGATCGAACCCGCCTCGTTCAGCCCCTCGGGACGCGTTACGAAGGTGCGCGTCGAGCACAGCTCCGGCACGGCGGTGCTCAGCGGAAACCAGTTCCGCACGATGACCGACCCGGCCGCCGTCAGGAGCACGCTCTTCAAAACGGGGCCGGCAGCAGGGGGCATCCGGTTCGAGGGCCGGGGTTCCG
>JARKOL010000398.1 GCA_029975745.1 Myxococcota bacterium | reverse complement strand
GGATCGCCAGGATCCACCCGCTCTCGGGGATGGCGACGTCCCAGTCTAGCGGGTAGACGCCGTCAGTGTGGGGGCTGGCCCAGGTGCGCTGCGGCGTGATGGTGAACGCGGCCATGCCTTCCAGGGACGTCAGGTTGCCGTCCGGGTCCGCGATCGTACCCGCCTTCAGCGCCAGGTTCCCGTCCCAGTCGGTAAACTGGAACAGCATGATCTCCCAGCCGTCCTCGAACTGAAGGCTCCACCAGTCCCAGCCCTTGAATTCCACCACGTCGAAGTCGCCCCACTGGTGGTCCATCCAGGCCTGGCCCGTGACCTCGAAGTCGCCATCGGGGGTCGTCAGGGTCCCCGACGCGTCCAGACGCGTGTACGAGTAGTACCAGCTGGTGCCGCCGGCGGCCGACATCGGGATGATGCCGTCGGTGCCGTGGCGCACCGGGCGCTTCAGCGGTTCGACGACCAGGTCGATCCGCCACGGCGACGCCTTGCCGTCCTTCTCCCTGCCCTCGTGGATGAAGCCGACGACGTGGTCGCGCCCGTGACCGTCCATCTCGAAGCGGCAGTCCGCCACCTCGAGCACGATCGGGTCGTTCGTCCAGGTGGTCGTCTTCAGGTCAATGATGTCGTTGTGGTAGTGCTCGCCGGCAATCTTGTCGGTGACGGCGACGTGGCACATGTAGCCGTATCCCTCGATGCCGAACAGCGTCGTGAAGTCGTACTGGAAGATCGTGACCTCGAAGCCCCAGCGCCGTTCGCCGCTGGCCAGGTGGCCGGTGTAGTACCACCACTCGGTGCGCTCGGCGTGGAACCCGGCGTCTTCGGGAAAGCGGATCGACGTCGCCACGCATTCCCCGTGGCTGCAGTAGGCGTCGGCGCCGCAGGGCATCCGGACCGTCGCGCCTGCCTCGCATACGATGCGCACGTCCCCGTCGCAGACGGCGGGCCCCGGCGCGCACGTCGCGGCATCGCTGCCCGAATCCGCGTCGCCATCGCACCCCGCCAGGCCCGACAGGACCAGCACCGCCACTCCCACCGCGTGCCGAAAATCCATCGAAGGACTCCTGTTGGTCCTGCAGCATAGGGGGTTGCGCCTGTCGCCGCAAGCGGTGCATCGCTTCGACGGGCAGGCCAAGGCAGGATCCTCCAGCGCGCGCGCTTCCTGCAGGTCATGCGGGTCATGAAGCCATCTAGATCGGTCTCGCGGATTCCTTCATTGGCATGTGACTATGGCGAGACGAATTGTCCCGAGAGGACGCACATCGGGCGGGCCTCTACGGTCCAATTTGCCGGGCAACCTATTGTTGGACCGGCAGGGGACATCAATTCGCAACCATCGTGCAAATGCCCGACCGCTGCTACTTCTCTGCACCTGCCAAGTCCTCGCCAGTGAGGCGGATCTGTCGGTGCCCTTCGAACACGCTGAGTACGAAAACGTCATCGCCGCGAAGCAGGTAGACAATCCGGTAACCGCGGAAAATGAACTCGCGGAGATCCTCGCGACCGAACTCTGGCACCACGCGTCCAGACTTTGGAAACCGCGTTGCCCTCCTGGCCTGAGTGCGAAGACGTCCTATCCACCTGCGCGCTGCGGTTGGATTGCTCTCCGCAATGAATCGGGCGATTGCAACCAGGTCGTCGCGCGCTCCGAGCGTCCACCTCAACTTCACTTCCTGGCTCCGCTCTTGAAGACCTCCTCAAGCGCGGCATCGACTTCCTTGTCGTCAACCACTCGACCTGCCTGAACGTCTTCGAGTCCTCGCTGAATCGCCTGCATGAATCGCGCATGGTCGGCCATCTGGTCGTAGTCCTGCGTTGACACGATAACCGCCGCGGGCTTCCCATGTTGCGTCACCACGATCGGACAACGGTCCCGATTCACTCGCTGGAGAATGCGCGCGGCCTGGATCTTCAACTCTCCAATGGAGACCACATCCGTGGACAACTGAAACGGCCTCATCGAACCACCTCGTCATGAACCGACTCAAATCCTGGCAGAATTCCGATCCGTTTTCAAACCCGTTTACCGCACGCATCCATGAGCGGTTGAACAGGCACGTTCACACGGACGGACGCTCGGGACACGCCGGTTGCATCTGGCCCCGGCCGGCCCATCAGGACGCAGGCTCCTTCACGCCTTCAGGAACCGCATCAGGTCCCGCCGGCCCGCCATCGCGCGGCCGGAACGCAGCATGAAGGCCGCCAGCGCCCACAACGCCCCCGGACCGCCGCCCATCATCCGGCCCAGATCCAGCGGCGCCAGGATCCCCATCAGCGCGTCCAGGTCGGCGCGCCCCAGCGCCATGGGCGCCTCGATCAGCAGGTTGTGCAGGAACTTCATGCCCTTGACCTGGGCCATCGCGAACACGCGGCGGTCGAAGTCGCGCAGCCCGGCGGCCGACACGTCCCCCCGGGCGATTGCCGCAGCGGCCACCCGGGCAGCCAGCGCCCCGGTGCGGGCCGCCGTGACGGACGTCAACATCCCGCAGCATGTCAGGGCGTCCCCGGGGGCGATCACCCGATCCGCGACCGCCGACTGCGGCAACCGCCGCGCCAGGATGCGGCAGCCGTCGGGCGTCGCTGCCGATGCTCCGAAATCACCGATCCGGCTTGCGAATCGCGCCTCGCCGGCCGCCATCCGCACCAGATCGGTCACGCGCACGTCGCCCGCACGGTGTCGAGTGCGCTGCACGGTGCCGCTCATGAATTCGGTGCGCGCCGTTCCCGACGACCAGTAGGACAACGCCCCGACGCCCTCGGGAAAGCCGGCCGGGGCGCCCAGCGCGAAGCCCATCTCGTGGCGGGGCGCGTCCAGGGGCCCGTGCTCGAACATCGCGCCGAACGACCACCCGACGACGGCCGCGTTGACCGGCGCGCCGGCGGCCTGGGCCAGCCGGCCGGTCACGCCCTCGGCGCAAATTGCGACCTTGCCCGCAACGCAGCGGTCGCCGTCGATCCGAACGCGCACGGGACCGTCGCCGAGGTCACGTTCCACCCCCTGGGCCCGGGTGTTCCAGGCGATGCGAGCGCCCGCGTCCAGCGCGCGCTCGGCCATCCCCTGCACGAACACGTCCTTGTCCACCGCGGCCATCGCGACACCCGGCCCGGCCGAACGCGTCGTGCGCCCATCGGGCCCCATCAGGAAGGCGTAGCGCAGCGTTTCGCGAATCCGGTCGCGCGGGACCGTAAGGTCCAGTTCCGGGAGGTGCAGCCCCCGCAATTCCTGGGTCACGTCCCCCGGTTGGCCCATCAGCAGGCCACCGTCGGGATGGTGCGCGCGCCGCATCGAGGGCATCCGCTCGACGACCGCGACGTCCATGCCCAGCGCGCGGCCGGCGATGGCGGCCCCAAGGCCCGCCGGCCCGGCGCCGACGATCACCAGGTCATGCACGCGGTCGTCCAGCCCCACGCCCGGTTGCGGCACGTCCGCGACCGTCATGTCCGAAGGCAGCCGGTGGACGCGCAGCGCGCCCTCGGGACAGTCCTCGTCACAGGCCAGGCAGCCCAGACAACGCTCCGAATGCGCGACCGAAACCGGCGCTCGGGGCCCATCGCCCGGCACGAACACCATCTCGGGACACGTCCGGACACAGATGCCGCAGCCCGTGCAACGGGCCGCATCCAGCACGATCCCGTTCGGCATAACGCCCCCCCTCGTCTTCGATTCCCCGTCCTGATGCGCCGATATCCCATGGCGCATCGCGCCGCGGGCACGTATCATAACGCCTTGTCGCGTGCCCCGCTTGACTGGAGGTTCCCGATGAACCGCATGATTCCCGCACTGCTCGTCGTCCTGGCAACCGGCTGCGCCAGTGCCGCGAACGACACGCCCCAGCGGGAGGTCGACTTTCACATCGACCTCAGCGGGACGGCGCTCGAGGCGTCCGCCCCGGTGTTCCTGCACGCCAATGGACGCAGGTACCTCCTGGAGCCCCACAACGACACGACCTACCAGGCGCTGCTCCGGGACTTCGATTCGCTGGACTTCACCGAGCCTTCCCGCGTGACGCATTTCGCCGACAACGTCCAGGTCCGCGCGGGGGCGCTGAATCACATCTACCTGACCCGGGGCGACGCCCGGTTCGACCCCGACCACCAGTTGCTGCTGTCCTTCTACCATTCCGAACCCGCCGACGACGTCCAGTCGGCCCCCTCGAAGCTGGCGAGCGAGGGCCTGGCCTACGCCTGCGACATCTCGGCCGCGGTCGCCATGGTCTTCAACCACCCCGAACTGATGACGGACGATCCGGACGCCGCGGCCGTCGTCATGCGACACATCAATCCGGTCGATCCCGACAAGATGTGCGACCCGAAGCAGCCGCATCGCCCCGAAATCATCGCGCTGGCAACCGCAATCAACCAGGCGCGCCGAAACGGGGGAGTGGCCGAGAACCTCCCCCTGACCGTGTACAACGACACGCCGCCGACCGATCCCGCCCACGAACAGATGCACTGGGTCCAGGACGCGGACGGCTCGCCCAGCCTGATCCTGTTCATCGACGGTGCGCCCTACTACGCGTTCGACTTCACGGACGATGACCCGCCGACGCCCAAGCCGTTTTCCGGCGATCTGTCCACCATGAGCCCGGCCGTCCAGTACCGCACGGTCGATTCCATCCAGGCCGCCGTCGGGCCCGCCCTCAACATCGCCCTGAACGCCACGAAGAACGACCCTGCCCTGGAGGATGTGAAGTACACGGTCCTGGAGGGAAGCGGTCCGACCGCCGGGGCGGCGCAGGTCGATAACCCAACGACCCCTTCGGCGTCCCAGGATGCCCCTTCCGGCACGTCCGGCGAACGGATCACCCTGTCGCGCACGTCCGGCATCGAGGGCCTTTCGTTCGACCTGGACAGCCCCGACTTCACCACCGACAACAAGGGCATCCGGTACATGACGGTCAAGGTGAAGAACTACTACCTGCGCCATGTCGGCGTGTATCTGCGATGGAAGAAGCCGGACGGCTCCGCCGACACCTGGTGGCGAACCGACTACCCGGACAACGGAAACGGCGCGATGGCGTTCTATGACGCGATGGGCATGGCGCGTTCCCACCAGTTCTTCAACGACTTCGCCGACGTGAAGGATTCGGTCTTCTGGGGATTCGTGTCCAACCGCTCGGTCATCATGGGCATCCCGCTGCCGCCCGACTGGACGGTCTTCAAGGTTCCGATTCCGCCCACCAGCAGCCAGGCCGACCTGCTCTTCGCGTCCGCCGGCATCGGCGCCACCAGCCGCGAGACGGCGGCTGGGTGGGTCCTGACGGCGCTGGTCGATCTGGGACTTCCCGGGTACTTCCTGGCTGCCGGGCTCCGGAACGGCCCGGCCGACGCCCCGCTGTTCAAGGACGCGCTGACGAACACCACCGTGCTGCAGACCCTGGTCGGGATCGGCCTGGCGATGGGGGTGTACTCGGCGACCGGAGCCCCCGGTTCCGAGGACTACAAGCGCTATGCCAAGGCGCTGGCGGCGATCCTGGTGAACACCGGCGCCGACCGCCTTCGATACGCAATCGTGCGAACCGCGACGAAGGACGCCGCCGAGGACGCGATCCCGTTCGTGGGCCAGGCCCTGTACGTGGCGGGTCTGGCGGCCAACGCCTCGCAGCTGCTCCAGACCATCGTCGAGGTGGCCGCCTCGAAGCCGACAACCGTCAACAGCCTGACGGCGACGTGGGATCCCGTGGTCCGGATCCTGCCGGATCCCCTGAACATCCGGGGCGGATTCCCCGAGTCGGCCACGAAGTACGAGGCCTACTTCTATTTCAACGACAGCGACACCGTGAAAGCCCCGAAGGACGGCCTGGCGGCGGACATCGGCAACACCGCCGTTCCGCACATCGACCTGCGCTTCAGCGGCATCCCGGAAGGCGGCACGGCCACCATCAAGGTGAACCTCCTGAACGAAACGGGGGAGTTCGTCGCCGGCTACGCCACCCGTACCGTGACCAACAGCGCGCACGCATCCCCACCGGATGCCGACGGGGTGAACTACAGCCTGCAACTCACCGAGAATCTGGTCCCGATCAACGCCGGAACGAACTTCATCCACAAGGACCGGATCGGTCCGGACGGCACCGGCAAGCTGGTCTGGCTGGGAACGGTCGGAACCGACGGCAAGTACGTCGCACCGCCGGCGCCCACCCGGACCCACACCACCATGAACTGTTCGAGCGTCGATCCCGGGCTGTGCGGCCTGCACGACATCACCCTGAACATCGAGGGCCATTCCGTCGGCTATGCGTGGCAGTCGTTCGCACGGGATGCGGTGACGTGCGGTTCGGGAACCGTTTCGTCAGGGCAGCGGTTCTTCACGGAAAACCTGTCCCTGCTTAACAACGGTGCCGGCGGCCCGGAAAGCCTGCACGTGAATGCCGGGTGCGGCTGGCTGGAATACCGGCCGGGGGTCGCGTACGACCTGGTCGGCCACGCCACGGGCAGCAACGTGTTCCTGTTCCCGGGGGATCTGGCCGGCCACACCGCGTACTTCATCCAGAAGGTCGCCGTGGATGCCACGCTTTCCTTCGCGCCGGCCGATGCGGTCGTCGGCCGATTCGCGATGCCCCCGACCGACGTGGCGATCCATCCCTCGGGCTATGCGGTGTCGGTCAACCGGGATTTCAACAAGCTGGAGGTCCTGGACCTGTCCGCCACGCCCGTCCCGCTGGCGGAGGCCCCGGCCGCCCGCATGTACTCCGGGACCGGCGACCGTCGGGGACTGCTGCGGCATCCGATCGCCGTCGCCGTCAATCATGACGGGGACATCCTGGTCCTGGAGCAGGGCAACGCGCGCGTGTCCGCCCTCGACGCGTTCGGAGCGGTGCGACCGATCTTCGGCGATTCCGCCGACCCGTCGCCCCACTTCGCCCTGTCCGGAATTCCCGACACGGCGACGTTGCTGGACCTGGACGTGGAAGGCACCGGCATGATCTTCGTCCTGGGCTACCAGGGGGGCGGAACGTCCGCCGACGACTACTTCGTCCAGGTCTATTCGGGCAGGGGCACCCTGGTCGATACGGTCACCGGGATCGCGGCGGGAAGGATGGCGGTCGATCACTTCCGGAACATCTTCACGCTGAACTACGAAACGATCGATGGCGGCAACGCGATCCGCAAGCCCTCGATCAGCATGTGGACGCCGGAACCTTGACGACCGGGAGGCCCCCAATGAAACGACTCCTTGCGGCTCTTCTTGCGGTGGGAGTTTCGGGCTGCGGCAGCGAGGCTTCCCTCGACGGGTTGATCTCGGACGGACGGCACCGAAGAACGTGGCTTGAATCCCAGCTCGCGGGCACCCCCGTGGCCATCGACCATGACGACACGGTGATTCTGCAACTGGAGGACGGGCCGGTCCTGGTTGGCGACACGGGAACGCCGGGCACCGACGTCGTGACGTACGAGTTCACCCACCCCGTGAACCAGACCGTGTGCCTGGAATTCCACGAAACCATCCCGTACACCCTGTCGATCGTCGATGGGGCCGGCAACGTCGTGACCCAGGTCGAAAGCGGCGATTGCCGGACGCTGACCGTGGACGGCGGCCGGTACGATTTCGTGCTGACGACGAACGCCCCCGCCTCCCGTTCCCCCGGAACCTCCCTTTCGGCCTTCATCCGCCCCTACGCGGAAACCACCCATTGCGACACCTGGACCTGCGCGGCGCAGCAGCCGACCCTGCAGGGACAGGTCGGAACGACCACGTCCCACTGCACCTCGAACCCGTACATGCCGTGCCTGATCCCCGACAGGTACTCCGACCTCCCGTTCAACTGCACATTGAGAGGGCCGTGGCTGTTTTCGGACCTCGGAGAATGCCTTGGCTCCCTCCCGGACCAGGACGCCAACTGCCGGAACTTCCTGTACCGGAACTGCGACCAGGTCGAGGCCATGTGCAACGCCTATTGGGCCAACGACACCGACGATTTCGAATCGTGGGGCGACACGGGCCAGACCATCTGGGAGGACTGTTTCCTGGGGTCGAGAATCCAGTTCACGCAGTCGCAGTACGGAGCGCTGGCCCGTTCCGTCATCTCGGCGGCCCAGGCCAGGTACATCGGTCAGTACTGCGCGGACGTCGCCCAGGACTGCGCTTCGATATGGACGATGGAATCAGCGCCCCCGTCGGGCTGCGCCGGATTCGTCCGGTTCGCCCGGTTCGGCGAACTGAGCCTGCAGAAGGGCCAGGTTGCCATCTACCCGCGGACCTACCAGCACGTCGGCAGGAATGCGTTCGCCCCGGCCACGGACGACGTGCTGATGGTGGTGGACGGCCGGTGCGACAACGTGCCCCACCGTGTCGGCATCTACATGCTGGGCCCGCAGACGCAGGCGGTCGTGTACCCCCACACCGGCCTGAAGGGGCAGCCGCTGCTGCTGGAGAACACCCAGGCTTCCGGAACGAAGACCTTCGCATCGCCCGGCGGCGCCCGAAAGCAGATCGGAACGCAGCACCCCACCTGGATCGGGCTGCTGCCCGCCTCCCAGTCCTCGGTGACCGTCAACGTCGCGACCGGCCAGGATTCGGACGCGTGCAGGCTGAGGGACGCCGGCCTCAGTTGCAGCGCGGCCACGAACTGGGACGTCCCCCCGAAACAGACCGGAGACGTGACCCTGGTGGGCTTCCCCGATCCGGCCATCACGGCGGGCTCGGACTGCGCGGCGGCCTACCTGTTGGACTATCGTTGCGACGACCTGGGAAGACTGGGCCTGGCGAACATCAATCCGGGAACGACCACCCCGCAGGCCCTGTCGGCCGCCGTCGTGTTCGACGCCAGCACGGTGCTGCGCTCCTTCGTGTTCCCCGGGTTCTCGGGCGCCGCGTCCGTTTCGCGAGGCACCTCGGCGACGCCGACGACGATTGCCCTGGACCAGGTCGCGGCCCAGAGCGCGCATGCGTACAAGCTGCCCGGGTACAACCACACGATCCTGGTCAGTCTTCGGAAGTGCTGCGGCTGTGACCTGCGCGGCGTCGCGTTCCAGGGCGACGACCTGTCGGACACCGTCCTGGTCGGCTCGGACCTGTCGGGGGCGGCCTTCACGAACGTCGATCTGGTCGGGGCGGACCTCCGTCGCGCCACCCTGACCGGCGCCACGTTCCACAACGTCCGCCTGGGCAACAATCGGCTGGGCCTGGTCCACATGGCCGGGGCGTCGATGCAGGACGCCGCGAACCGGAGCGCCAGCACCGCGACCCTGGTGGGCGAGTTCGACTGGACCGCGTCCGGGACCGCCAACGGAGTCACGGTCCGCTGCGGCGAAGCCGAGGTCGCGGACCTGTCCGGCGCCCTCTTCCCCATCCAGATGCTTCCCAGGACGACGTGGAACGACATCCGGCTGCAGAACGCGACGTTGCTGGACAAGGCGGACGACTACGACCTGTCGCGGATCAATCTGGCCGGCGGGGACTACTCGGGACTCAAGGCCGGCGGCAAGGCGATGAACATGCGGGGTGCGGACCTCAGCGGGGCGACGCTGACCGGAGCCGATTTCTCCTCGATCGATTTCGGGCCGGTCGTGCAGGACGGCGTGGCCACGTACACGAACCTGACGGGCGCCCGACTGGGGGGCGCGAACTTCGCCTACGCCAACCTGGAAGGCGCGGACTTCCGTTCGGTCACCATCGACGCGGCGTCCAAGAACCTCGACCTCAGCTACGCGATGCTGGTGAACGCCACGTTCCAGAACGTCGATCTGGGTGCGGCCAGCTTCGCCTATGCCTACCTGTTCTCGAAGCCCAGGCCGGACGTGACCGTCCAGAAGGAGGCCCTGGTCGAGGGCTTCACCGCGAAGAACGCCGTCTTCAACAACTGCTTTCTATCGAACATGACGCTGACGCGGTTCACGGCGCCGCACGGCAACTTCAGCGGCGCCATGCTGGTCGGAACCCAGGTCACCAGCGGGGACCTGTCCAACACGACCTTCTCGGGGGCCTACCTGCAAGGCGCGGACCTCTCGGGCGCCTCGTTGCTGGAGGCGTCCCTGTCGGGAGCCTACCTGTCCACGACGTCCGGATACTGGCACTACTCCAGCGACGATGCCGAATGCTCGGACATCCGCGTCAATTTCGAGGCCACCAGGCTGCCCGACACCACCGGGGTCACCTGTCCGAACGGCACGACCGGCCCTTGTTCCGGGGATCAGCTACTGCCCCACGACAAGGAGACGCGCGAACCCCAGAGCGTCTATCTCGACGAGGAAATCTTCGGAAACACGACCTGCATCACGCACGAGTGGCTGGAGAAAGGCCGGATCCCGGACTGCAACGACGACAACCCGGATGTCATGCAGTGCGGTTGCCTGGTGTCGGGTCCCCAGGGAACCGGATTGCCGGGCTCGTTTCGGCAGTGACCATTTGGCGTTGTCCCCGTGCCGGTGCCCGCCCGCGGCCCTCCGTGAGGCGCGGTAACCCGCTTGACGCACCGCCCCATGCTGCTGCTATCCTTGCCCCCGACCCGGAGGTGACATGCGCCGCACGATGAGGACAGCTTTCGAAGCGGCCCGGTTCCTGGGCACCATGGCCCTGTTGCTGGCGGTCTCGTTCCCCGCCAGCGCCCAGCCGACCGAGCCGCTGGCCCAGAACGCCGCGTTCCGCGAGGCCATGGCCGCGTACCGGGCCCGTGCCGCCCTGGACCGGCACCAGTTCGCCTGGCAGGGCTTCACGGACTTGGCCGCCCAGCGCCCTGACGACCACGAGGCCCAGATCTGGTGCGCCCGAACGTCGTTCTTCCTGGCGCACCGCCTGGTCCAGGCCGGACGCAAGAAGGACTGCGCCCGGACCGCCCAGGTCGGCGTCGATTGCGCGCTGCGCGCCCAGAAGGTCCGTCCCGGCGATTACGACGGCCGCTACTGGGAGTTGATGAACCGCTACAAGGCCGCGGCGACGATGAACCTGGTCAAGGCGTTCCAGGCCGCCAAGCCGGTGCGCGGACAACTCGAGGACCTGATTGCCCGGGATCCGGCGCGCCACGAGGGCTACGTCTTCCTGGCGATGGCCTACCGCGAGCTGCCCTCCACGCTGTCGTGGGGCGACGACGCCAAGGCCCTGGAATACGCCCGCAAGGGGGTCGAGCGCGCGCCCCGAGACCCCGAGGCCCTGCTGGAGCTGGCCGAATGCCTGCGCGAGAACGGCCATGACGAGGAGGCCCGCCGGACCTACCAGGCCGTCCAGAGTGCCAGCGACGTGCCCCCGCACCTGGAGTGGGAGACCGAGGACGCCCGCCGCTGGGCCCGACGCCAGTTGAGGTCGATGCGCTGACCTGTTGGGCACAACTCCCCCATGGGGGGCCCGTGCCCAGGATTCCGGCATTGCCGGGTCCGAAATCCCCGGACGACGATTCCCGAATTCCCCTGCAACACCCGTGGACTAGCGCACAGTAACGCACTGCGGCACCCGGTGGCACGACCGTTGCCAATGGGGACGCCCGGACGGTGCGAACCGCCGTCAATGGACCGGCAGCCCGGCAGGGTCGGCCGGTCGGTGCTTCTTGCAGGGAGGGACCAGGAATGTCGGTGAACGTGCAGCACGAATGCGCGTGCGGGGCGGCGTCGGAAGAGACGCTGCTGGCGCGCCTGGACGAGGTGATCGCGGAGTACCGCGAGCGGCCCGGGGCGCTGATCCCCGTGCTGCAGATCGCGCAGGGCATCTTCGGCTACCTGCCGGAATGCGCGCTGAAGCGGATCGCCGTGGGCCTGGACAAGTCCTACAGCGAGGTCGCCGGCGTCGTCGGCTTCTACAGCTTCTTTTCCACCCAGCCCCGCGGTCGCCACCTGATCCGCGTCTGCCTGGGCACCGCCTGCTACGTGCGGGGCGGCAAGCAGCTGCTGGACGCGCTGAAGAACCGGCTGGGGATCGACGTCGGCCAGACGACGCCCGACCGCAACTTCACGCTGGACGTGGCGCGCTGCTTCGGTGCGTGCGGCCTGGCCCCCGCGCTGATGATCGACGACGACGTCCACCAGCGCGTCAAGACGGCCCGCCTGCAGGCCATCCTGGACCAGTACAAGGACGGCACCCCCGTCCCCAGCCCGGCGGAGTGATCATGAGGAAGCGCATCGAAAACCGAGCCCAACTGGAACACCTGGCGAAGGAAGTGGCGGCCCAGGCCCGGACCGCCGGCGCGTCGCCCGACCGCAAGCAGATCCTGGTCTGCACCGGCGGCGGCTGCATCGCGTCGGGCGCGATGGACGTGGTCGCGGCCATGAAGCGCACGCTGGCGGCGCAGGGCCTGGACGACAAGGTCCAGCTGCTGCAGACCGGCTGTCTGGGACCGTGCGCCCAGGGCCCGGTCGTCGTCGTGTACCCGGAGGGCGTGTTCTACCAGAACGTGCGCGGCGACGACGTGGCCGAGATCGTCGCGTCGCACCTGGTGGGTGGCAAGCCGGTCACGCGCCTGATCAACAAGAACACGGCGACCGGCGAGCTGACGCCGCTGATGAAGGACCTGAACTACTTCCAGAAGCAGGTCAAGATCGTCCTGCGCAACTGCGGCGTGGTCCATCCGCTGCGGATCGAGGACTACGTCGCGCACGACGGCTACATGGCGCTGGCCCAGGCGCTGACGTCGATGTCGCCGGACGCGGTCATCGACGAGATCAAGAAGTCCGGGCTGCGCGGCCGCGGCGGCGGCGGATTCCCGACCGGCCTGAAGTGGGCGTTCGCGGCGAAGACGCCCGGCGCCGTCAAGTACGTGCTGTGCAACGCCGACGAAGGCGACCCGGGCGCGTTCATGGACCGGTCGGTGCTGGAGGGCGACCCCCACAGCATCATCGAGGCCATGGCCATCGCGGCGTTCGCCATCGGCGCGCACCAGGGCTACGTGTACGTCCGCGCGGAATACCCGCTGGCCATCGAGCGCCTGGGCATCGCCATCGACCAGGCCCGCGCCATGGGCCTGCTGGGCACCGACATCCTGGGCACGGGCTTCGACTTCGACCTGGAGATCCGCAAGGGCTCCGGCGCGTTCGTGTGCGGCGAGGAAACGGCCCTGATGACGTCCATCGAGGGCAACCGCGGCGAGCCGCGCCCGCGCCCGCCCTTCCCGGCGGTCAAGGGCCTGTGGGACAAGCCCAGCCTGCTGAACAACGTCGAGACGTACGCCAACATCCCGGTGATCCTGCGCAAGGGCGCCGAATGGTACGCGTCGTACGGCACCGCGCGATCGAAGGGCACCAAGGTGTTCGCGCTGGCCGGCGCCATCAAGAACACCGGCCTGGTCGAGATCCCGATCGGCATGCCGCTGGGCGAACTGGTGTTCGAGGTCGGCGGCGGCATCCCCGGCAACAGGAAGTTCAAGGCGGCGCAGCTGGGCGGCCCGTCCGGCGGCTGCATCCCGACGGAACACCTGGGCGTCGCGGTGGACTATGAATCGCTGATCGAGCTGGGCGCGATCATCGGGTCCGGCGGCCTGATCGTCATGGACGACGATGCCTGCATGGTCGATGTCGCGCGGTTCTTCCTGGAGTTCTGCCAGGACGAGTCCTGCGGCAAGTGCGCGCCCTGCCGCATCGGCACCAAGCGGATGCTCGAGATCCTGGAACGCATCTGCGACGGCCACGGCGAGGAGGGCGACGTCGAGCGCCTGATCGAGCTGGGCAACACGATCAAGGACACGGCGCTGTGCGGCCTGGGCCAGACGGCACCCAACCCGGTCCTGTCCACGATCCGCTACTTCCGCCACGAGTACGACGCGCACATCCGCGACAAGAAGTGCCCCGCGGGCGTGTGCGCGGCGCTGGTCCGCGCCCCCTGCCAGAACGCGTGCCCCGCGGGCGTCGATGTCCCCGGGTTCGTCAGCCTGGTCGGGGAAGGCCGCTACGCCGACGCGATGCGCTGGCACCGCGAGCGCAACCCGTTCGCCAGCATCTGCGCCCGCGTCTGCTTCCACCCGTGCGAAACGAAGTGCCGCCGCGCCGGCCTGGACGCGCCCGTCGCGATCCGCGGCGTCAAGCGCTTCATGGTCGAGCAGGACGTCGCGGCGGAGCTGCCCGCGATGGCCCAGGCGCCGGAAAACGCGGCCCGCAAGGTCGCGATCGTCGGCGCGGGCCCGGCCGGCCTGTCTTGCGCGTACTTCCTGGCGCGGCTGGGCTATGCGCCCACCGTCTTCGAAAGCGAGGCCCGCCCCGGCGGCATGCTGATCCAGACGATCCCGGCGTACCGGCTGCCCCGCGAGAAGCTGGACCAGGAGATCGACCTGATCCGGCGCATGGGCGTCGATATCCGCTGCAACCAGCGGCTGGGCCGCGATTTCACGATGGGCGACCTGCGCGGCCAGGGCTTCGAGGCCGTGTTCCTGGGCATCGGCGCCGCCAAGGGCAGCACGCTGGGCATCCCCGGCGACGACGCGGCGGGCGTGACCGAGGCGCTGTCGTTCCTGAAGGCCCACAACCTGGGCGCGGATCCCAAGGTCGGAGAACACGTGGCCGTGATCGGCGGCGGCAACGCGGCCATCGACGCGGCGCGGACGGCGTTCCGGCTGGGCGCCAAGGACGTCACGGTCGTGTACCGCCGACGCCGCAACGAAATGCCGGCGTGGGACGAGGAGATCGACGAGGCGCTGCGCGAGGGCGTCCGCCTGGAGACGCTGGTGGCCCCGGTCGAGGTCGCGGTGCAGGACGGCCGGGTGACCGGCCTGGTATGCCAGCGCATGGAGCTGGGCGGCTACGACAAGTCGGGTCGCCGGCGCCCGGTACCGATCAAGGGGGAACTCTTCACGATCCCGGTGGACCAGATCATCGCCGCCATCGGCCAGTCGGTGGACGCCGACGGGCTGTTCGGCGACCTGGCGGTGGATCGCAACCGCGACGGCACCATCAAGGCCGACCCGGCCACGGGCGCGACGTCGCTGGACTGGCTGTTCGCGGGCGGGGACGCGACCGTGGGACCGTCGTCGGTCGTCGAGGCGATCGCCTGGGGCGAAAAGGCCGCGGTGGCGATCGACGCACGCCTGACCGGCGCCGAGCACGCGTTCTGGCGCGCCGACCGGGCCGTCGATACCGAGTTCGACCCGGACGCGGACCCGTCGAACGCGCAGCGGGCGCACGACTGCCTGAAGCCGGTGGCCGAGCGCCGCAACAACTTCGACGAGGTCGAGCTGACGTGGAGCGCCCAGGTCGCGCTGGCCGAGGCGAAGCGCTGCCTGCGGTGCGACTGGCGCGAAGGCTGCCAGTAGGCGACGGCGGTCGATGGAGCGACCCGTAACACGGGATCACAGGAGTTTTCGAAATGGTCAACCTGACGATTGACGATCGGCCGATCGAGGTCCCCGAGGGGACGACCGTCCTGGAAGCCGCGCGCGGCAACGGGGTCGATATCCCCACGTTGTGCTACCTGGAAAACGTCCAGGCCATCGGCGCATGCCGGCTGTGCATGGTCGAGGTCGAGGGCGCCCGGTCGCTGGTGCCGTCGTGCGTGGCGCCCGTCACGCCCGGCATGAAGGTCCGGACGCACACCAAGCGCGTCCGCGAGGCCCGCAAACTGGTCATGGAACTGCTGATGTCCGACCACGCGGGTGACTGCAAGACCTGCGACCGCAACGAGGACTGCGAGTTCCAGGCGCTGGCCCGCAAGATGGGCATTCGCGACGCCGCGTGGACCGGCGATGTCAGCGAGCGTCACTTCGATACCAGCACCCCGGCATTGATCCGTGATTCCGGCAAGTGCGTGCTGTGCCGGCGCTGCGTGACCGTGTGCAAGGAGGTCCAGGGCGTCACGGCGCTGTTCCCGCAGAATCGCGGTTTCAAGACGACGGTCGGACCGGCCTTCTGCCACGATCTGTCCGAGGTCGCCTGCGTGCAGTGCGGCCAGTGCGCGGCCGTGTGCCCCGTGGGCGCGATCTCGGAAAAGGACGAGACCGCCCGGGTCTGGGAAGCGCTGGACGACCCCAACAAGTTCGTCGTGGTCCAGACGGCGCCGGCCATCCGCGCGGCGCTGGGCGAGGAATTCGGCTATGCCCCCGGAACGCGGGTCACCGGCCAGATGACCGCGGCGCTGCGGCGACTGGGCTTCAACGCCGTGTTCGACACGAACTTCACGGCGGACCTGACGATTCTCGAGGAAGGCACCGAGTTGCTGACCCGCCTGAAGGCCGCCCTGGCGCCCGAGGGCAACGGCAACGGTCACGGCCACCACGCCGGCCCCCTGCCGATGGCGACGTCCTGCTGCCCGGCGTGGATCAAGAACGCCGAATACTTCCACCAGGACTTCCTGCCGAACCTGTCCACCTGCAAGTCGCCCCAGCAGATGTTCGGCGCGGCGGCCAAGACGTACTACTCGCGCAAGATCGCGAAGCACCCGACCGACGTGTTCGTCGTGTCCATCATGCCCTGCACCGCCAAGAAGTTCGAGTGCCAGCGGCCCGAGATGGAGTCGTCCTGGTCGCGCGACGTGGACGTCGTACTGACGACCCGCGAGCTGGCGGCGATGATCCAGCAGGCCGGCATCGACTTCGTCAACCTGCCGGACGAGCAGATGGACGCCCCCATGGGCATGTCGTCGGGCGCGGCCGACATCTTCGCGAACACGGGCGGCGTCATGGAGGCGGCGTTGCGGACGGCCTACGAGATCGTGACGGGCCGCCAGTTGCCGTTCGACGGGCTGCACGTGGCACCGATCACGACGCTGGACGGCGTCAAGGAAGCGGCGCTGACGATCCGCGGGTGCGTGCCGGAATGGTCGTTCCTGGAAGGCAAGACCCTGAAGATCGCCGTCGCGCACGGGCTGGCGAACGCCAACCGGCTGATGGACAAGATCCGCAAGGGCGAGGCCGAGTACCACTTCGTCGAGGTCATGTCCTGCCCCGGTGGCTGCATCGGCGGCGCGGGTCAGCCCCGGATGACGACCCAGGCGGTGCGCAAGGCGCGCATCGAGGCGATCTTCCGCGAGGACGAGGGGAAGACCATGCGCAAGTCGCACGAGAATTCCCAGGTCCGCGAGGCCTACGAAGCGTTCTTCAAGGCCCCGCTTGGCGAAAGGTCCCATCAGTTCCTGCACACCCACTACTTCGGCCGGAACCGCGTGTGACCGGCCATTTCCGGCCGGGGCGGACGGCGGTCGATCCCTCGGTATCGCCGTCCGCCTCGGGCCGGACACTCTGGAGCGTAGGAAGGACCACCCGATGGCGGTGCTGTGGACAATCCCCGAACGTTGCAGACGCTGCTACACGTGCGTCCGGGAGTGTCCCGCC
The DNA here is from genome assembly GCA_029975745.1 of Myxococcota bacterium. Taxonomy (GTDB): domain Bacteria; phylum Myxococcota_A; class UBA9042; order DTJE01; family DTJE01; genus DUVQ01. The sequence continues at coordinate 320 of JARKOL010000398.1, read as the reverse complement.
AAGGCGATCCGGGTCGAGAACGGCCAGGCCCAGGTGATCCCCGAGCGCTGCATCGCATGCGGCAATTGCGTCAAGGTCTGCGCCCAGGGGGCCAAGCAGGTCCAGGACGACGTGCCGCGAGTCCGCGCGATGCTGGCGTCGGGCAGGCCGGTGGTCGCATGCATCGCCCCGGCGTTCGCCGCCGCCTTTGACCGTGTGGACCCGGGGCGCGTGATCCAGGCGGTGCGGGCCCTGGGCTTCGCCGAGGTCTGGGAGGTCGCGTTCGGCGCGGAACTGCTGGTCCCCGAGTACGTGCGCCTGTTCCACCAGGCGCGGCGCAC
>JARKOL010000395.1 GCA_029975745.1 Myxococcota bacterium | reverse complement strand
ACGGCTGCTCGGCGCTGCCCGACCTGTGGGGCGAGGGCGTCGATCCGCGCCTGTTCCTCTGGCTGACCGCGCAGGACCTCAACCCCGAACCGGGGCGCGAAGTCTATACCTGTCCGCCGCGCCACTACTACGCCCTGGCCGCCTGGCGCCTGGCCGAACTGGTGGCCCTGATCCGGAAGAAGCAGGCCGACCTTCCGATCACGATCGTCTGCCACAGCCAGGGCAACATGATCGGCCTGGCTGCGGCGTTCTACGGCGACAAGATCGGCAACGTCACCGACCCCTGCGGCAAGAGCGCCCCGGCCATCGCGGACGCCTACGTGCTGGCCAACGCGCCCTACAGCCTGGAGGGGAAGGTCCCCACCGGCAACTGGGCGCAGCGCAACAACGAAAACGCCCACGGCCAGCGCGGCCGGGTGACCGCAAAGGCGCGTTTCCAAACACTCGAGAACTTCGTCGAGCTGATCGCCAAGCGCCGCGGCACCGACCAGGACCTGGCCCCGCTCGTATGCTGGAGCCAGAACCTCGTTCCGCGCGACGGAAAATCGCCCCCCTACGATCCGGCGGAGGACCGGAAAAACTATGCCCGCCACGGCCGCGTCACCGTCTATTGCAATCCTCACGACCGGGTCATCTCGGCGCTCACCGTGCAGGGCATCGGCTGGCGGGGCCTTAGCGCCTACGAATTGCGCGAAATCGATCCGAAAGGCTCGCCCAAAGCGCCGAGCGGCACGCTCGTGCAGCGCGTGTGGGCCGACGGGCACGCGGTCGGGATGCCGCCCGGCGAGGAGTATGCCTACGGGCCGACCCAGGGCTTCTGGAACCCGCCGTCGCGTCTGGCCAAGTACAGCCTCACGCGCGCCTGGGACGCGTCGCGCGGATTCATCGCGCGCCTCCTCTCCTTGCTGAGCGCGCCGGTGCTGTACGTGGTGTTCTTCACCGTCGAACAACTCGACAAGATGGTCAAGGACGGCATCGCCCCGCGCATCAACGCCGATCCGCCGCCCGACTGGCGGGTCCCGGTCAACGCCCCGAAAACTCCGGAACCCCATCCGCCGCACGCCGAACGCCTCGGCCAGACCACGCCGCGGTTCGACCAGGGCGCCGACCCCGACACCGACCGCCTGCGCGCCAGGTCGGAGATGGACGAATCCGCCCTCGCGGACGACCCCTACGCCGCCCTGCGCCGGGAGACGCCCGACGCCCCGCACGGGGAGACACCCGACGAGGCCGATCGGCGCAGGGAAGCGCGCCGCGCCGACGAAGCGC
>JARKOL010000375.1 GCA_029975745.1 Myxococcota bacterium | reverse complement strand
TGGGGAGTGAGGGGCGGCGGGCTGGGGCTCGGGCTCGGGGATGGGGGTGGGGAGTGAGGGGCGGCGGGCTGGGGCTGGGGCTCGGGGGTGGGGGTGGGGAGTGAGGGGCTTTCGGCCTTGCCAGGCGCGGGCGTTCGCATCCGCTTGACGTTGCGGGGCGGCACGTCCTACGCTCGTGTTTCCCGTCTGGTCAGGGATGCACGATGCGAGGACTCGGGTCGCTGGCTGTCTTCGGAGTGGGGTACTGTGGGCGGGCTCTTCTGGACAAGGCGCGTCGCCGCCGCGTGACCACGCATGCCTATTCCGCGAACACGCTGGTCGAGGAGGGGACGCGGCTGGACTCGCGCCAGCTCCAGGCGGTCGAGTCGTTCGATCGGGGGGTCGCCGACGGTGCCTACGATGCGGCGGTGGTCACGTTTCCTCCCGAGGGCACGGTGGCCGGATTCTGGGAGGTGCTGGCACGGAAGGCGCGACGCGTCGTCCTGCTGGGCACCACGGGCATCTACCTGCGCGAGGGGGGCGATCGTCCCGTTCTGACCGAGTCCACTCCGCTTGTCCCCGATCATCCCCGTGCGGCGGCCGAGGCCGAGGTGGCGGCTCGAGCCGGCGTTGTCCTCCGGTTGGCGGGCATCTACGGTTCCGGCCGGAACCCGGGGCGCTGGGCTCGTGAGGGCCGTCTGACCTACGAGGATCGCCAGTTGAACCTGGTCCACGTGGACGACGTCTGCCGGGCCGCCCTCTTCCTGACGGTTCACCCGAACCCGGCCCAGATCCTGAACCTGTCGGATGGCCAGACCCACACGTCCCGTGACGTGATCGACCTCCTGGTGGAACGCGCGGCCTTCGAACATCCTCGTACGCCCGTTCAAAGCACCCGGCCGGACGGCTTCGTGTCCAACCAGAAGTTTCTGGAACTGGCCCCCGGCTTCGCGTTCCAGGATTTCGGGAAGGTGCTGCTGGCCCTCAACACCTGAGGTTCCTGGCTGCGGGCGACCGCCCTGGGTCCCCCTTGGTTGGCGACGTGCGCCGGGCCTGATAGGCTTGGGCGATTCACAGCGGGTACATCGGATGATTGCCGCGGATTCGTTCCGAATACCGCCGGTTGTGCGACTGGCGCTGGCGGGGCTGGCCGGTCTCGTTCTGGCGTGCGGCGGTACGGCAGGTCCCTCGGAGGACCCGGGGGATGCGCGCGACCCGGGGGCCGTCGGGGATGTTCCTGAAGACGTCCCGGCTGGGGACGAGTTCCTGCGGGATGTACCGGAGGATGCGGACGACTGGGGCGTGGAGGATGGGGCGGGTAGCGACGTCCTCCAGGATCCGGGCGGGGACGTCTGGGAGTCGGTCACCCTGGAGCACGGTGGTGTTCTGGTGCGAAGCGACGGGCCGCGCGTCTTCCTGGAGGGTGGGGGCGTGCGGGTGGTCGCGGATCGGGCGACCGGACGGTTCCGGGTCGAGCGACGGCTGCGACTTGCCGAGGATGCGGCGTGGTTCGTCGTGGTGGACGGTGCCGAATCGCGGGCGCAGTTCCTGGAGTGTCCGGCCGGCACCTGGGGCTGGGATGCCCCGGGCTGCGTCGCGCATCAGGCGGCGACGGGGATGCCCGGCACCTGGACGGCGCGCGCCGAGGCGTTCGCGGATGCACTGGGCGAGGGCCTGGCGTTGGCCATGCGGCACCAGCCGAAGGCCGAGGGGCCCATCCTGGTGACGACGTTCCATCTTCGCGGCGACACGACGTTCCTGACGGCGGATCTGCTGGCGGCATGGCCTGACGAACTGATCGACGAGGACGCGAACCCGGTTCGGCGTCGCCTGGTCGATCTGTCCGTCGCGGCGGCCGATGTCGAGTCCGGGGGCGCGCTGTACCTGGGGCCGGACCCGGCGACGCACCGCCTGCTGGACAACGGTCACGACGTGTACTTCGACTACGAGTCGCTGGTCGAGCCGGTCGGCGCCGGCAGTTCGATCCTGTTTTCGCCGGGAGCCGCCGCGAACTGGGTCGCCGCCGTGGCCGATCCCGCCTCGGGCGCGTCGCTGGTTGCCGGATTCCTGTCGAATCGCCGGGGCGTCGGCATCGTGGTGGTGGACTGGGTCGCGTCGGCGTCGCCGACCGTCGAGGATGCATGGGGGACGCCGCGCCGGGGGATGACGCGGTTCGAGGGCAGGAGCCACTACCTGGAGGGGCGCGGTCCACTGGGGCTGAACGGGGAGGACCTGGCGGCGGTTGGAGCGGTCGCGGCGAGGGGGCTGCGATCGGAACTGTTCTATCTGGATCCCCTGCCTCCCTCGGGCCAGGAGGGGCTGGAGGCATTTGCCCGGCGCTACGCGTCCCGCATCGGCAAGCGCGTCTGGAGGGACGTTCCC
>JARKOL010000368.1 GCA_029975745.1 Myxococcota bacterium | reverse complement strand
ACTACATCCTGGCCCGGACGGGCTTCACGCCGAAGGGTCTCATCTTCCCGGTGTCTGCCGTCATGGTCGCGCGGCGCCACGAATACGACGAGGCCCTGGAGGCGTTCTCGGTCCCCTTGATGCGCCTGATCGACTACGACGAGGACGCGGACGGGGTCGTCACCGTGAAGAACGCGACGGCGCACCTCTACCGGTTCCTCGACGCGACGGTGATGGCCGAGGCCCTGTACGGCTGGGTCCAGGAGACGGTTCGCGAGGAGTTCCGGCGCGAACTGGAGTTCATCGTCAACTTCCGGGACCTTCGCCGGGAAATCGAGGCGGTCGTCGAACTGCCGGACCGGAAGGCGAACCTGTTCATCAAACTATGCCTCCAGAACAACGGCCACCTCTCGCCTGGCAAGCGTCGCAGCAGTTTCGGGGAGTTGAAGGACGAAGAGGTCGTCGCGATGGAAGGCGTGGTCCAGAAGCGCATTGGGGCCTTCCGCCGACCCTACGCTCACGACGACGCGGAGGAATCCTAACGGTTTTCGGAGACGACGGCCGACTTCCAACGATTTCTGGAGCGCGGAAACGATTTTCGGAGCGAGAGGCCCCTTTCCAAACGACGGCTCCGATTGCATCACATGCCCGGCCCCAGGCGGTCTGGCAGCGCGGTTCCGTCAGCGCTTCTGGCCCTCGGTAGGAGAAGTGCTCCCCGACCGCCTTTCATTGAGGCGCCTGGCGAACTGCCGCCTTGCGGTGTCGATCTGCTTCGCCCGGGCCGCGTGCATGGCGGCCTCCTTCTCGAAGCCCCACTTGGCGACGAGCGCCCAGGCCTCGGCTTCCTGGGCGTCGTAGGCCGTCTTGCCTCCGGGGATGAGCCGGTGCTTCAGGCAGATGTGCGCGAGTTCGTGCGCGACGCACGCGACGATGATGTTCCAGCCGACCAGTTCGAGGCGGGGCGAAAGGTACAGGATCACGGCGGACGGCCGGGTGAAGCCGGCCCTGGGAACGTGGATCCGGCCGTCCTGCAGGGGCACGGAGGGCTCCGCGGGCCTCAACTCCCCCTGCGCGGTCACCGGGAACGGGTACAACATCGCGAGGGCTTCCCAGTGCGGGATGTACCACTCCCAGAAATCTGCCGAGTCCGCCAGGGTCTTGTAGTCCTTCTGCGGAATCCGTTGCAGCACGTGGTAGATGGCCATGTGGCGGCGGGACTCCTCGGGGTCCGCGCAGAGCCCCTGGGAGGGCCAGAGGGGGCCCTCGTAGATCGTGTTCCAGGATCGCCGAACCTTCGCTGCCTGCAGCGTCTTCATCGGGTTCCTCCGGCGCCACGACCTCGGGACTCGATTCTACACTCGCAACAGTCGGGATCGGTGCAGTGATCTCGGTCGTCCTCGTGCCGGGTATCCCGGCCGCGGGCGTGGAACGCACCCGACGCCGGGATCACTCGATGAAGAAGCGACCAACGAAACGGCCCTGCTCCATCTGCGGGAGGTGG
>JARKOL010000366.1 GCA_029975745.1 Myxococcota bacterium | reverse complement strand
CCACCTCCCGCAGATGGAGCAGGGCCGTTTCGTTGGTCGCTTCTTCATCGAGTGATCCCGGCGTCGGGTGCGTTCCACGCCCGCGGCCGGGATACCCGGCACGAGGACGACCGAGATCACTGCACCGATCCCGACTGTTGCTAGTGTAGAATCGGGTCCCGAGGTCGTCGCGCCGGAGGAACCCGATGAAGACGCTGCAGGCGGCGAAGATCCGGCGATCCTGGAACACGATCTACGAGGGTCCCCTGTGGCCGTCCCAGGGGCTCTGCGCGGACCCCGAGGAGTCCCGCCGCCACATGGCCATCTACCACGTGCTGCAGCGCATCCCGCCAAAGGACTACAAGACCCTGGCGGACTCGGCAGACCGCTGGGAGTGGTACATCCCGCACTGGGAAGCCCTCGCGATGGTGTACCCGTTCCCGGTGACCGCGCAGGGGGAGTTGAGGCCCGCGGAGCCCTCCGTGCCCGCGCAGGACGGCCGGATCCACGTTCCCAGGGCCGGATTCACCCGGCCGTCCGCCGTGATCCTGTACCTTTCACCCCGCCTCGAACTCGTCGGCTGGAACATCATCGTCGCCTGCGTCGCGCACGAGTTGGCGCACCTCTGCCTGAAGCACCGGCTCATCCCCGGAGGCAAGACGGCCTACGACGCCCAGGAAGCCGAGGCCTGGGCGCTCGTCGCCAAGTGGGGCTTCGGGAAGGAGGCCGCCATGCACGCGGCCCGGGCGAAGCAGATCGATACCGCGAGAAAGGTGTTCGCGAGGCGACTGCACGAGAAGCTCGCGACCGCCAACCCGCCCGCGGGGGACGATTAGCTACCGGACCCGACGTCGACCACGCGCGACCAACGGCATACTCGCGGAAGTCAGCGCCATCCGCCGACTTGAGCGAGCGGGCCGCGCGACCGGGAACGTCAGAACTCGACGAAGTAACGCGGGACGAACGGCTGGTTGGTCGGGCGGACTCCGCGAATCCGGTCCAGGCGGTACGATCGTAGCTGGCCCCGATCATTCACCACGAACAGCATCAGGTTCCCGTCGCGCGTGCGCCGGAGCGAGTAGGGCTCGACGACGCGCGGCCCCCACCGCCCGTCCTCGGCGCGGTAATCGATCTCGACCTTGAGACGGTTCGCGCCCGCGAATCGGATCATCTCCAGTGCGAAGGGCGCATGCCACGCGCTCATGGACCGAGGCATGGTCCAGGCGACGTCGATGTCCCTGGCCGGATACACCGGCAGCGGCACGACCGCGCCGCCCGCGAGCCACGCGAAGACCTCGCCCAGGGCGCCCCAGAACTCCTCGAAGGGAGGCAGATGCGGCAGCTGGTGTGCCAGCATGTTCTCCCATTCCTGCCGGATCTCCTCTCGGAACGGCGATCCCTCCAGCGCGGCGAGGTCGGGCACGGCGATCCCGGCGTGAGCGCACTTCCGTTCCAGGATGACGCGAACTTCCGCCGCCCGCTCGGCGAGGTCCGGGTGCCGGAACATGTGGACCACATCGTAGAGGTCGCGAGGCCGGCATCGTTCGGCCAGCGCGCGGATCTTCTCGCCCAGGAGTTCCGGGAAGGCATAGCACCCGACGCTGCCGACGATCCCTCCCGTCCCGTCGGTGTACGGGTGGAGAATGCCTCGCTGCACAGCCGGAAGAACGACCACCTCGTCGCTCGTGATGTCGATCTTCACTTTCGGCGGCTGCGGGTTGGGCCGGGGACCGCGATAGGCGATCTTCCCCTGCGTCGTGGCCCGCCCGCGGGAGTTCGTGCCGCGCTGGAACGCCTTCTCGTCGAGTACCACTTCGAGCCCGCACCGATCGAGCAGCCATTCGCGGACACGGCCGAAGATAGGGAGCAGGTCGGCCGGCTCCTCGGGGCCGCCCGCGACAACGGTGAAATCGAGGTCTTCGGACAGGCGGTACGTCTCGAAGTAGCACTTCCGAAGCGCGGTCCCGCCCTTGAAGACCCATGTGTCCTTCAAGGCCGGCTCCGCTGCAATCGCCGCCAGCATCCAGCCGAGGACGTAGTCCTTCTCGATGACGTCGTCCCGTAGGCCCCATTCGGCGCGGAGGGCCTTGATCTCGG
>JARKOL010000354.1 GCA_029975745.1 Myxococcota bacterium | reverse complement strand
TCTTCAGCCGCTTCGACAGCGAGCACGCGGTCCAGTACTTCTACGAGCCGTTCCTGGCCGCGTTCGACCCGGACCTGCGTAAGGACTACGGCGTCTGGTACACGCCGACCGAGGTGGTTCGGTACATGGTCGCCCGCGTGGACGCCGCGCTGCGCGAGGAACTGGGGATCGAGGATGGTTTGGCAGACGAAGCGGTGCTGGTTCTCGACCCCTGCTGCGGGACGGGCGCGTACCTGATCGAGGTCCTGCGTGCGGTCCACGAGCGAGTGAAGGATCGCCGTGGAGCGGTACTGGCGGCCGAGGCGGCGCGGAAGGCGGCGTGCGAGCGGGTGTTCGGGTTCGAAATCCTCCCGGCGCCGTACGTCATCGCGCACCTTCAGGTGGACCTGTTCCTCCGGTCCCTGGGCACATCGTTCCGGCCGCCCGCCGGGAAGGACACCGAACGCGCCGCTGTCTACCTCACCAACGCGCTTACGGGCTGGTCACCCCCGGCCGAGGACGGCAAGAAGGATCTCGACGGCAAGGCGAACTACTGGGTGATCCCCGAGGCCCTGGCCGAGGTCGCTGCAGCCGAGCGCGTGAAACACCGTCGCCGGGTTCTGGTCGTGCTCGGCAACCCGCCCTACGACGGGTTCGCGGGCATGGCGGTCCGCGAGGAACGCGATCTGACAGAGCCGTACCGGACCACCCGCCGCGCTCCCGCACCCCAGGGGCAGGGGTTGAACGACCTGTTCGTGAGGTTCTACGGTCTGGCCGATCGCAGGATCGTGAAGCTATCCCAGGAAGGCGTGGTCTGCTTCATTTCCAACTACTCGTGGCTGGACGGCCTCTCCTACACGGGCATGCGGGAGCGATACCTGGAGGCGTTCGACCGCGTCTGGATCGATTGCCTGAACGGCGACAAGTACAAGACCGGCAAGATGACGCCCGACGGCGAACCGGATCCGAGCGTGTTCTCTACCGAGTTCAATCGCGAGGGCATCCAGGTTGGGACCGCAGTCGCCACGATGGTGCGGCATGCCGGTCACGAGGGAGAAGCAGAGATTCGCTTCCGCCACCTGTGGGGCAAACAGAAGAGAGCGGAACTCCTGGCCAGTGCCGGCCACGACGGCATCAGCCTGTACGAATCCCTGGCTCCCCAAGCGGAACTCGGTTTCCCGTTCTTCCCCTGTTCGGTCGGCTCGGACTACCTCGCGTGGCCCCTGCTGCCCGACTTGTTCCCGCGCTCCTTCCCGGGCGTGAAGACCAGCCGGGACGACTTCGTAGTCGACGTCGACCGGGACGTCCTGGCCGCGAGGGTGCAGCGCTATCTTGACAAGAGAATCAGCGACCGTGAAATCCAGCGGGACTTCCCCGGCGTGATGGAGTCGACGAAGCGGTTCGACGCCGTCAAGGTCCGCGAGTACCTGCGAACCCACAGCGCCTTCCGGCCCGAGCGGATCGTTCGGTACTGCTACCGCCCGTTCGACCTTCGGTGGGTCTACTGGGAGCCCGAGACGAAACTGCTCGACGAGAAGCGCGCGGAGTACGTCCCGCAGGTGTTCCCGGGCAATCTCTGGCTGGCATCGCAGCAGAAGCCTCGTAGGGAATGGACTTCGCCTCTGTTCACAACATCGATCGGATGCATTGACCTACTCGATCGATCCGGCAGTTTCTTTCCTCTGTACGTGAAGTCCGGCGCAGTAGACGGCCGGCTCCACGCACCGGGCGAAGCCATGACTCTTGTCCCGAACCTTACGGACCACGCGCGGGGCTACCTTGCCTCCCTGGGTGCCGAGCCGGTCGATCTGTTCCACCACACGCTGGCCGTGCTCCACAGCCCGGCCTACCGTTCGGACAACGGGGGCGCCCTCCGGCAGGACTGGCCACGGGTTCCCATGCCCGCCACCATGCAGGCGTTGAAGGCGTCGGCGGGAATCGGCCAGTCGCTCGCGGCCCTCTTCGACCCGGAGACCCCCGTGAGCGGCGTCACGCGCGGGAAACTGCGCCCCGAACTGGTCCCGCTCGCGGTCCTGTCGGTGGAGCCGGACGAGGACGGGAAGGCCTGTGAGATGGACTGGACCGTCGATGCCGGATGGGGCTACCGGGCGAATGGCGCGGTCATGCCCGGTGGCGGTCGTGTCGTGCGCCGGCCCCTGACGCCGGAGGAACGGACGTCCATCGAGGCCGGCGCAGCCGCCCTGGGCCTGCCCGTCGACATGGCGCTGGCCCGTTTGGGCGGAACGACGCTGGACGTCTACCTGAACGGGAAGGCCGCCTGGCGCAATGTCCCCGAGCGCGTCTGGGCCTACACCCTCGGCGGGTACGCGGTCCTGAAGAAGTGGCTGTCCTACCGCGAGACCGCTGTGCTCGGTCGCCCGATGCGGCCGGACGAGGCCGAGCACTTCACGGATACAGCGCGTCGCATCGCCGCGTTGCTGCTGATGTCCGATCGGCTTGACGACAACTACCGAGCGGTGATCCAGGATGTTCATCCGTTCGAAGTCGGCACTTCGCGCCGGTCCCGCGGCGAATCGCTGCAAGGGGAGACGGGCACGCTCCTGTGATGCGGGTTGGTGCCGGGGACGGATGCAAATCCTGAAGGAACAAGGTTGTGAGTCGGTTCGAACTATCGCTTTTCGAGAACTCCAAGGGATTCTTCCAGGAGTCCATCCGTCACGCGGTTGCTGCGGAGGCTGATCCCCATGCCTGGAAGTACGCGATCACGTTCATCGTCCAGGCCATTGAACTGGCCCTGAAGGAGCACCTGCGACGGGCTCACCCGCTGCTCGTCTTCGCTGACGTTGACAACCCGAAGGCGACGGTGACTCTTCGGAAGGCGCTCGATCGTGTCGGCCACGCCAAGCTCGTCACCCTAACGGAGAAGGAGGCGACAGCCATTCTCAAGGCCAACGAATGGCGAAACGCGGTGACCCATTACGAGGTGTCCGAGGAGGTCGCGAACCTCCAGTTTGTCTATGCAAGTCTGCTCGGCTTCTACCTCGACTACACGTTCGACAAACTGGACTTCGACACCCGTGCCGTTCTCGATGATTCGCTGCTCACGAAGCTGCTGGCGATCGAACACTATCGCCAGGAACTGGTCGATCGCGCCGAGGCCAGGATCGCCGCGGACAAGATCGACACCGGGCTCGTCTGGATCTGCCCGTCGTGCGACGCCGGCGCGTTCGTGATCCAGGACGACATCAACACCTGCTACGTGTGTGGTTTCAGGGAGAAGGTTCTCCAATGCGAACGGTGCAACGAATCGTTCTTCGAATCCGAAACCCACAGGCTTGATGTGGAGTGGGATTTCGGTGCGGAGCGTTACGAACGCGTCTGTGGGAACTGTAAGGAGGAGTTGCGCCAGGAGCACTGGGGTTACGACGACGACTGACCCTGTCAGCCGGCCTCGCCGGCCAGCGCATTCGCGGCGGCCACGGCCTCGTCGCTCCGGATCCCGCGGAGTTTATCGATCAGTTGTCACGGACCCCGCTGGAACGGTTGGCAGGGGACACGGAGATTTACGAATCTGTCCTGGGTGAAGCGGTGGTATCGAGGCAACTTCCTGCACAGGAGGCCCGAGATGCGGCACCGGCTTCGCAGGGAGGAAGTCGTGACGATCGAGGTGGCGTGAAGGAACTTCCATCCACTACCCAGGGAGTTGTCGCCGGGAACCGGGCCGGTGCATGGGATGGTCTCGAGGCGTCCGGACGGTCGCGCGGCCTGGGCCAGGCCGCTTGCCCGGGGGGACCACACGGTGCCATACGCGGCGCGGCCAGCACGACGGGCACAGCCGGCCCTTGCACGGGAACGCCACCAGGCGGGCCCCCGGAACCCTAGAACGTCACGACCTCGGCGCGGTCCAGCCAGGGCTGCAGTTCGTCGCGCCAGCCGGGGCCGCCGGCGCGTGTCGCCAGGGGGTGGCCGACCCGGCGGACCTCGCGCCGCGCGCCCGTGGGCAGCGCGATGCGGTAGGACCACAGGTTGTCGATGCAGGTGCCCCACAGCACGGCGGTCTTGCCGCCGGCGTTCTCGGCGATGTTGCCGCCGATCGTGCACGCCCAGGCGCTGGTCGGGTCGGTCGCGAACACGTGGTGGCGGTGCTCGGCGTACCGGATGGCGTCCTCGGTGATGACGCCGGCCTCGACCTCCAGCAGGGAGACCGTGCGCGGCGCGCCGTCGGGGCCGGCGTCCTGGACCTGCGCGATGCCGCGGATCGCGTCCAGCCGCTCGGTGTTGACCATCACGCAGTCGGCCGCCAGGGGCACGCACCCGCCGGTCAGGCCGGTCGCGGCGCCCCGGGGGATGGCCTTCAGCTTCAGGCGCGCGATGGCGGCCAGCAGCGGCGCGACCTGGGACTCGCGCGTCGGGAACGCGACGCACAGCGGCAGGTGCAGGCGCCAGTCGGTCGCGTCGGTCGCGTGCGCCGTCAGCGTGAACGGGTCGAACGCGACGTTGTCGGGGCCGACGACCGCTCCCAGCGCCACGCGGATGCGCGCCTGCCGCAGCCCGGCCCAGCCCAGTTCCCGCGCCAGATCCTGCCAGGCCTCCCGGCACCTTGCCAGGACCACATCGACATCGGCGTCCGCCTGGGCGTGCGCATCGACCGTGTCCAGTTCCAGCCGCGCCTGGGCCAGGAACGCCTTGCGGCGGGACCGGGACGCCACCAGGTCCTGGTACACGAACGGGTTGCGCCGGACCAGGAACAGGTCGCCGACGAATCGCAACAGGTGCTTGGCCGAGCGCCCGGTCACCCGCCGGTCGCGCAGCGCGTGCAGGCGTTGCCAGGCGTCGTCGCCCAGCAGGATGCGGACGACCCGTTCGTCGTCGGCGGACGTGTAGTTGTAGGGAATCTCGCGGAAGTGCGTCGCGACGGGTGCGTTCAAGGCCGAGATCCTCTGGATGGTGCGAGTCCCGAACCTGAGTGTGCGGTCCAGCGAGGCGCGGGTCAATCCCCGGGGGCGGAACCGCCCTTTTGGACGGCGTCAGCCGATGAACGCCCGGATCCGCGCCACGGCCTCGGCCAGCCGGTCGATGTCCGCGGCGTACGCGAACCGGATGTGCCGCCGCGGGGCGTACACGCCGAAGTCCAGGCCCGGCGTGGCGGCAACGCCCGCCTGCTCCAGCAGGTCGCGCGCGAACCGGTCGCTGTCGTCGGTCAACGCGCCGCAGTCCGCATACAGGTAGAAGGCGCCCTGGGGGCGTGCGGTCACCCGAAGACCCAGCGACTCCAGCGCCGGTGCCAGGAAGTCGCGGCGTCGCCAGAACGCCTGGCGTCGGGCCTCGAGGATGGCCAGGGTCTGGGGCGTGAATGCGGCCAGTGCGGCGTGCTGCGCGGGCGTGGATGCCGCGATGAACAGGTTCTGGGCCAGCTTTTCGATGCAGCGCAGGTAGGGCTCGGGGACGACCAGCCAGCCCAGCCGCCAGCCGGTCATCTGGAAGAACTTCGAGAAGCTCTGGACGACGAAGATATCGTCGCCGGCAGCCAGGGCCGTCGTCGCATCCTGTTCGTAGGTCAGACCGTGGTAGATCTCGTCCACGATCAGGTGGGCGCCCCGTTCCCGAACGGTTCCGGCCAGCGCCCCGAGCTGGTCCGCGTCCAGCATGGTTCCCGTGGGATTGGCCGGTGACGCCAGCATCACGCCCGCGGTCCGGGCGGTCCAGGCCCGCTCCAGGTGCGCGACCGTCGGCTGGAAGTTGGTGTCGGCATCCACCGGCATCCCGATGGGGCGGCCCTCGAAGGCGCGGACGAAGTGCCGGTTGCAGGGGTATCCCGGGTCGGTCAACAGCCACTCGCTGCCGCACTCGGTCAGGCATGCCAGCGCCAGGGTCAGGGCGCCCGACGCCCCGGCGGTGACGACGATGCGTGAGGCCGGCACGTCGATGCCGTAGCGGTCCTGGTAGTAGGTCGCGATGGCCTGGCGCAGCGCGGGCAGTCCCAGGGCCGGGGTGTAGAAGGTCTGGCCCGCGGCGAGGGCTCGCTGGGCGGCGGCGACGATGGGCTCCGGCGTCGGGAAGTCCGGCTCGCCCACCTCCATGTGGATGATGTCGCGCCCCTGGGACTCCAGGGCCTGGGCACGCGCCAGCAACTCCATGACGTGGAACGGGGCGATGTCGGCCAGTCTGGATGCGGGGGACATGGGATGCTCCTTGCCTGCGCTAGGCAGCGGGTCGGCCGAGGGCCTTCAGGGAATCCATCACCGGCGGGTCCAGATGCACGTCCACCTGCGGGAAGGCGATCACGATGCCCGCCCCCTTCAGGCCCCACCAGATCGCCTGGTTCAGGTCCGATTGGGTGCGGCGGGCGGCCCAGGGGTCCCGGGTCCAGACCGACACCTCGAAGTTCACCGCCGAGTCCCCGAAGTCGGTCAGAAGGACCGTCGGAGGCGGCTCATCGACACGGTTGGGCAGGTCGGTCGCCACCTGCTTCAGCACCGCCATCACCTGGCGCATGTCGGAATCGTAGGTGACCCCGACTTGGGTGCGAACCCGGCTGAGATCATCCCGCAGGGTCTGGTTCTTGACGATCGGCTGGGACAGGATCGAGTTGGGGACGATCAGCTCCTCTTCGTCCCGCGTTCGGACGATGGTGGTGCGGATGTTCATGGCGACGACCTGGACGCGCTTGCCCTCCACCTCCAGGATGTCCCCGGGCGTGATCGTGCGTTCGACCAGCAGGATCACGCCCGCCACGAAGTTCTGCAGGATGCTCTGCATCGCGAAGCCGATGGCCACCGCGAACAGTGCGCCGGCGGCGAAGAGCGCGGTCAGGTTGATGCCCAGGGTTTCCAGGCCGATGCCCAGTCCGATCAGGAAGATCAGGTAATGCACCAGTCGCTGGACCGCCTTCATCGTGCCTTCGTCCTGCAACTGACGTCGCTGGAACGTCAGGCGGATCACGCGTTGGGCCAGGCGGGACAGCACGTACGTTGCCAGGACGATCACCACGAAGGTGATCAGTCCCGACAGGTGGATGGTGTGGTCGCCGACCTGGAACAGTTCGCGGGTCAGGATGCTTCGGAGTTCGGTGGACACGACTTCCGGGTTCATGGGGCCTCCATGCCGCGGCCGGCCTACTGCCGTCGCGAGGCTGCGCGCTGACGGGAGTCTAACCCCAAAACCGCGGACACGCGGCATTCGAGACGGGGGGCGATGCCGGGTCTCGGGCCCGTGCCCTGGCTGCAATCCGGTCGCCACGGTGCCATAATGCACCCGCCGGCGGTGGTCTAGCTGCCGGATTCGGTCGGTTGCGGGAGGCGCGAACCATGCGGATGACTCGGATGTTCCTGGGGGTGGCCGTCCTTGGGCTGCTGGTGGCGTGCGGCGGTGGGGGCGGCGATGCCGCGGATCCGGGCGGCGGGACCGATGTTCCGCATTCGCCGGATGCCGTGGACGACGGGGGCGCGGATGCGGCCGTGGACCCGGGCTTTTCCGAAACGGTGGGGCCGCTCGACGCCGAGGGCGAGACCTCGGATCCCGGGGTGGCGGACGATGCCGTCGATGGCGGGGACGTGCCGGGGCCCACGGGGTACGTGTCGGCCCGCAAGGTGGCGACCGCCGGCGACCGGATCGGCGGCGACAACGCCTGGGGTGCGGTCGGGCGATCGTGGCTGATCGAGAACGACCGGGTCCGATTCGCCATCCAGGATCGGGGGACCGCGGTCCACCTGTTCCTGTACGGCGGCAACCTGATTGATGCCGACCTGGCGCCCGTCGAGGGGCGCCCCGACAACGACCAGTTTCGGGAACTGTTCACCGTCGTGGGCTTCCGGGTGGGGGACGTGACCCAGGTCGAGGTCGTTGCGGACGGGTCCGATGGCCGCGAGGCCGTGTTGCGCGTCAGCGGGCCGGACACCGACACCGGCATCATCCAGATGCTGGACTCGCTGGCGTCGCCCCTGGGCGTGACCATCCAGACCGAGTACATCCTGCGCCCCGGCGAGCCGTGGCTTCGGCTGCGGACTCGCGTGGTCAATGACGCCGGAAACCCGGAACTGTCCGGGGTCATGACCGGCGACTTCATCGCGTTCGGCGGCGCGTCGCACATCTTCACGCCCGAGGGCGGGTTCGCGGGGCGGCCGTCGTCGGTGTCGGCGCTGCTGGGCGCCGGTCGGGGCATCGCCTACGGGTACACGGTGTCCCAGGGGATGATCTCGGTTCCCGAGATCGACGCGAACGGCACCGTGGCCATCCTGGACCCGCTGGAGGTTCCCCAGGGGGGCAGCGCCTCGTTCGACCGCTTCTTCATCGTGGCGCCGGACCTGGCCGAGGTGATGGCATCGATTCACACCTTGCGCGGGCAGGCGGTCCGGACGGTCCAGGGGCGGGTGCTGGGGCCCGAGGGGCAGCCGGTGGCGGGCGCGCGCGTGACGGCGTTCGCCCAGGGACGGGCGGACCCGGTCGGCAACGGGCGAGCGGTCAGCCAGGCGGTGGCGGGGATGTCCCAGGAAGACGAGCCCGGCACCTACCGGTTGGCCCTGGCCCCCGGGGCGTACGATCTGGTGGCGTCGGCCCCGGGTCGCCTGCGGCAGTTCCATCCGGTCGATCTGGGCCTGACGGACGGGGAGGTCGATTTCGAGATGGGGCCGGCCGGCCGACTGGGCCTGACGGTCGTCGAGGTGGGGCCGGGCGACGAGGAACGGGGCGCGATTCCCGGAAAGGCGTCGCTTCAGTGCGTCGGGGACACGCAGCGCCCCTGGGTGGAACTGGGCGAGCGGGTGAATCGGGGCCTGTGCGCCGTGCTGTACTCGACGCGAGGCCAGGCCGAGGAGTTCGCGGTGGTGCCGGGGACCTACCGGGTCGTGATGTCGCGCGGGCCCGAGTACGACGCGCCCGTGTTCCAGGACGTGACCGTGGGCACCGACGAGGCCACCTGGATCGAGGCGCGGCTGGAGCGTCGGGTCGATACGACGGGGTTCCTGGCGGCCGACTTCCACCAGCACACCATCGGCAGCATCGATGCCGAGCCGACGCATGTCGAGAAGGTGATCGAGAACCTGGTCGAGGGCGTCGAGATCGCCGCCTGCACCGACCACGACATGATGACCAGCTACCGCCCCGCCATCGAGGAACTGGACGTGGGGCACTGGGTCACCGCGCTGGACGGCAACGAGGTCTCGGTCAACCTGATCGGCCATTTCAACGTGTTCACGCCGGTGGGCCAGGTGCTGACGGAGGACTTCCAGCCGGGGACGCTGTTCCCGCACACCGGC
>JARKOL010000352.1 GCA_029975745.1 Myxococcota bacterium | reverse complement strand
GAGTGAGGCGAAGTCGTATTGTGCGTCGTTGTCATTGGCTGGGGGCGGCTGGCGACTGCCGACGATCAGCGAACTCCGGAGCTTGATTCGGGGATGTGCCGCGACGCAGACGGGCGGCAGTTGCGGGGTGACGGATTCGTGCCTTTCGTACAGCGGTTGCCGAGGCAGTTCGTGTGATGGTTGTTCTTCTGGGGCAGGTCCGGCGAACGGGTGTTACTGGCCGGATGAGATGGAGGGAACTTGCGGTTGGTACTGGTCTTCGTCGCCGGTCGCGGACATCGACGTTGACGCATTCGACGTCGGCTTCGACGCCGGCGGCGTGTACGGCGACCACACCGTCGTCGGCTGCGACGTCCGTTGTGTGCGGTAGCGGAGTTCCGGAGACCGTGATGGATCCTTTGGTTCTTTGGTGATCTGATTCTTATCCCCGAGCGAAGCGACGTGTGAGCCCATAGCAACGCGATCCGCGCCAGGGTGTCCCGGTTCGACCCCCAACGCCATCGAAAGAACCTTGACTTTCTAAGAGTGAGCTTTAGGATTTGGACTGACTTTCGTGCGCGGGCGGCAGAATGAGACGGCTGATTGACGAGTCCCTGGACGCCTGGGCAGGGTCGGCTCGCCGCAAGCCGCTGGTTCTTCGAGGGGCGCGGCAGGTCGGCAAGACCTACTCCGTCGTCGAACTGGGGCGCCGGTCGGGCATGGACGTGCTGACCGTGAACCTCGAGCGGAACCCCGACTGGGGTCGGGTCTTCGAGGGCAACCTCGACGCGCAGCGCATCGTGTCGGAACTGGCGGTCCTGAGTGGCCGGAAGATCACGCCCGGCCGGACGCTGCTGTTCCTGGACGAGGTGCAGGCCTGCCCGAAGGCGCTGACCGCGCTGCGCTACTTCCACGAGGAGGTCCCGGACCTGCACGTGGTCGCCGCCGGGGCGCTGCTGGACTTCGCGCTGTCCGACGCCTCCATCCCGGTCGGGCGCGTGCAGTTCCTCGAGATGCATCCGATGACCTTCCTCGAGACGCTGATGGCCGCCGGCAACGACGCGGCGGTCGAGGTCGTGGCCGGGCCACCCCGGGCGGTTCCCCAGGCGGTACACCGGTTCCTGCTGGACGAGGTGCGGCGGTACTGCTTCGTCGGCGGGATGCCCGAGGCGGTGAAGGCGTTCGTCGCGACACGGTCGATGCACGACGCGTTCGACGTCCACGGCGAACTGTGCGAGTCGTACCGTGCGGACTTCGCGAAGTACGCGAAGCGCGCGAACGTGCGCAGTCTTGACCAGGTGCTGGACGCGGTCGCCCAGCGGGTGGGGACGCAGATCCACTACGCGGGCCTGGCGCCGGACTTCACCGGGCCCACCGCCAAGAACGCCTTCGACCTGCTGTGCAAGGCCCGTGTGATCCGGAAGGTTCCGTCGTGCGACCCGTCCGGACTGCCCCTCGGGGCCGGCGCGCGACAGGGCCGCTTCAAGGCGATCCTGGTGGACGTCGGGCTGTGGCAGCACCTGTCCGGGATGAAGGTCGCGGCAGAGTACGCGCGCCAGGATCTGCTGTCCGTGTACCGCGGTGCGATGGCCGAGCAGTTCGTGGGCCAGGAGATGCTGGTGTCGCAGGGAGGGGAACTGTACTACTGGGCCCGCGAGGCGCGCGGCAGCAGCGCCGAGATCGACTACCTGGCGGTCGTGGACGGCACCGTCCACGCGGTCGAGGTCAAGAGCGGGGCCGCCGGGGCGCTGCGCAGCCTGCACCTGCTCCTGCGGACGATCCCGTCGGTCGCGGGCGGGCTCGTCTTCCAGTCCGGCGCGCTGGCCGAATTGCCCCAGCAGAAGCTCAGATTCCTGCCCCTGTACTTCGCCGCGTCGGCGACGGGCACCCCCAAGCGCAGCGAGACGTGAACCTACAGCGGCGCGACCCGCGCCAGGGAGTCCCGGAGGGCCTGCCGCAGTTCGGGGGCGGTGACGGCCGCCCGGTAGGCGTCGGCCAGGGCCACGGCCCGGCTGCGGAAGTGCCGCGAGGCGTCGGCCGGGCTGAAATCCAGGCTCATCGGTCGGTCCGACACGCGCGCGGGGCCGCCCGACAGCGTCAGTCGGACCCGGCACCACGGCCCCATGGGGTCCGACTGGCACGTCTGCGATGCCGTCACCACGATCTTGTGCGTCACGTTGTCCGCGTCCCCCCCGCCGGCCTGGATGCCCAGTTCCTGCAACGTCGCCACGACCATCTGGAGGATCGCCGGGGCCTGCGACGGTTCCTGGGAATCGACGCGCACGTGGAACCGCAGGGCCGACCGCGCGGCGGCGGCGTCGGCACGCAGCCGGGCATGCAGGTCGATGGCCCGGGTCACGTCGCGGTCGTCGCCGCCGCCCACCGCCCGGCGGTCGCGGTAGGCGCTGGTCGCGTCCCGGAAGGCCGCCTGGGCCTCGGTCCAGGCCATGGCGTGCGCCTGGGCGTCGCGACGCGCGAACGCGTCGTCGCAACGGACGGCGGCCTCCCGCAGGCGCCGGTGCGCGTCGTCCCATCGCTGGGCGAAGCGCTGGTCGGCCTCGCGGCGGTCCAGGTGGGCCGCCGCGCAGACGACGTCGGACGCCGCCGCGACATCCCGGGTCGGGTCGTGCCGGATCAACTCGCCGTCCGTGAACTGGGTGGTCTGTCGGAACTCCTGCAGGACCTCGCGCGAGGATTGGGTGCGGCCATCGCGGGTCCACTCCTGCTCGATGGATCGCAGTGCCGCCGACAACTCGACGCGCACGGCCTCGGACACCTTGGCGCGTGCCGCCATGCGGGCCGCATCGACCCCCTGGTCCGAACAGGCGACCGCCGCCAGGTAGGACCGGGCCGGGTAGGCCGCCAGCAGGCGCTGTTCCGCCTGGAGCTGGAACGCCAGGTCCGGACGTGCGCGCTGGCCGCCGGCGAACGCCCCGGGCGAACCCAGCAGCACCGCCGCCGCAAGGACTGCCGCCGTCCCGGGGCGCCTCGTCATCGCCCGCCCCCTGCCAGCAGGCCCAGGATGTCGTCGATGGTGCCGTCGTGGTACCTGCGGACGATGCGTTTCAGGATGCCCCTGGCGTCCACCAGGAACGTCAGCGGCACCTGGATTTCGGTGCCGCCCTTGGCCAGCGGCTTCGCCAGGTCCAGGGACTCGACGATCGCCCCGGTGCGGTCGCGGACGACCGGGAACACGTCCGCCCCCAGCGCCTTGATCAACGACGCCACGCGGTCCGGGTCGTCCATCAGGTTGACGACCAGCACCCGGATGCCCGCGGCGTCCAGGCGGTGCCGATCCCGGACCAGCGCCTCCAGTTCGGCGCGGCAGGGCTTGCAGTCCACCGTCATGAACTGGACCACCAGCCCGCTCGCGGGCGGCGGACCGGCCAGCAGGCCGGCGGCGGAATGAGGGGTCCCGGCGTCATCCAGCGCGGCGATGTGCGGCAGGCGTTCCCCGACCCGGGCGGTCCCCTGGCGCTCGCCCCGCCCCTGGGCTGCGGCGTCGGACGGCGCCATCGCCGCCATCGCCAGCATCATCACCGCCCCCAATGCCGGCATCGTCGCAACCCCGGCCCGTCGTGCCATGCGTCGGTCCTCCCCGGAACTGCACGTCCGTTCCTGTGAACGCGCGCCGAAGAATAGCACAACCGGCACCGAAGGATTCCGCGCTTGCCTGCATCGAAGATCCGCGGGAACATAGGGCATATTTCGGAATCCAGGGGCCCTCGCCGCGGCGAAGGGATAGATTCCGGCCCCGGAACCGGCGAATCATCGGGGTTCGCGAACCGCCAACAGGAGGGTGTCATGTCCCGTGCGTGGAACGAGTTGTTGATGGACGATCACCAGGCCACCGAGCGCGTGTTCGACGCCATGGAAAAGGCGTTCGATCGGCCCCAGGGGCCGGCGCCGGCGATGGTCGCCGACATGATGCGCTATTTCGCGATCTACCTGGACGGTTGCCACCACAAGAAGGAGGAGAACTGGCTGTTCCCTCGGATGGCCGAGCGGGGCATTCCGATGCATGGGGGGCCGCTGGCGGTGATGATCGGCGAACACGAACAGAACCGGGCGATCCTTCAGCGGATGCAGCCGCTGGCGGATGCGTTCGTGGCGGGCGATGCGTCCGTTCTGGAGGCGCTGAAGGGCGTGTTCCACGAATACATCGGGCTGCTGAAGGACCACTTCTGGAAGGAAAACGACATCCTGTACCCGATGGCGCTGCGGGTGTTCGACGCCGCCGACGCGCGCCACGTGATCGACGGGATCGCCCAGGAAGAGGCGAAGCTGACCCAGGGCACGCGGGCCGACTGGTACGCCGTGGCCGAGGGCATCGCCCGGGCCGGGGACGTCCGCAACCTGTCGTTCAACCTGGACCACGCGGTGCTGGGGGCGCTGCTGGACACGCTGCCGATCGAGCTGTCCTTCGTCGATCAGGACGACACGGTGCGGTACTTCAGCCACGAGGCGCACGACAAGATCTTCCCGCGCAGCCGCGCCGTCATCGGCCGCAAGGTCCAGGATTGCCACCCGGCGGGCAGCGTCCACCTGGTCAACCGGATCCTGGCGGACTTCAAGGCCGGGCAGCGCCAGGTGGCCGAGTTCTGGATCGACATGGGGCCGCGCAAGGTCCACATCCGCTACTTCCCCGTGCGCGATCCCGAGGGGCGCTACCTGGGCTGCCTGGAAACGGTGCAGGACATCGCGCCGATCCAGGCGCTGACGGGCCAGCGACGCCTGCTGACCGAGGCGTAGGGTCCGCGCCGGGCCGCGGTGCATCCCGTCGAGTCCTATCCCCGTTCCCCCAGGATCCACGCCCAGGCCGGTTCGGCCGTCGTGCCGTCCGGGACCACCGCCGGCAAGCCGGCCTGCGTGGCGACCAGGATGCGGGGAATCGCCGTGGGAAATTCCCGACGGGCCTCGACCAGGGCCCGCAGTTCCCGGGCCGCCGTTTCCTGATTCGAGGCATCGGCGCAGACCTGGATCAGTTCGACCCGTCCGTCCGGGTGTCGTGCCAGGAAGTCCACCTCGTGACCCTCGGCGGTTCGCACGTAGGTCACGTCGGCCTGTCGGCGTTCCAGTTCCAGCAGCGCCACCGTTTCCAGCGCGTGGCCCTGATTGCCGCGGCCGGTCCGATCGAAGATCGGGATCAGTCCGGGATCGATGGGGTATGCCTTGCGCGGATTGACCATTCGCTGGCGCTCGGACGTGGATTCCATCCACAACGTCCGTACCAGGAAGCAGTCCTGCAATCGGGCCAGCATCTCGTGAAGCGTGTCGCGGCCGACGGCGATTCCCTGGGACTTCAGGGCGCCGTGGAATCTTTCCACGCTGAAGGGGCTTGCCGCGTTGCCCAGCAGGTGCCGAACGAGCCACCGCAAGGCGGTGACATTGGTCACCGCGTGGCGTTCCACGACATCGCGAAGGATGGCGACGTCCACGTAGTCGCGCAACAACTGCATCCGGGGCGCCGTCGCCAGCCCTTGAGCCTCGGGGAATCCGCCGGTCACCAGGTAGTCCAGGAAGGCGCGTTCGATCTTCGAACGCTCGCGGGCCGAAGGCGCGCGTGATGGATCCGGGACCTCCAGGCCGGCGTGACGCAGCGCCTCGTCGAAGCCGAACGGGTGGATGACGATCGACCATGCGCGTCCCCGGAGCGCCGTGGCGATCTCGCGGGACAGCAACGCAGCCGAGGAACCCGTCAGCACGACCTCGACCACCTCGTTGTCCAGCAGGCGCCGGACGAATCGCTCCCAGCCGGGGACGACCTGGATCTCGTCAAGACACCACAGCACGGGCGCCTTGCCTTCGCGCAGGTCCGGGAACCGGCGATAGAAGATCTCGGGCAGCAGTGCCAGATGCGATGCCTCGAGCCCGGCCAGTCGCTCGTCCTCGAAATTGACGTAGGGCAGATGCTCCAGGGGCGTGCCCCGCCGGAACCGCTCGCCTCGCAACTGCTGCAGGAAGCAGGTCTTGCCGGCGCGACGCATGCCGATGACCGCGGTGGCCTTGCCGGGGAACATCGTGGGCCCCGCCGTCCTGCGTGGTGTGACCACGGGCAGGGGCCCCGTTGCGGCGTCCGCCAGCTTTTCGGCCAGCAGGGGTGCCAGATGCGCGGGAGCCTGGGAAGACGCGTCCATGGTTCATGTTCTCCTTGGGCCAGGGCGAATGTTGCACATATTTCTCCCTGCATCAAGGAGAAAATGTGCCTCCGGGACCCGGGGTGGCAAGCCGCAAGACGGGGGACGGCAGGTGGGCGCGCGCGCCGATCCAGGCGCTGACGGGCCAGCGACGCCTGCTGACCGAGGCGTAGGGTCCGCGCCGGGCCGCGGTGCATCCCGACGGGCTAGCCCGGGCGCGTGGGGCTGGACAGCGGGATGCCCAGCAGCGAGGCCCAGCGGCGCGCGTCGTCGGGGAAGACGCGCACGACGCCCTTGGGCGCGTCGATCTCGAAACCCTGGTCGGCCTTCCTGCCCGGGGGGCGGCGGATGGCGCCCAGTCGGTCCGGGGGCACGTGGGCCAGTTCCCGCCCCATCGAGTAGATGCGCAGTCCGCTGCCGTCCAGGACCATCGCCCCCAGGGTGCCGCGTCGCTGCCAGCGTCGTCGGGACTCGACATAGACGTTGGGCTCGGCCAGTCGCAGCGGCGGGATCGTCGGCCGGTCGGCGGGGATGCGCCCGGCGAAGCGTCCGTGCAGCCACAGGCCGGCGGCCACCAGCACCAGGAACCCCATCATCGGCGGCAGCACCTTGGAGGCCGGCATCAGGTGTCGATCCACCGCGGGGCGGACGATGTCTTCCAGCACCTCGAGCGGGGGCGGCATCCAGGAGGCGCCGGCGGGGTCGGTCAGGCGCACCGAGGCAGCCATTCGCGCCACGGCGTACAGGGGGTCCGCGGCGTTGCCCCGGGCCTGGTGGCATTCGACCCGAACCAGGCGTCCGGGGGCGTGCAGCAGCAGGGTCGCCCGCCAGTGCTTGCCGCGCCCGGACAACAGGAAGCGGCCGGCGCCGACGGGCAGGTCGATCGACTCGACCGGGTCGCAGTGCAGCTCCGCGGCAGCCTGGTCCAGCGCCTGGCGCGGGTCGCCCGTCACCGGGGTCGTCGCCACGTGCAGCGCCGAGGTCAGGTGCGCCGACCGGCCCGTCCAGGGGGCCTCGGCGAACGGCTCGGCGGGCCACAGGCGGGGCAGGTCGGCCTGGAAGTCCGGTCCATCCACCGGCGCGAATCCCGTCGGCACCAGCGCCAGCCAGATGCCCACGAACAGCACGATCTGGAGTCCGAACGTCAGGCCCAGGATGCGTCGGTAGTGCCGCATGGTCCTCCCTGGCCGGCGGTCACGCCAGCAATTGCAGCCACAGTGCCGCCAGCCCCAGCGTCAGCACGGTCACCGGGATACCGACGCGGGCGTGGGTGCGCCAGCCGATCCGGATGCCCAAGCGGGCGGCCTGGTCGATGACGATGATGTTCGCGATGCTGCCGACGATCAACAGGTTGCCGGCCAGGGTGCTGGCCAGGGCCAGGATGGGGCCGGCCTGGGGGTGCGTGGCCGACGGCAGCAGCAGCATCACCGCAGGCACGTTCGAGACCAGGTTCGAGAGCACGACGGACGCGCCGAACATCCACGCGGGGCGCGCGACGTCGATCCCGCCCTCGGCCAGCCCGGTGGTCAGGCGCCCCAGCACGCCCGAGGCGGCCAGGACGTGGTTGACGATGAACAGCCCGGCGAACAGGACCAGCAGCGGCCAGTCGATCAGCGCCAGGAAGCGGCGCGAGGCCATGCGGCGGCTGGTGAACAGGATGCCCGCGGCGGCCAGCGCGGCCAGTTCCCGGGGAAACGGCTCCCACAGGAACACGACGATCAGGCCGACCAGGACCACCAGCCCCTTGGACGTCTGCCAGGGGTTGAAGTCCGGCAGGTCGGGGGGCGGCAGGTGGGTGTCGGTGGTCCAGCGCCCCCGGTACAGGATCCGGACGACGCCCCAGACCAGGCCCAGCCCGCCCAGGGCGGGGACGACGCCGTAGGCCAGGTAGCCGGCGAAGGACAGGTGCAACGCCTGGCCGATCAGCATGTTCTGGGGATTGCCGATCAGGGTCATCGCCGAACCCACGTTCGCGGCGCAGGCCAGGGCCAACAGGAAGGGCACCGGGTCCAGGCGCCGCCGCGCGCAGACATGGGCCAGCACCGGAGTCACGGCCAGGCAGACGACGTCGTTGGCCAGGACCGCGGACAGGAGTCCGGATACGCCGATCACCGCGGCCAGCAGGGCGCCGGGCTTCAGGCGGCTGTCGCCCAGCGCGCGGATGACCCGGGTATAGAAGCCCCCCATGCGCAACTGCGCCGACACGACCATCAGGCCCAGCAGCAGGGCCATGGTCGGGACGTCGATCGCGCCGACGGCCGAGTCCAGGCCGACGCGACCGAACGCCAGCAGCGCGATGGCGCCCAGCAGCGCGACTCCGGTGCGGTCCAGCGCCAGGCCCGGAATGCCGCCCAGGATCATGCCGCAATAGACCAGCAGGAAGACGATCAGGACGACGGGATCCATTCCGGGCCTCGCGGGCAGGGGTCACCCGGGCCGAAGGATACCGCCGAATCAAGGCGAAAGGGCAATTCGAAGGCGGCGCACGCGAATCGATTCCGGCGATGACCCTGGCATTGCGGCCCCACGTGGATCGGCTGCCCGCCGGACCGCCAGTCAGTGGTCCAGCACGATCTTGATGGCGCGCGAATTCGCCTTGTCCAGGAAGGTCCGGACGGCGTCGCGGTAGCGGGGCATCGGGAACCGGTGCGTGATGATGCGCGCGGGATCGACGGCGCCGGCCCGCAACAGGTCCGCCGCGATGTCGAAGGACGTGCGGCCGTCGGATTCGGTGGCGTGGCAGTTGATGCCCGTCAGCCGGATCTCGCGTGCCCAGATCGGCGAATAGTCGATCCGCCCGGGGTCGAAGTTGATGCCCATCACCACCAGGTCGCCCTGGGGGCGAACCCAGCGCAGGGCGTCGTGCAGGCTGCGATCGTTGCCGACGGTGTCGAACACGCGGTCGAACCCGCCCAGCAGGATCTGGTTGCCCAGATAGCCCGTGACGTGACGGGCGCCGGAGGCCCCGGCGATGTCGGCGTACGAGGCCCGCTCCAGTATCGTCGCGCCCAGGGCCTGGGCCACGTCCGACTGGAAGCGATAGCGCGTCACGCACCAGACCTGGGCGCCCGGGGCCAGTGCGCGGACCGCGGCCACCGTCAGCAGGCCGATCGTGCCGGCGCCCACCACCAGGACGCGATCGCCGTTCGTTGGGGGCGCCGCCAGCACGCCGTGGATCGCGCTGGCCAGCGGCTCCAGCAGCAGCGCGGCGTCCTGGGACAGGTCGGCCGGCACCACGAACGGCTGCGAGCGGTGCATCACCATCCGCGGCGAAAAGCCGCCTCCGGGGTGGCGCAGCGGCAGGTCGCGCGTGCCGACCTGGGTACACAGCATGTAGCGCCCCCGGGCGCACGGGTCGCAGGGCGGATCGATTTCCAGTTGAGCGCAGGACGGCCAGTCGATCCGCATGGCCACGCGGTCGCCCACCCGGCAGGTGTCCACCTGGTCGCCCGTCTCGATCACCTCGCCGACCAGTTCGTGCCCCAGGTCCTTGGCCGCGACACCGGGCACCGCCGCGGCGTAGCCCTTGGGGGCCAGTTCCATGAACATGAAGTGCAGGTCGGTGCCGCACAGGCCGCACGCCAGGTTGCGGACCTTCAGCCACCGGGGATTCGGGATGCGCGGCTCGGGCACCTCGGCCCATCGCAGCGTGGACAACGGGCCCAGGGCGGCGTGTCGATCGACCAGCGAGGCGGCCTTCAGGGCCAGGACCCGGGCCAGGCTGTTTTCGAAGTACAGCGACTTCACGCGTTCGCCTCCCTGGCGGCGTCCGCCGCCGCCGCACGCACCGCCTGCAGCAGGAACGCGATCTCGTCGGCGGTTGCCAGCAGGCTGGGGCGCAGCACCACCGCGCTTCGCTGCACGTTGCCCGGCATCGCGACCACCCCGTGGCGCCGCAGGCCGCGGCACAGCGAGCGGGCCGTCCGCTCGTCGGTGGCCCGCAGCGCCCAGGCCATCCCCGCGCCCCGGACGTCCGCCAGTACCGTCGGGTGGGCCCGCGCGACCTCGGCCAGTCCCGCGGCCAGCCCCGGCGCGTGGGCGGCGGCCAGTTGCCAGGGGCGGATGCGCTCGCACAGGGCCAGCATCTGGCGCGCCACCAGGCAGCCCACGTCCGACCCGCCGAACGTCGAAAGGTGGATCATGGGGTGCCGGTTCAGGAAGGCGTTGACGCGCTGGGTACACACGGTGGCCGCGATCGGGAACACGCCGCCCCCCAGCGACTCGCCCAGGATCAGCATGTCGGGAACCACGCCGGACGCCTCGCTCGCGAAGCGCAGCCCCGTGCGCCCCAGGGCGGTCTGGGTTTCGTCGAACACCAGCAACGCTCCGTGCCGACTGCACCAGGTCCGGATGTCGTGGATCAGTTCCTCGGGCAGGCGCGCGCACCCGTTTTCGACCTGGAAGGGCTCCAGCACGACGGCGGCCGTCTGCCGGTCGATGGCCTCGCGAATCGCGGTCGGGTCGGCAGCCGAAAGGCGCCGCGTGCCGGGGATGCCGGGGCCGAAGCGGTCCAGGTCCGTGCGCTCGGACAGCGCCATGGCGAATCCGGTCTCGCCGTGCCAGCCGCCGGACAACGACAGGAGGCCCGGTCGTCCGGTGGCGCCCCGGGCGATCTTGCAGGCGAACTCGATCGGTTCGCCGCGCATGACGCTGAACATCGTGCAGTCCAGGTCGCCGGGGGTCAGGCGCGCCAACTCCCGCGCCAGTTCGGCCTTTTCCTGGCTGATCATCGGGAAGTTGCCCTGATCGGTCGCGCGCATGGCCGCGCGCAGCGCCGCCACCAGGTCGGGATGCCGCCGGCCCACCAGGAACGTTCCCGCGGATCCGAAGCAGTCCAGGTAGCGGTTGCCCTCCGTGTCCCGCATCCAGGCGCCGTCACCGCCCGCCTCGACGAAGTCGATCCCCAGTTCGGCCAGTTGCGCGATCTGGGACGCGGACACGAGATCGGCGAAGGCTTGCAGGGTCTCGTGCTGTTCGCTCATCGCCGTCCCCCCTTCAGCGCACCGGCCAGGTCCTCGACGCGTCGCATCGCCCCGAACAGCGCGGTCTGGACCCGCTCGTCGTTGATCAGCCGCAGCACCCCTGGAATCCGCGCCGCCGGGAGCGCCAGCGGCAGCAGGCGCTTCATGTCCGCGACCGCCGCCTGGATGGCCGCGATCAACTGCGCCATGTCCTGGTCTCCGACCGTGACGGGGACCATGAAACGCATGACCTGGGGGGCATTGCCCGAGTACGCCGCGAACACGCCGTGCCGCGCCAGGGCGTCGGACATCATCGGCCCCATGAATTCGTGCAGGTACTCGATGCCCACCATCAGGCCGATGCCGCGGACCTCGCGGATGACTCGGGGATTGTCGCGCCGCAACGCGTCGAGGGCGGCCCGCAACTGCCGTCCGCGCGCCGCGGCGTTTTCCCAGATCCGGTGTTCCCGCAGATACCGGATGACCGCCAGGGACACGCGGCAGCCCAGGTCGGAACCGCCGCCCACGCTGCGGTGGAACCACGGGTCCGCCTCGACGAAGCCGGCCAGGGCCGGCGTGCCCCGGTACAGCAGCGCCGCGTTCGGGAACAGGCCGCCACCCATCGACTTCGCGACCGTCATGATGTCGGGCACCACGCCCGAGTGCTCGCAGGCGAACATGCGTCCCGTGCGGCACCAGCCCGTCTGGATCTCGTCGAAGATCAGCAGCGCGCCATGCCGGTCGCACAGGTCGCGAAGGCCGGCCAGGTACTCGGGCGTGCCCACGAAGATGCCGGCCTCGCCCTGGACGGGCTCGACGACCACGGCGGCGGTGTCGTCGTCCACCAGGCGAGCCATCGCGTCCAGGTCGTTGAACGGCGCGAACCGGAATCCCGGGGCCAGCGGCTCGCAATACGCCCGGTAGTGGGGCTTGCCGTTGGCGGACAGGGCCAGGCCGGTGTGGCCGTGATACGCCTTGACCGTCGAAACGATCGTCGTGCGGCCTGTGGCACCGCGTGCCAGTTTGAACGCGCAATCGATGGCGTCCCCGCCGCCGGCCGCGAACGCGACCCGGTCCAGGCCCGGGGGCGCGACATCGACCAGCGCCTGGGCCAGTTCCACCTTGGCGCGCGAAACGAACCCGTGCGTCCCCAGGTCCGCGTCGTCCAGGGCCTGGTCCAGCGCCGCCATCACCTGGGGATTGTGCCGCCCCACGTTGAACGATCCGGCCGACGAGAAGGCGTCGATCATGCGCCGCCCCGACAGCGGATCGGTGAAGCCGGCGCCCTGGCGGTCGTGCTCGATGACATCCAGGTGGCCGGCCCGCAGGTAGCGGACCTGCCCGGCATTGATGTGCCGCATGAAGTCCCGCTCGATGCGGGCGCGTTCGGCTGGGGTCATGGTGCGCGCTCCGTTCCGAAGGACGGCTGCAAATGTACCACGAACGGGCCCGGGGCTCGCGGCCGGGTCCCGGGCTCCGGCACATGCCGCGGTGGCGGCGGCGCGGTCAGTTGCCCAGGTACACGTCCCGTCCGAACTTGACCTTGGCGGGGCCGCCGATCTTGATGTCCGCGCCCACGCCCACGCCTTGCTTGCGACTGAACTTCAGGGCCAGCGACGCATCGATCGTGCCGGTGGGGTCCTTGATGCCCAGTCCCAGGCCCAGGGTGAAGTCGCCGGTCCGGGGGTCGTACGCGATGTCCCCGGCCAGCACCCCGATGTTGCCGGACAGGCTGATGGCGCCGTTGTTGACCCCGACGCACAGCACGCCATCCAGGCAGATGTCGGCGGTGACGCCTGGGTTCGCGAACATGGCCCGGCGGGCCGCCAACTGTTCCGCGAACTCGGCGGCGGCCTCGCAGAACCCGGCGGGGTACATGGCATCCAGATCGACCCCGGCCTGGGTGCCCGAGTAGCCGTATTCGATCATGACCCAGACTTCCTGCTCCCGCACCCGGGCGTCCGTCAGTACGCCGGCGATGTCCTCGGCGTCCGTTCGCGGGTCGTTGACGTGCCGCGCCAGGACCTGGGCCACCGCGGCGTGCATGGACGACAGGAACTCGGTGGCCGCGGCCTCGTCCCGGGCGGGCAGGGGCGTCAGGGTGTCCGCCAGCTTGCCGTGCGAGGCGACCTCGGCCGCGCACATCGCGTTGAAGCAGGCCAGCTTGCAGTCGTCGTTGCTGCCGCACTCCGCCTGGCATCCGAAATTGGTGGCCAGGTTGGCTTGCAGTTCGGCCTGGCGCAGGTCCAGTGCCGCCAGCTTCAGATCGCCCGTTTCGGAAATCCGGTCCGTGAACTGGTCGTCCAGCGGCTTGACCATCGCCTCGATGTCCTCGGCCAGGGTCGGCGTCTGGGCGGCGGAGGCCACGTGACCCAGCATGCGCGGAACCAGGGGGGATGCGACTTCGGGCAGGGGGGTGGCCTCGAGGCGCGCCGCGATCTCGGGGTCGTCCGGGGCGCGCACCTGGGCGATCTGGTACAGAAGATGCGCCGAAATGACGTCGCCGGCGTCCCGGGCGATGTCGCCCAGGCGGACCTTCGGCCATGGGTCCTCGGGCACCAGGCCCACCGCCAGGGTCTGGTGGAAGCGGGCCCGGGGCAGGTCCCCCAGGCGCCAGTAGGAAAACGCCAGGTTCCCCTGGGCCACCGGGTCGTCCGGGGCCAGGGTCGTCGCCTTCAGGCCCAGGACGCGGGCCTCGTCGTACCGCTGCGCCTGGTTCAGCAGGAACGCCACCTGGGAAAGTCCGCGCGCCGGGTCCAGCAGTGCCGCCCGGGTCAGGCACCACCCGGCCGTCGCGGTGTCGCCCATCAGGAACGCCTTGGTGCCGATCATCCGCAGCAGGTCGGCTTCCCCGGCCGGCTCGTGGTGGACGACGTCCTCGGGCGGCTCCTGGGGGGTGTGGCCGGCCACGTAGGCATCGATGGCCGCCATCGTGGCGGGATCGGCCGCGTCCGCGAACTCGGCCAGCAGTCCGTCCAGCGCCTGGGTGACCGCGGCCTGGGGGGGCGTCGCCTCGGGGAAGGCGCCCACGCCCGGCGGCAGCACGACGGGGTCGTCGCCTCCGGCCTCGTCGCCACAGGCGGCAAGGCCCATCACCCCCAGCAATCCCAGCATCCCCAGTCCCAGCGCCAGTTCCCGCAAGAGTCCCCGCAACCTTCCGAACCCTCGACGTGCCATCTTGTTACCCCCCTGCGTCCACGGGTGTCTTTCGTCGCAAATGGCTGGTGACCCCGACCCGGTATCGAAGATCCTCGTGGATTCATGGCCCGGGCACAAGCGCACGATCCGCGTGTCGGGGGCCTGCGATTACCGTTGACGTTCGGTGGAACCGGCGGGCATCATTCCCGCCATGAAGGGCGCCGTCCGCAAGCGGTTCGTTTCGTCGGGGTCGCGGTTGGGGTGCGTCGTCGTGGCGGCCTGCCTGCTGGGCGCGTGCGGCACATCGGCCCCCGGGGTCGCGGACGTTCCCGACCCGGATGTTCCGAGGGACGCCGTCGAGCCGCTGGCGTGGCCGCCCCCGGAACTGGCCGGCGGGTTGCCGTTCCCTCTGCAGCGGCCTGACGAGGGGCCACCCGTTCCGCCGGCCGAGGTGACGGAACTGTCGTCGCGTCTGGGGACCTTCCTTCGGGACGTCGGGTATTTCGATTATGTCCTGCGGGCGACCCACGGTGTCGATGCCTCGACGGGGATGCGCGGGTACGCCCTGTGGTGGTCCGAGGTGGATCCGGTCCGACAGGGCGATGTGGTGTACTACCGCCATCGCCCACTGGACGAGCACGGCGGCCACAACATCCTGGTCCCGAATGCCGGGCTGCTGGGGGCCGCCATTGCCGGCGACCTGCTGGGCCAGGATCCGGCCGCCACGCTGCTGGCCGGGCGACTGTGCGACGGGATCACGGCGCTGATGCTGGGCATGGCCTTCGATGCCGACGACCCGCTCGACCACCTGATGGCGCGGAACATCGTGACGTTCAACCACGAGTACGTGACGCACGATGGTCGGCGGAAGGCGGTGGACTACACCCCTTGGCACCATCCCTACGACCGCTGGAATTGTTCGCGGTTCCTGGTGCCGGACAACCCCCACTGGGGTCCCGTCTGGGTGACGAACGTGCGGTCCAAGGACGACGTGGGCCACCTGTTTCGGGTCGTGCCGTGGATCCGCTTCGCCGCCCGCTGGTCGCGCGACGATACGGTGCGCCAGGCCTGCGGCCAGACGGATGCCTATCTGACCCGGTTCGCCCGGGACATCGTCGATTCGGGCTACTTCATCCGGACGCGGGACGCCGAGGGCG
>JARKOL010000349.1 GCA_029975745.1 Myxococcota bacterium | reverse complement strand
GAGTGAGGCGAAGTCGTATTGTGCGTCGTTGTCATTGGCTGGGGGCGGCTGGCGACTGCCGACGATCAGCGAACTCCGGAGCTTGATTCGGGGATGTGCCGCGACGCAGACGGGCGGCAGTTGCGGGGTGACGGATTCGTGTCTTTCGGCCAGCAGTTGCTGGGACAGTTCGTGTGGTGGTTGTTCTTACTCGGCAGGTCCGGCGAACGGGTGTTACTGGCCGGCTGCGATGGAGGGAACTTGCGGTTGGTACTGGTCTTCGTCGCCGGTCGCGGACTACGTCGATTTCGCATTCCTCGTCCGCTTCGTCGGCGGCCACGTGTACGCCGACGTCACCGCCTACGCCTACCGCGTCCGTTGTGTGCGGTAGCGGAGTTCCGGAGACCGTGATGGGTCCTTTGGTTCTTTGGTGATTTGATTCTTTTCCCCGAGCGAAGCGAGGGGCGAAATTGTGTTTCTGGCATGGGCGCGAAACAGGAGGACAGAGGGGCTTACCCTCTGGCTCGACGGACTGACGCAGCTCATGACGCCCTGGGCACCCGCAGGCAGAACCCGCCTTCGCGAAGCCGGTCATGCGTCGCGCGATCGTGCGACCGGAGGACCCGCATCTCGACGACCGCCCCGGACGGATCGCACCCCAGGCAGGTCACGAGTCCCTTGGACGGCCGCGGGCGCCCCAGGATCCTCACCTGCCCGGGAGGCCGATCGATCGGGGACGGCGCGGCGCGACGCATCACGAGGAAGCTCGTCGGCAGCGAGCGCAGGTCGATTGCCATGCGGCGGCCGAACTCGCTCCAGCGCCGGTCCTGGGACGCCTCCGGGGGCGGGGGCGCGAAGAAATGGCACCAGTCCCTTTCGCGACCCGGCTGCAGCAACCCGCACGGTTGGTCGTGGGGACACGGGGCCACGGTCGTGAACCGGTCCAGCAGCGTCGCCTTGAGCCCGGCCAGCGACCGCCCCAGGGCCTGCGTGCCGGGCTCGACCCAGACGACGGCCTCGGCCTGGCGCAGCAGCGCGAGCAGCGCCTGCAGGGCGGGACCGGGGAGCTCGTCCAGGACGTGGCTGACCAGGACGACGGTGTCCCGGGGGATCTGGCCCCCCACAAAGCGCGACAGCCGCGCGGGCGCGTGCTCGTCGCGGATCCGACCAAGGGCGAACTCGCACGCGCGGCTGGACCGGTCCGACACCATCACGTGGCCATCCCGCATCGCGGGGAAGGCCGACAGGAACGCCCGGGCGGCGACGCCCGTGCCGCACCCCCAGTCGAGCAGGGTCATCCCGCCGGGCAGGGCCCACGCGGGGTTCGTCCGCAATTCGCCCAGCACGGCGGCCCACTTCCAGCGGATACGCTCGGCGAAGGTCGCATCGTACTGCGCCAGGTCGTGGTCCGATGCCCAGTAGTCCGAAAGCCCGCCGGGGCCGGCCAGGAGGAACCGGCGCCGCAGCGCATCCAGGGTCTGCCAGTCCGGCTGCGGGATCGTCCGGGTCATGGGACTCCTTTCCGGCTTCGTCGCCGACGCGCCAACTGCTACCATGCGGGCTGGACGGAGGAAAGGCAATGGCCGAAAGAGCAATCCGCGCTGCAAGGGTTTTGGGCGGGCTGATGGAGCCCGCGACGGGTTGAATTCGGGGTCCAGGCACTCTCGTGCTCGCATCAACGCGGTCAGAAACGCCGATTTTCGGCCTGGCAGGGGCGAATTTGGACGGGATCCAGGGTACCGGTGCGCACCCATCCCGAAATCGGGACACGACCGGATTTTCCAGCAGGACCGC
>JARKOL010000347.1 GCA_029975745.1 Myxococcota bacterium | reverse complement strand
CGACCCGGCCGTGAAGGAAGAGGGCAAGCGGGTTCTGGCCGAACGCAAGGCCGCCGAGGCCGCCAGGAAGGCCGCCGCCCAGGCCGCCGCGGCGCCCAAGCCCGCCGACGCCTGAGGCGGGGCGGGGGTTTTTGGGGTAGGGGCTCGGGTGCGGGTGCGGGTGCGGGCACGGGCGCGGGTACGGGCACGGGCACGGGTGCGGGTGCGGGGGCGGGTCGCCGGCCTGCCTTGGAGTGCGCCGGCTTGACGGCGCCCTTGCTCCTGGTGTCGGAATCCGTGCTGCGCACCGACAACCGCGAAGCGAGAACCCGAAATGATCGAGACCGGCACCGTCGTCGAGCGTCTGTCCGCCGGGCGCGTCCGCGTCGAGGTGCGGCGAGGCGCTGCCTGCGACGGTTGCCACGCCAAGGGGGCGTGTACTCCGCTATCGCGAGGCGCCGTCGTACGTTTCGAGGCGGAGGACCCGTTTGCCTGTGCTCCCGGAGACATCGTCCAGGTCGCCATCGCCGAGGGCGCGGTCCTCAAGGCGGTCTGGTGGGTCTATGGGGTGCCCATGATCCTGGCGATCGGGTGCGGCATCGGGGCCTGGGGCGGCCTGAACCAGGCAAACATCGGCGCCACCACGCGCGATCTGATCGCTGCCGGCGCCTTCCTGGGCGGCGCGGCGCTGGGCGTTGGAGTCCTGCGGGGGGTCGAGATGCGGATTCGTCGGTCGTCGGCGGGATCGTTCCGGGTTCGCGTGATCGGGCCCCCGGGCGATGTCAGTGCTTTGCCACCCACTGGCGAATGAACGCGGCCTGGCGCCCCACTTCCTCTTCCGTCTTCTCCAGGCCGATCTTCTCGGCCTTGCCGCCCACCAGCGGGATCTTGACCTCGAGCTGGCTGTGGAACACCACGCGGGTCTTGTCACCCTGGGGGTGGAACTCGACGCTGCCCGACAGGAAGAACTTGTCGGCCATCATCGACGGCGTGACTTTCCACGTCATGACGCGGTTCGCGGGATCCAGGACGTTGTCGTCCTCGTAGGTGTCCGTTTCGCTCTTGCGCAGGAACGCGGGCACGCGCGACGGTTCGGTGATGCGGGCCTTCTTGCGCAGCTTTCCGCCCGGCATTTCCTGGCGTTCCAGGATTTCGACCTGCGTCGCACCGGAGTTGCGCGCCTTTTCCACATAGAACGCATCGTCGGCGTACGCGGCCAGGACCTTTTCGACCGGGGCGTCAATCACGTGTTCGTAGCTGACCTTCATTGCTTCCTCCCGAAGGGTTGGGCCGATTCTGCCGCGCTGCGTCGCGCTTGTAAAGGATTGGAACGCCGGTCCTCAGGCCCCGTCCGCGGCGGCCGCGTAGTCCGGCAGGTTCCGGTGCAGCAGGCCCGCGATATCCCCGTCCAGGTGGCCTTGGGCGACCATGCGATCAACGTGGAACATCGACTGGGCCGGGTCCATTGGGTGCCGATACGGGCGATCTTGCCGCAGCGCCTGGAAGACATCCGCGACGGCAATCAGCCGGGCCTCGGGCCCCAGGGCGTCACCCGACAGTCCGAAGGGGTAGCCACCGCCGCTCACCCATTCGTGGTGATGTGCCGCCCAGCCCGCGACCTCGTCGAACCCTTGGATGCGCGACAGGATTCGCCAGGTATCGAAGGCGTGGCGCGTGATCCGGATCCGTTCGGCGACGGCCAGCGGCGCGGGCTTGTCCAGGATGGCATCGGGAACGCGCAGCTTGCCCAGGTCGTGCAGCAGGGCCGCGACCTCGATCAACGCCACCCGCACCGGGTCCATGCCCAGTTCCAGGGCCAGGTGACGCGCCACGGCGCTGACGCGATGCGAGTGCTCGGCCGTGAACGGGCTCTTGGCATCGACGATGGTCGCCAGCACGGACGCCAGGGACTTCAGGTCCGCCGGGGACATCGGGTGCAGGGGGCGATTCCTGAGCAGGCTTCCCAGCCACGGCCCCAGGGCCCGGGGCTCGAGCGTCAGCCAGAACGCCTCGCGCGACGACTCGTCCTGGAACGCGTCCACCAGATCCGGCATGAACCGCGTGCCCCGGTTCTCGGCGATCAGGGTGCGAATCCGGGCTGCTGCGAGCAGAGGATCCGGTTCCGGGGCCGCGGCGACCAGCGCATCGACCCGGTCGGCCAGGTAGATCAGATTGGCCAGCCGCAGCAGTGGCGCGGGGGCGTCGAGTCTCGATAGCGTGCTGGCGTGCGTGTGGTGCCAGCGGATCACCGGGGCCAGGCGCGCCAGCGGTGCGAACGAGGAGACGAGCGTTTCGCCCCGGATGCAGTGCGCTTCCTCGCCGCCCCAGTCCAGGCCCGCCGTCAGGTCGCGGTGCTCTCGGGTCGAGGAAACGCCACAGTCATGGAACAGCCCCGCGTGAATCCCGTCGTCCAGTTCGTGCGGGCCAAGCCCGGCCGAGGTGCCAATCCGGTGGGCCATGTAGGCGACCCGCTTCCCGTGGGCCACGTCGTCCACCCCGACCAGGTCCAGTGCATCGGACAGCACGAACACGATCTGGCGCAAGTCCAGCATCAGACCCATGGCGCCTCCGGCATTCGGGGATACAGGGACCATACCATGGTTTCCGCGACGTGCCATCGGGCGTGGGGCTGACCCATCCCCTCGTCATCGGGGCCTGGTCGCGTAAGGCTGGGGTACCGGGCATGCCGGCCTGGACAGTTGGGGCTTGACCCAGCTCTCCAGCGGCCCACCCTGGACTGCTGTCGCTTGAGGCAGCTCTCCCGCCGCCGGCTTGACGGCGGCGACCCGCCCGCTGCGCCCCACGGCGTCCGCCGGGAGTCGTGCTCGCTGGGCGCGCTCGTGACTTCAAAGCGACTTGGGCATCACGCGGATGTCCAGAGGTGT
>JARKOL010000343.1 GCA_029975745.1 Myxococcota bacterium | reverse complement strand
TCACCTGATTGGTGATCGCTCCTGACCGACCTCCTCAATCATTCCTGGACGTAACGAATTCTGACGGAGGATCCGGGACCGCCGCGCGCATCCGGATCCGATCGACGACGGCCCGACCGAATGCCCCGGCCGACAACGGTCCGTCGGCGGTGACAAGCCAGCCGTCGATGACGACGGGAGCCTCCTCGAACACCGCGCCACGCTGGACCAGAGCGGCCTTGCGAGAGGAATGACTTGTGGCCCGCCGGTCGTTCAGGACGCCGGCATTCGCCAGGATTGCCGGGGCGATGCACAGGGCCGCCAGCACGCGACCGTCCCGATCGGCGGAAACGCACAGCCGATGGGCAACCGGGCTGTCGAGGAACGTGGCCGCGCCGTCCCCCCCGACGAACACGAAAGCGTCGTAGTCGGCGGCACGGGCCTCGGCCAGGCCCAGATCCGCGTGAATCCAGGTGCCGAGCATCCCGCGGATTGGACCGCTTGCGGACGAGGCGACGTCCGTCAGGAACCCCGCGGCATCGAAGGCGGCTCGAGGCTCCAGGTACTCCTCGTCCCGGAAGTCGCGCGGGGCGACGACCATCAGGACCCGGGGCGCGGCAGTCATGCGTCCTCCCAAGGGCGGCCACCCAGCGCCGCCCCGACCAGATAGAGCGAACCGGCGATCAGCACGCTGCCCGACGCCCCGGCCAGCGTCCGAGCGCGCCGGACGGCCATGGCCAGGTCCGGCTCGACCTCGACGGTCATTCCCGGCCGAGCCACCAGGACGGCTCGATGGACGACATCCCTGGGGTCGGCCAGCCCGATGACCCAGGTCTCGATCACGGCATCGACCCTGGGCACCAGCAGGTCCAGAACTCCCACAAAGTCCTTGTCCGGCTTGGTCGCATGCACCAGGACGCGGGGACGGGGGAGCAGCCCCTCGTCCAGGGTCTGGGCCAGTCGCATCGCCGCTCCAGGGTTGTGACAGCCGTCCAGAACGACCAGGGGACGCCGCGAGACAACCTGCATCCGTCCGGGCCAGACGGTCGCCGACAGTCCGCGACGGACCGCCGGATCGTCCACGCGGATCCCCAGGGGCGCCAGCGCCTCGACCACGGCCAGCGCCAGGGCGGCATTCTCGGCCTGGAACGACCCGGTCAGTCCCAGCGGAAGCCCCCGCAGATCGCGCTGTCCCTGCCAGTCGATCCCGTCCCCGTGCCGCCGCACCTGGAACTCATGCCCCAGCCGCCGGCACGGCACTCCGCGACGCCGGAGCGCCGGACCGAGGGTCCGGTCGAACAGCGCGTCGTCCACCGCGGTCACCAGCACACGCCCCCGCCGACACACGCCGATCTTCTCGATCGCGATCGCATCCACCGTGGGGCCCAGGAACTGCTGGTGGTCCAGCGACACGTTCGTCAGGACGGACACCCACGGCTCCACGATGTTGGTCGAGTCCAGCCGGCCGCCCATGCCGACCTCGACGACCGCGAACGACACGCCGTCCCGGGCGAACGCCAGCAGCCCGATGGCCGTCAACGCCTCGAAAAACGTCGCCCGGATGGGCGGATGGCCCGCGCCCCCGGCCATCGCGGCCCGCACGTCGGCAGCGCACGCATCGAACAATGCCGGCCGCACCAGGGCGCCGTCGATCCGGATCCGTTCGCGCACATCGACCAGGTGGGGCGACGTGAACAGTCCGACACGCAGGCCGGACGCTCGCAGCATCGCGTCCAGGAAGGCGGCGGTCGAGCCCTTGCCGTTGGTGCCGGTGATCAGGACGCAGGGATACGCCCGCTCCGGGTGACCCAGGCGCGCCATCAGGCGGCGGATCCGGGACAGCCCGGGCCGAATGCCGGTCTTCTGCAGGCCATCCAGAAACGCCGTCGTGTCGGGGTGAATCATCGCGGGGACACCGGGGCCTGCGCAGGCCTACTCCAGGAACGTCCGCAGCTTCTTGGACCGCGACGGGTGACGCAGCTTGCGCAGCGCCTTCGCCTCGATCTGCCGAATGCGCTCGCGCGTGACCTTGAACTCCTGGCCAACCTCTTCCAGGGTGTGGTCGCTCTTTTCGCCGATGCCGAAGCGCATCCGCAGGACCTTCTCTTCCCGCGTGCCCAGACCGCACAGCACCTTCCGCATCTGCTCGGTCAGGTTCGCGCGAACCACGCTGTCCGCGGGGCTGGGCGTCTTCTTGTCCTCGATGAAGTCGCCGAGGTGGCTGTCCTCCTCCTCGCCGATCGGGGTCTCCAGCGAGATCGGTTCGCGCGCGATCTTCATGACCTTGCGGACCTTCTCGACGGGAATCTCCATCTTCTCGCTGATCTCTTCGGGCGTCGGCTCGCGGCCCAGCTCCTGGACCAGGTAGCGGCTGGTGCGGACCAGCTTGTTGAT
Organism: Myxococcota bacterium; assembly: GCA_029975745.1. Classification (GTDB taxonomy): domain Bacteria; phylum Myxococcota_A; class UBA9042; order DTJE01; family DTJE01; genus DUVQ01. The sequence goes on along the minus strand of JARKOL010000343.1, from coordinate 10,302 downwards.
CGTCTCGATCATGTGGACGGGGATCCGGATCGTCCGGGCCTGGTCGGCATGGCCCGCGTGATGGCCTGGCGGATCCACCATGTCGCGTACGTACTGAACTTGTAGCCGCGGCGGTACTCGAACTTCTCGACCGCCTTCATCAGGCCGATGTTGCCCTCCTGGATCAGATCCAGGAACTGCAGACCGCGGTTCGTGTACTTCTTGGCGATCGACACGACCAGCCGCAGGTTCGCCTCGACCAGCTCCCACTTGGCCCGATCGGCGCGCTGCTCGGCGCGAACGATCGACGTGTAGGTCGCCTCCAGCTGGCCCACTTCGAGGTTCGCGTCCTGTTCGACCCGACGCATCCGCTTCTGGGCGTACCGGACGTTGCGATCGAATTCCTCCAGCTGCTCCAGCGTGAAGCGGCGGCCAGTCAAACCCTGGGCGACCTGGTTGGTCGCCGCGCGCGCCTCGCGGATCATCCGTCGCAGGTCGGGCAGGTCGCCTCCGACCGCCGCCTTGACCTCGCGGATGTCCTCCTGGGCATCCTCGACCTTCTTCATCATGCCCTTGAGCTTCTCGACGATCTGCTGGATCAGGCAGCGATTCAACCGCATGTCGATCAGCAACGTGCGCAGCTCGTCCTGGTTCGACGACAGCTCGTCCTCGAGGTTCTTGCGCATCTTGGGGGACAGGTTGGTCTTCTCGATGCGCTGCCGGATCTTGTGAATCCCGCGATCCAGGGTCTTGGCCCGGTCGAGCTGCTCCAGGATCCGCTTGCGGGTCGCGCTTTCGTCGCCCAGTTCGTCGTCCTCGTCCAGATCCTTGACGATCGTCTTGATCGACAACTTGTCCCGGCGGATCTTGTCCTCCAGGTCCAGGATCTCGGTGATCGCCGTTTCGGTCTCCATGATCAGGTTGAAGACCGCCAGTTCGCCTTCCTCGATGCGCTTGGCGATCTCGACCTCGCCCTCGCGGGTCAGCAGCGGCACCTCGCCCATCCGCCGCAGGTACATCCGGACCGGGTCGTTGGACTTGCCATAGACCTCGCCGTACGCGTCCTCGTCGTCGCCGGTGCGTCGCACGGACGCCTCACGCGGCTTGGGAGCGCGGGGCTGCGATCCATCCACCACCTCGACGTCGTGGTTGCGCAGCTGGACCAGCATCTCGTCGATCTCCTCGGGGGAGACCGAGTCGCGCGTCACCGCGCTGTTCAGTTCGTCGAGCGTCAGGTAGCCCCCCCGCTTCTTGCCCATGTCGATCAGGCGACGAATGTCCGACGTATCCATGCACCACCTCGCGTTCAGGCACGGCGTCGCGCCTGCTAGCGGCCGGCGACCCCCTGCGGTCGTCGGCTCTCCATATCCCGATCAGGCGATCGAGAGCATCCTTCGCTTCATCAGGGCCGCCTCGGCAGCCAGACGCGCCGCGTCCTCCAGACGACCCTCGGTCTGGGCCTCGGCCAACTGCGCCAGCAGTCCCTGCTGCCGTCGCCCCAGATCCTCGCGGCGCAGGCGGGTCAACGTCTGCACGAACTCCGCCGCCGGCTCCGGATGCAGGCCGTCCGCCTGCATCGACTCGGCCAGGCGACGACGCAGCGCCCCACCCTCGCTCTCGACCCCCAGCACGATGGCGTCACAGGGATCCAGTTCGCCCCCCATCCGAGAGGCGACGATCTGCGCCCACACCTCGCGCGCCTCGGGATCCGTCAACAGGGAGCCCTCGGGATCCTCGACGACGAACCGATCGATCAGCGCGTAGTCACAAAGCATCAGTTCCAGCAGCGTTCTTTCGGCTGCCGGGGTCCCGGATGTTACGGCACCCTCCGAGGCGGCCTGGACGGGGTCGCGCAGCATCTGGCGAATCTCGCGCACGTCCACCTGCAGCAGGCGCGCCAACTCCTCCCGATACCGCCCGTAGCGGAACGCATCCCGCTCGGTCGCGAACACGTCCCGCGCCTCCTCGACGACCTTGCGCAGGCCGTGGGGAGTCCTTCCGTGGGCCTGGATGAGCATCTCGAGCAGGTACGTCACCATCGGACGAGCCCGCCCGAGCGCCGCGTGGATCGCGTCGGCCCCGCCGTCCCGGCGCAGCGTGTCCGGATCCTCGCCATCCCCCAGCGCCGCGACGTCGCCCTCGATGCCGGCCTCGATCAGCAGCGCGACCGCACGACGCGAGGCCTTCCTCCCCGCCTCGTCACCGTCGAAGCACAGGATGACGCGATCGCAGAAGCGCCGCAGGATGCGAAGCTGCTGGGGCGTCAGGGCCGTGCCCAGAGGCGCCACGACGTGCTCGACGCCCGCGGCGGCCATCGCCAGCACGTCGAAATTGCCCTCGACCAGCACCGCGGCGTGCGCGTGGCGAATCGCCTGGCGGGCCTGGATCAGGCCGAACACCGCATCGCCCTTGGTGTAGATCGGCGACTCGGGGCTGTTGACGTACTTCGGACCGTCCTCGTCGGGCGGCAGGCGCCGGGCCGAGAACGCGATCGGCGCGCCATCGAGGTTGAACACCGGGAACACCAGGCGCCCGCGAAACCGTTCGTACCAGCCGCCGCCGTGGTGGGACGGCAGCACCAGCCCCACGGCCTCGGCGATCTCCGCGGGCACGTTCCGACGCGCCAGCTCGGCCATCAAGCCGCGGCCGTCGCCGCCGAAGCCCAGTCCGAAGCGGTCCGCCACCTCGGGCCCGATGCCGCGATCGGCCAGGTAGGCGCGGGCCCGCTCGCCCTCGGGCGACGCCAGCGCACCACGAAAATAGTCGTGCGCGGCATGAACCGCGTGCATCATGGCCGCCCGCTCCCGGGCCGCCGCGTCCTCGGCCGGGTCCGTCGGCCCCCGTTCGGGCAGCGGAATCCCGGCGATATCGGCCAGCTTCTGGACCGCCTCGGCGCCGGACAGACCCCCGGCCAGTTTCAGAAACGTGACCGCGTTGCCGCCGGTCTGGCAGCCGAAGCAGTAGAACAGGCGCTTGTCCTCGTCCACGTGGAACGAGGGAGTCTTCTCGTTGTGGAACGGGCACAACCCCTTCCAGGTCCGCCCGGACTTCTTCAGCGGGACGTAGTCCGACACCACCTTGACCAGGCTGACTTGGTCGAGAATCTCGCGGACCACGCGGTCGAACGGGGACAAGGGCCCTCCTAGTCGCCGCACCAAGGGCGCCGCATTATATAGGAACGATGGAATGAAGCGGTATCATTTTTCGAATCCGTGGCAGAGTCAAGAGAATTCGTGGCGCGAACTGCCGGTCCGGCCGGAACGTGCGCGCCCTAGTCCGGTGCGCGGTCACGGCGCGCGTTGCCCAGCGCCCGCAGCATCTCCAGCGCCTGGTCCCGGGTCGTCACGACACCACGCAGTTGGGCATCCTCGACGAGCACCAGGGCCTGGGCAAGCCCGGGGCCCCGGGACACGCCCGACGCCATCGCATCATCGCCCGTGACCAGCCGCGGGGGATGCAGATCCTCCTGGGACCAGACCTCCAGCATCGCGCGGGCCCATGCTGCCGCGCCCGCATCCAGTCCCTGAACCAGGCGTCGCATCGCCAGCGCGGCAATCGCCCGGGGCGCCTGCTCCCGCCGAAGCAGCCGCTTCACCGCAACGACGTCCCCGGGATCCGTCCGCCCCAGTGCCTGCCCTATCGCCACGGAGGCCGAAACCTCGACCGTCATCCTGCGGCTGTGTCGCAGGCGGTTCATGACGTCCCGGGCCCCTTCCTCGCCCAGCGGCCACAGCAGCAGCACCCATCCCAGGGCCCACCGCTCCGGAACGCCCGTCCCCCCAAGGCAATCCAGCGCGTCCGCGGCGGTCGAGCGGGTCGCATCCCCCGGCAGTTCCGGCAGTAGCGTCCCCAGCAGACCCGTGTCCGCCATCAGTCGAATGCCCGTCCCCGGCCGTGGCCCGGTCAGCAGCTTGCGCATCTCGTCGGCGATCCGCTCGGCAGAGACCTCGGCCACCGCCCCCGCGTGTCGTGCCACCGCATCGTACGTTCCGGACTCGATGACGAAGCCGGTGCGTGCCGCGAACCGGATGGCCCGCAGCGGTCGCAGCCGATCCTCCGAGAACCGCGCGTCCGGGTCGCCGATGGCCCGGACAACGCCCGCCTCCAGGTCGTGTCGCCCGCCGACCAGGTCGATGACCTCGCCCGTCGCCGGATCCAGCGCCAGCCCATTGATCGTGAAGTCCCGCCGCAGGACGTCCTCCCGCAGGTCGGTGAACCGCACCGCGTCGGGCCGTCGCCCGTCCGAGTACCCGATGTCCGCCCGCAGGGTCGCGACCTCGAACTCACCCCCCAGAAGCCGGACTCGAACCACGCCGAACTGCACCCCGACCGGCACGGTCTTGCGGAACAGGCCCATGACCTGCTCGGGCCGGGCGGACGTCGCCACGTCGTAGTCGGGCGGCACCTGGCCCATCAGCAGATCGCGCACCGCGCCGCCCACGATCCAGGCGTCATGGCCCGCCGCGCGCAGCACGTCCACCACCTTGACGGCGCCCTGGAACATGGGGTCGCGCACGGGCAGTTCCACCATCCGAATGCCCCCAAGATGCGTCCCGGTCCCCGCGCCGTCCTGGGTCAGAACTCGTCTCCGGACAGCGCGCGGAACGATTGCGAAGCCGCGACGATCGTCAGCGGCCCCCGATGGGAATACAACTCCCCATCCACCGTGAAGTCGCCAGAGATCTCCAGGCGCCGCGCCTCGGGGCAGGCCACGATGCTGTGGTGGGGAATCTCCCAGAGCAGATGGGGCAGCAGGTGAACGACTTCGGACGGCGTCTTGGCGCGGACCACCTTCGCGTGGAAACCGGTGGCCCCCGGAGGCATCGTCAGCGCCCAGACCAGGCCCCGTACCAGCTTCATGTCGATCGTGGACGCCACGACGCCCAGCACGTCCCGCTGTCGCCTGCCGTCCACCAGGACCGTGTCCGAATCCGGTCGCAGGCGCCACAGGTTCTCGCGGTAGAACCGGGACTGCACGGCGCTGCCCAGCACGCCGGTGCCCAGCAGGCGCGCCAGCCCGACGTAGCCGGACCCCAGCCGGTCGCACAACTCCAGCACGTTGCGAATCACCTGCGACCCGAACACCATGCCCAGCATCGGCGCCACGCCCGGACGATCGACTTGCAGCAACCCCAGGCGCCGGGTCGGCAGGTCGGACAGCATCGCGCCGGAGAACCGCTGCTGGAACCGGCGGACCGTCCAGACCGGGTCGGCCTTGGTCCGAAAGGCCCGGCTGGCAATGTTATACGTGCCGCCGTTCAGGAACAGCAGCGTCGGAAACCGCGCGCGCCCGGCGGCCACGTCCGCCCCCAGCAGCCGGACGATGGCGTTGACGGCCCCGTGGATCGTGCCGTCCCCGCCGTTGATCGCCAGCACGGTGACCGCCCGCTCGACCAGCAGCGTGTGCAATGCCCCATCCAGTTGGGACGAGTCCGCCGTCACGACGGCATCCGACGCCGACTGCAGATGGCACTCCAGACGCCCGTGCGTCAGGGGCAGTCGGTGGTTGCGATGCGCGGACGGGTTGGTCAGGATCCCCAGACGGACCGGGGTCCTGGCGCGAAACTCGGACTCGTCGGCGTGGTCCTTTCGGGGGGTCATACGAGCCTATGGGCGGGTCCCGTAGAACGTGCCGTCGGGATCATACGTGGCCCCACCGATGGTCAGGCCCGCATCCCAGTTGCACGGCTTCATCTTGGTTCCCAGGCCGTCGAACCGCATGTCCTTGTCGTTGTCGTAGATCGGACAGGGATCGCCGATCGGCGTGCCGATCTTGAAATTCTGCGGCGTCGCGTCCAGGCCGATCAGCAGGTCGCGCAGGTACTGGGAGCCGGTCATGATCAGCGCCTCGCACGCCCCCTCGATCAGGTTCGTCGTCAGCCCCGGCAGGGTGCCCGTCTGGCCGATGACCGACTTCGCGAACTCCGCGCAACAGGTCCCGCCGTAGATGCACGCCTTGCCTGCCAGCAGCGAGCCGATCAGATCCTCGTAGGAATCGACCGCGGGCAACCCGTCCTGGCCGTTGCCGAAGACCTGCGGCAGCAGGATCTTCTCGATCGCGAAGTTGACCAGCGCCCCGTACTTCAGGTCCAGTGGATGCTTCGAAATCGCCAGCTTGTACCCGGGCTGGCCGGGCAGCAACTGGGCCTCGATGTTGGCCGCGACGGCGTTCTCGATCCCCGGAATCGCCGACATCGACAGCGTCACGGTGCCGCACTGGTCGTCCAGCGGATCGCAGTCCTTGCCCAGCGTCCACTTCAGGATCACGGTGTGCCAGACCTCGCGACAGGCCCCCATGGGCAGCAGGCCGTTCTTGTCCGGCTCCTTGGTGCAGGTCATCGTGGACTTCAACTGGAACTTCTTCAGGATCGCCCCGACGTCCCCGCCGATCTGGAAGATGTTCGTACACAGGTCCGGGTTGTCGCCGGGGCAGTTGTCCGCCAGCAGGCCCATTAGGATTGCATTGATGATCGTGGACACGATGCTCCCGACGGTGGCCATGTTGTCCAGCGTCGGATTGCTGGTGTCGTTGAACAGGTAACTGCAGAAGGAGCCGCCCAGGACCCCGCCGAACTGCGGGTGGCACATCAGCAGCAGGATCTGTCCGGTCGGATTCTGGAACAGCCCGATGATCACGTTGACGACGGTCGCGATCGTCGGAGGCAGACCGCTGACCATGTCGAAGGTGCTGGTGAGATCGTAGGATCCGACGATCCGGGGCGGAATGTCGGCGCAGTCGATCTCGACGTATCGGTTCGCCCCGAACTCGACGGTGACGTTGTCCTTGCAGCCGTAGGCCCGAACCGTCTTGTCCAGATCCTTGGACTCCCAGCACTGGGCCAGCACGGCGTACGTCTGGGTCAGTTCCTGCTCCAGCTTCGGGAGCTGCTTGAACCGGGCCAGGTTCATCATGCTGAAGTCGGTGGACTGGGTCGTCGCCGTCGGCAGCGCGTCCAGACGCAGCTCGTCGCAGGTGGGCGACCCGTTGGCCCCGGCCTTGAACAGCAGCACCTTGGCCGTGTCCATCTGGGGGTACTCGCCGTAGTACTCGGCGATGTCCACGACCAGGGGGTCCGGGTCCTTGTTGCGCACCGAAACGTTGAAGATCAGGCAGGACTGGCCGTCGTCCAGACAGGCCTCGACCACGCAGTTCCCGTTGCGATCCCCACCCTTGACGGCGACGGCCACGATGCCGTCCGTCATGGTGTAGGTGTAGGAGACCTCAAGGGAACAAACGCCCTCGTAGGATTGATCCAGGATGGCGTAGGAAACCCCCTGGTCCTCGACCCCGACACCGCACTCGTGCAACTGGGCCCGCACGTCGCGCCGAGCCCCCAGGGCCACCACGTAGTGGTAGTCGTTCAGGGGGTCGTCCTGCTCGTCGTAGTAGTCGAACCGAACCTCGGTGCAGGGCACGTCTTCCACGGTCCCGGGGTCGCGGGAAGTGTCCGTTCCAGGCGTGTCCGAAACCCACCCGTCCAGCGGGTCGGTCCCCAGGTCGTAGACGATGTCCAGGCCGGAGGGACCGTCGCCACCACCACAGGCCGACAGCCCGAACGCCGCCAGCGCCAGGCTCAGCAACAACCGTTTCATCCGCACGCCCCCGAAGAAGACCGATTCGGTCAGGACCCCTGCAACCAGCAGGAAGTTTACAGAAGCCCCCACAGGATCGCAATGCAACCAACGAATTCCGACGAGGTCGTCCTCCGCGCCCCCCGGGGGGCAACGCGTGCGTTCGCGCCAACAACCCTGTACTCTATCGCGCCCGGAGGGGACATCGTTCCGCCGGGCGGGCGACGGGCGGGGACCGGGCCGAGGCGCACCCGGATCCGCCAAGCCGATTTGGGCGCGGGTGTGCTTGCGGTGCATCGAGCACCCAATCGGTGAAGGCAGGGCGGCCGGTGGTCCTGGATCGCCGGCCGAATCGCGGCAAAGGCGGCGGATTGGGGCTCACGGCATCCCTTTGAAAAAGGACCCGGTTGTGCTACAGAAGCGCTCGACAGATTGACCCCCGGAGGCAATCATGTTCGTACGGAAGATCCTGGTCGGCAAGATTCACCGGGCAACGGTGACCGAGGCCGACGTCGATTACGTGGGATCGATCACCATCGACCTTGACCTTCTGGAGCCGGCCGGCTTCGTGCCGCTGCAGGAGGTCGAGGTCTGGGACGTGACGAACGGCGCGCGCTTCACGACCTACTGCCTGCCCGGAGAGCGGGGCAGCGGCAAGGTATGCATCAACGGGGCGGCGGCCCATCTGGCGCACGTTGGGGACAAGGTGATCGTCGCCGCGTACGGCTGGTTCGATGGCGACAGCCGGGGCCCCGGCACCGTGCCGGTCGTGGTGCCCGACGCGCAGAACCGCCTGGAGCGGATGGTGACCTACCGGGTCGATCCGCAAACGCTGGCGTTCCAGATCGAGGGACTGGACTAGTCCATCGCAACAAGGGGGAGCTCGTGGCGCTGTTCGCCAACAAGGATTTGATCGAGGCCCGGCGCCAGTTGGACGAGGCGCGCTCGGAGATCGAGCGGCTCCGCAAGGAGGTCGCCCGCGCCACCGACAAGGCCGCTGCGTCGGCGAAGGCGGCACAGGGGGCCGAGAGCGAACGCGACGCCAACCGCAAGGAAGCCGAAGCCGCGCGTCAGGCGTGCGACCGGGCCCGGGAGTCGCAGGCCAAGGCGGACGCGATGGGACGCTGGCTGGAGGAACGCTACAACCAGGCAGCCGCGCGAATCGAGGGGGCCGAGCAGGCTCGGGACGCTGCCCAGGTCCTGGCGAAGGAGGCCGTCGCCGAGCGGGATCGCGCCCTGTCCGATCGGGAGCGGGCGGTCGTCGAGATCGAGCGGCTGCGGACGGAACTGGACGCGGCGCGGGCGGCCCGGCGCGAGAAACCGCCCCGCGTGGAGCCCCCGGAAGCGACAGCCGCCCCGGTGGCCGCGACGAATGCGGACGAGGTCGAGCGGCTGCGTCGGGAGTTGAGCGAGGCCGTCCGGCATTGCCGGCTGGCGCTGCGAAAGGCCGAACACAATCGCCGCGCCTACCTGGTCACCCAGATGCAACTGGATCTGGCGGAGGACCGCCTGCACCTGCTGACCAAGGGAGTGCCGCGCCCGATCCTGCGCGACCCGGAAGGGCTGGACGCGAGCGAGCCCCTGGTGGCGGAGGATGTCGAGGACTTCGAGGAGACGCCGACGGCCGGCGAGTGATCCGCGCCCGCTCCTGGAAGGTTCCGTCCCGCCCGGCCGGCACGTCCTTCGGTCCCGGAGGCCGACGTGACCTGGAAACGCCATCTGTGTCCACTGGTCCTGCTCGGCCTGGTCGTCGCCACCGGCGCGTCCGGCTGCTCGGATGCCAACCGGGTGACCGGCGTCTATCGATCGCAGGAGCTTGTTGATATCGAGGGCTACCCGGAGCCCGGCGTCTTCGTCGAACTGGTCCTGGGGCAGTTCGGGCCGGATGTGACCGGCCTGGTACGCTTCTTCCGGGACGAGTACTTCCTGATTGCCGCCCCGGGCGGCTGCGACTGCCGATTCCTCCAGGAGGGACGCTTCGACGAGGAGCGGGTCCTGTTCACGTTCAAGGGTCCCATTCCCTGTGACCCGACGGCGCCGTTGATGGGCGCTCGACTGGAGGCCGATGCGTCGGGGGACACACTGCAGGGCCGCCTGGGGGCCCGCCTCGACGGCGACCCCGTCTGGACGTTCGTCCGGGTGGTCACCGAGGAGAATCTGACCGACAACCACAAGCGATGCGAGGAGGGGCTTGTCCAGGAGGCTCGCTAGCGAACCGCGCCGACGAACCGCCCGCAACGGCGCCCGTCGGATCGGCCTCATCGTGGTCGCCCTGTCGTGCCTGGCGGGGCCGGCGGCCGCGGGTCAGGAGTCCGCGCCCAGCGGCGTGACGGGTCAGCCATCCCCCTTCCCCAGGGTGCGCGTCCTGGTCGTCGATGGCCGGGACTTCCGAATCGACCCCGACGCCCTGTTTCATCCCCCCGATCAGGAGCCGCAACCCCCGACCGAACTGGCTCGACTGGCGGACGAGGCCGCCGCGGTCCTGGCCCGTGAACCCGAGTTCGAGGTGCTGCGCATCAGCGATCTGGCGCCCCGAAACGACCCAGGGAGTCCGGAGATCGTCGTCCGGGGCCTGCTCCACCTGGGCCTGGAGCGCTACAAGGACATCCGGATTCCGGCGGCCATCGGCGTCCTGGAGCAGGGCGTGACGGCCGCGCTCGCCGACTACCTGGACCTGTTCGCGCCCGAACTGGTTTCGGATCTGTATCTGTACCTGGGCCTGTCGCACCTGGAGAACGGGAGCGGGGCGCT
>JARKOL010000319.1 GCA_029975745.1 Myxococcota bacterium | reverse complement strand
GCGCGACAAGGCCCTGGCGCTCGTGCCGGTCCTGTCCGTGGCCGCGCCCCTGGAGTTCGCCGAGGAGGGCAAGACCAGGACCGTGTCCGCCGTGGACGCCCTCAAGGACGTCCTCGAAAGCCTGCCCGTCCAGGTGGACTTCCGCGAGCGCGCCACCCGCGACAACTGTTCCGGGCTGCCCCCGGGCGTGGACGATCCGCGCGAGTTCGCGGAGGCGGTCCGCAAGGTCGTGGCCGAGCGCGAGAAGGCCGGGACGCCCGTCAGCTTCTCCGAGGCCGCCGTGATCGTCGAAAAGAACCTCAGCAAGGCGGGTGCCAAATGAACCGTGGACTGATGCGGGTTTACGACGCCGAGGGGGCCATCGCGCCCTGCCGGATCGTCAAGCACGGGGCCAACGACGGCGGCGCGCTCCAGGCTTCCGCCGCCACGGACGCCGTCATGGGCGTCTCGGACTCACAGATCGCCCGCGACGCCGGGCAGCGCGTGGACGTGGTCAAAAGCGGCTTCGCGCACCTGGAACTGGGCGGCACGGTGGAACGCGGCGACCCCATCACGTCGGACGCGGCCGGCAAGGGCGTGAAGGCGACCCCGGCCGCAGGGGCCAACGCGCGCATCGTCGGCTGGGCCGAGGTGTCGGGCGTGTCGGGCGACATCATCGACGTGAACGTCATCCCCGGCCAGATCCAGGGTTAAGGAGAGCATCCCATGGCCGCCAACCATCCGTTCCCGGTCGATCCGGTCCTGACCGGAATCGCCATCGCCTTCAAGAACCGCCAGTGCATCGCCGACGAAGTGCTGCCCCGCGTTCCCGTGAGCGCCAGCGAGTTCAAGTGGTACGAGTTCGACTTCGCCGAACAGATCACCCTGCCCGACACCAGGGTCGGCCGCCGCACGCCGCCCAACCAGGTGGAGTTCGGGGCCAAGGAAAAAAGCGGCATCACGCAGGACTTCGGCCTGGACGACTCCATCCCGCAGAAGGACGTGGACAACGCGCCCAAGGGGCTCGATCCCCGCAAGCAGGCGGTGGAGTCCATCACCAAGCTCATCGAGCTGGACCGCGAAGTGCGCGTGGCCAACTTGGTGCTGAACCCGAACAACTACCCCGCGAACCAGCGCGTGACGCTCTCGGGAACCGACAAGTTCAGCGACTACGCCAACTCCGACCCCCTCTCGGCGCTGATGCACGCGCTGGACCTGCCCATCATGCGCCCCAACATCATGGTGATCGGGCAGTCGGCCTGGACCGTGCTGCGCATGCACCCGAAGCTGGTGACGGCCATCAACGGCAACACCGCCTCGGCCGGGGTCATCACCCGCCAGGATCTCGCCGACAAGCTGGAAATCGAGCAGGTGC